>JBHELK010000074.1:0-43152 GCA_046263085.1 Actinomycetota bacterium
TTCGTCGGCAGCCTCGTCGTCAGCGTCATCGCCGGCCTCCTCCTCCTCGCCGTCGGGATGCGCCTGGCATGGATCACCGGCACGCAACCCCACACCGAGCCCGACGAGAGCAGGCGCCGTTTCATCCTCGGCGCCGCGTCGGCCGGCATCGGGGCGGTGGCCGCCGGCTCGACCGCGGGCCGCGTCGCGCTGCGCACCTCGCGGACCGATCCCGGCCCCGACCTCGACCACATGGCCCGCGCGGTGGGATCCGACGCGATGCTCCGGATCCGACGCGGCTTCCATCCAACCCGTTCGGGCGACCTGCAGCTCGTGCTGGAGCCGTGGAACACCTCGAACTACCCCAACGAGTCGCTCGAGCTCGCGCCGCGGGACCCGCGGAGCAGCCACGCCATGACCTGGGGGTACCTCGACCGCGTGCCCATCACCGTCTACGCGCCCGGGATCGTCTCGGGCAACGAGACGCGCAACGACGAGGTCACGCTGGCCGACCTCGCACCCACCACCGCCGCGTTCCTGGGCATGGACTTCCCGACGAAGGACGGCAACGTGCTCCCCGGCGTCACGCCCGCCGGAATCCCGCCGAAGGTCATCGTGACGTTCGTGATCGACGGCGGCGGCTGGAACGTCTACTCGCACTGGAAGGACGAGTGGCCGAACCTCAAGCGGCTCATGGCGAGGTCGGTCGTGTACCGCAACGGGTTCATGGGTTCCTTTCCAACCGTCACCGCCTGCGCGCACGCCACGATCGGGACCGGCGAGTTCCCGCGGCGCCATGGGATCTCGGGGCATAACGTTCGCTACAAGGGCGCCGTCGCGAAGGCCTACGGCGACATCGGGCACGCCGACCCCTCGTTCGTCCTGGCCCCGACCGTGAGCGAAGCCTGGGCGGAGCACACCGATCACCGCGCATGGATCGGCGAGATCGGGTACCAGATCTGGCACCTCGGCATGATCGGCCACGGCGACCGGCAGCCTCGCGGCTCGAAACCGGTGGCCATCTACTTCGACGAGGACGTCACGAAGGACTGGCAGCCACAGAATCCGGACCTGTACCGGATGCCCGCCGGCATCCCCACGCAGGAGACCCTCCGTTCGCACCTCCAGTCGTTCGGCCAGGAGGACCTGCTGTCGAAGGCCGGACGCAACCTCTGCTGCTCGGAGCCCATCGTGCGCTACCAGGGGGACGTGATCGCGAGCCTCTTCGACAACGAGCCCCTGGGGCGAGGCGGCGACCCGACGAGCCTGCTCTACGTCAACTACAAGATGCCGGACTACACCGGGCACGTCTACAACTTCCTCCACGACCAGGAGGCGCGCGTCATCCGCGCGGTCGACGACGAGCTCGGCCGCCTCGTCACGCTTCTCGAACGGCGGTTCAACCCCGGCGAATACGTGCTCATCGTCACGGCCGATCACGGGCAGTGCCCGCTGGTCGAGGAGGTCGGCGGCGTCCGCCTCGACCCCATCCAGCTCCAGACCGACGTCGAGCGCGCGTTCGGCAAGTCGATCTTCGGTCTCGTGCAGGCCGTCTGGCCGAGCGAGGTCTACGTCAACCGCAGCGCGTTGTGGGACGCGGGCATCACCCTCGACGAGATCGCGGCGTTCCTGCGCGACTACCGGTATCGCGACAACGTCGGCTCATATGTGAGACCGGGGGCGGTCGACCGGGATCGGATGAACCGGCCCGAGTTCGCCGCTGTGTTCTCCAGGGACTACCTGGCCCGGATCAGCGACGCCGACGTGAACCGAGCGGGCCCAGGGCGGTATCCGGAGGCGGATCCGGGGATCCCACCCCTCCTCTGGTAGCGCCTACCGGTTCCTGCGCTCCTCGATGGCCCGGTTGATCTGCTCGGCGACGGCCGGCATCTCCCGCTCCATGTCCCTGAAATCGCGTCCGAGCATCACCACGAGCCGCATCGGTGTCCTCGCGACGACGCTCGCGGTCCGACGGTCGGTCTCCACGAGCGCGAGCTCACCGAAGAAGTCGCCGGGCCCCAGGTCCCTGAGGTGGTCGTCGCCACGAACGACATCCGCCTCCCCATCGATGATCACGAAGAACTCGTACGCGAACCGGCCCTCGTCGACGATGTGCTTGCCCGCCTCGACCTGCACCTCGTCGGCCCAGCGTGAGAGCCGATCGATGTCCTTTCTGTCGAGCGACTCGAACAGCGGCAGCGTCTTCAGATCGTTCGGATCCATACACCCTCCTCAACGCCCAGCAGCGGGAGCCTACGCCCGGAAATCGGGCGGAGCCATCCCCTCCTTCCCGGGCGTCCGCGGGCCCGGCACGCCCCGGAACTCGTAGCGCATCGGCTCGCGTCCGGCCTGGCAGACCCACGCCTCGCCCGTCCCGTCGCTCGTGATGGCCCGGACCACGCCCTCCGCGATCTCCTCCGGCGTGATCAGCGGGAAGCCGGAGCGGGCCAGCGTCTCGCGCGCCTCGCCGATCATCGGCGTGTCGGTGATGCCGGGGCAGACGCAGTTGATCCTGATGCCCCTCGGCTCGAGCTGCGGCCCGAGGGCGCGCACCAGCCCCACCACGGCGTGCTTCGTCAGCGCGTAGATGGGGTCGATGGGATACGAGATCAGGCCGGCCATGGAGGCCGTGGCGACGATCGTGCCGCCTCCCACGCGATCCATGGCCCGGATCGCCTCACGCACGCCGAACACGACGCCGTGGACGTTCACTCCGATGACACGCAGATACTCCTCGTCCGCGAGGTCCTCGACCTCTCGGCGGGCGGTCACGACCCCGGCGTTCAGGTGGGCGATGTCGATGCGTCCCAGCAGCTCCTGCGCCTGACGGAATGCCTCCACGACATCGGCGGGATCGGTCACGTCGCAGCGGACGTAGGACCCCTCGACCTCCCCGGCGGCGCGCTTCCCGGCCTCCTCGTCGAGGTCGAGGACCGCGAGCCGAGCGCCTTCCACCGCGAGCCGCCGGGCGGTGGCGAGCCCGATCCCCGACGCAGCGCCGGTGACCACCGCGCCCCTGCCGTCCACGAGGCCCATGACGGGCGAAGGGTACCCGGGGTAGCCTCGCCGGTGCATGGCCGAACAGTTCGCGAACTACCAGTACGAGATCTACATGGCCGGGATGTCCGGCCAGAAGCCGGCCTTCCCCGTCGGGTACCGGGAGCTCGAGACCAAGGCGAAGGAGACGCTGAAGCCCGAGGCCTACGACTACGTCGCCGGCGGGGCGGGGTCCGAGGACAGCATCCGCGAGAACCTCGAGGCGTTCCGGCGGTGGCGGATCGTCCCCCGCATGCTGAAGGGCGCGGCGGAGCGCGACCTCTCGATCGAGATCTTCGGCACACACCTGCCCGCGCCCGTGCTGCTGGCGCCGGTCGGCGTGCAGTCGATCGTGCACGAGGAGGCGGAGATCGCCACCGCCAGGGGAGCGGCATCCCTCGGCGTGCCGATCGTGCTCTCCACCGCGGCCTCCCGCACGATGGAGCAGGTCGCCGAAGCGATGGGCGACGTCCTGCGCTGGTATCAGCTGTACTGGCCGAACGATCCCGAGCTCTGCACGAGCTTCGTCCAACGAGCGGAGAAGGCCGGCTACGAGGCCATCGTCGTCACCCTGGACACGACGGTCCTCGCGTGGCGGCCCCGCGACCTGCAGCACGCCTACCTGCCGTTCCTGCTGATGGAAGGGGTGGCCAACTACATCGAGGATCCCGTGCTCCGCTCACGCCTGGAGAAGCCGCCGGAGGAGGACGTTGCCGCCGCAGTGATGGCGTGGGGATCGGTGTTCCCGAACCCGGCGCTCAAGTGGGAGGACCTCGCGTTCCTGCGCGACCTCACGGACCTCCCGATCCTGCTCAAGGGGATCGTGCACCGCAAGGACGCGAAGAAGGCCGTCGACCACGGCGTGAACGGCATCGTCGTGTCGAATCACGGCGGCCGGCAGGTCGACGGCTCGATCGCGACGCTCGATGCGCTTCCCGGCGTGGTGAAGGCGGTCCCGGCCGACTTCCCCGTGCTCCTCGATTCGGGGATCCGCACCGGCGCCGACATCTTCAAGGCCATCGCGCTCGGAGCCCGCGCGGTGCTCGTCGGCCGCCCCTACGTGTGGGGCCTCGCGCTGGGCGGGGCGGAGGGCGTTCGCCACGTGGTCCGCTCGCTGCTGGCGGAGCTCGACCTCACGGTAGCGCTCTCCGGTTACGAGCGCATCGGCGACATCGGCGCCGACGCCGTCACCCGCGTCGGCGGCTGACGTGCCGCCCAATCCGTTGAAGACCCTTCGTGAGCTCGGCGAGGGCATCGCGCAGATGGGGCGATTGCTCGACCCGAAGCTGCTCGGGCGGCTCCTCGACGCCGGCGCGTTCGGGCCCCGGACGGCTGCGGGCACCGTCGGCACGCTGCCGTGGCTCCTGGGACGAGGCCCCTCGTTCGGCATCCTGACGCAGATCCACGCGACCGGAAGAGGGAGCGAGACCGCGCTCATCGATCGGGAGGGCTCGTTGACCTGGCGCGAGCTCGACTCCCGCGCCAACCGGCTGGCCCACGCGCTCGATGCCATGGAGCTCCAGCCGGGTGATCGCGTCGCAACGTTGCTGCGCAATGGACGCGAGGCCGTCGAGGCCATGATTGCGTGCCAGAAGCTCGGGTTCGAGATCGCGCCGCTCAACACATGGGCGAAGCCGCGCGAGCTCCGGACGATCATCGAGCGCAGCGAGCCGGCCACGTTGATCTTCGATCCGAAGCACGCCGACCAGGTTCGCGAGGCAGTCGGCGAGGAGGCGATGGGCGAGACCTGCTTCGACTACGAATCCCTGCTCTCGGAGCAGCCGGGGACGCAGCCGTTCCCGTTGGGGGCCCGCGGCGGCGGCAAGATCCTCATCCACACCAGCGGGACGACCGGCAAGCCGAAGGCCGCGAGCCGAAGCGCGTCGGGGCGAGCCGCATTCGCCTTCCTGCAGGTGCTCGCGGTGGTGCCGTACCGGCAGGACGACGTCATCATGTGTCCGGCGCCACTGTTCCACTCCTTCGGCCTTCTCACGATGACGATCTGGGCAGCGGTCGGCGCGACGATCGTGCTGCCGGAGAAGTTCGACCCGAAGGGGTCGCTGGAGCTCATCGATGAGCATCGGGCCACGGCGGCGTCGTTCGTGCCGGTGATGATCCGCAGGATCCTGTCACTGTCCGACCAGGAACGCCAGCACGGCCTGTCGAACCTTCGGATCGTGCTGGCGAGTGGCTCGGCCATGGGCCCGGAGCTCCGGAAGAAAGCCATGAAGCTGTTCGGCGACGTGCTGTACGACCTGTACGGCTCGACGGAGGCCGGGTGGGTGGCGATCGCGACGCCCGAGGACATCGAGGCGGAGCCGGAGACGTCGGGCAAGCCCGTGCCGGGCGTGGACGTGGCCGTCTACTCGCCCGAGGGGAAGCGGGTCGGACCCGACGAGCAGGGCACCTTCTACATCAAGAGCGACCTCGTGTTCGAGGGGTACGCGTCGGGCGAGGAGACAGACGAGCGCGAGGGCTACCTGTCGATCGGTGACGTCGGCCACGTCGACGAGGAAGGGCGGCTCTTCGTGGAGGGCCGCGGCGACGAGATGGTCGTGGTGGGCGGCGAGAACGTGTACCCGGCGGAGATCGAGGACGTCATCGACGGCATCGAAGGGGTCGATGACGTCGCGGTGGTCGGCCTGAAGGACGAGGAGTACGGCGAGGTCCTGGCCGCGTTCATCCGCGGCAGCGTCGAGCCCGACCGCGTGAAGGAGGTCTGCAAGAAGGAGCTCGCGAGCTTCAAGGTGCCGAGGGTGGTCGAAGTCATCGACGACATGCCGAGAACGAGCACCGGCAAGATCAAGAAGAAGGAGTTGATCGAGCAGCACGAGGAGCAGCGGTCTGCTTGACCGGCGGGCGCGCTAGGCTTGCTGATGAGCCGACCCGAGGAGCGAGACATGACGAAGACGCAGGTGGGGCCCGACATTCCGAGGCTGCAGTCACTGGATCCGTCGTCCGGGAAGGTGCTGGGTGAGGTCCAGGCCAACACCCCGGACGAGGTTCGGGAGGCGGTCGAGCACGCCCGGAAGGCGGCCCCCGAGTGGGGGGCCCTGAGCGTCAAGCAGCGAGGCGCCTCCCTCAAGGAGGTGCGGCATCGGATCTTCGAGAACCTCGACCGGATCGTCGAGACCATCAGCTCGGAGAACGGCAAGCCGCGGGCCGAGGCCCTCTCCCACGACGTCCTCCCGGCGCTGATCACGATCCAGTACCTGGAGGGCCTCGCCGCGAAGGCACTCAAGACGGAGCACGTCGGACGCTTCATCGGCCCGGTCATGGGGACGTCCTCGCGCATCGAGTTCCGACCGTTCGGCGTGGTCGGGGCCATCACGCCGTGGAACTATCCGTTCTTCCTCGCGTTCATGGCCATCACGCCGGCGCTCGTCGCCGGCAACGCGGTGGTGCTGAAGCCGTCGGAGGCCACACCCGGCGTGGGCGAACGCCTCAAGGAGATCCTCGATCCCCTGCCGCCCGGCGTGTGCACGGTGGTGCAGGGCGCGGGCGAGGTCGGTGCGGCCCTCGTCGACGCGCCGGTCGACAAGATCTGCTTCATCGGATCACCCGGCACCGGTCGCCGCATCGCGGAGGCCGCCGCGAAGCACCTCACCCCGGTCGTCATGGAGCTCGGCGGCCAGGACGCCGCCATCGTCTGTGAGGACGCCCACCTCGACACCGCCGCGTCGGGTGTGCTGTGGGGGGCGTTCCTGAACTGCGGGCAGACGTGCGCCGCCATCGAGCGCGTGTACGTGCCGGAGACGATCGCCGACGCCTTCGAGGCGAAGCTCGTGGAGAAGCTGAAGCAGGTTCCCGCAGAGGACTTTGGCCCGCTGACCGTGCCGCGGCAGCTCGACATCGTGAAGCGGCACGTGGCGGACGCGGTGCAGCACGGCGCGAAGGTGCTCGCCGGCGGGCCGGCCGACACGAACGGCGAGGGGCTGCATCACCCTCCGACCATCGTGGAGGGCCGCTCCGAGGAGATGGCGATCTTCAAGGAGGAGACCTTCGGCCCACTCCTGCCGGTGATCCGGGTCCGTGACGAGGACGAGGCCGTCGAGCGGGCGAATCGCGAGGGCTTCAACCTGACCTCCTCCGTGTGGACGAGCAACAAACGGCGCGGCGATCGCATCGCCGCCCGGCTGCGCGCCGGCACGGTGTCGATCAACGATCACGCCATCGCGGCGGCGGCTCCGTGGGCCGTGTGGGGCGGCGTCGGCGAGTCCGGCTACGGCCGGCTGAACGGCGAGCTCGGCATCCGTGAGTTCACGGTTCCGGTCCACGTCACGCGCAACACGCTGCCGAAGATGAAGCGCCTTTTCTGGTACCCCTACGACCGGCCCACCACCGAAGCCTTCCGGGGCCTCGCCGGGGTGTACTCCGCACCCACGTGGCGCGGGAAGCTCAAGGCGCTCGGGACGGTCGCCAGGACCGCCGGGAAGGCCATCCGCCACAAGCTCTAGCGTCGGTTCGAGGCATCGGCGCCCGGGACTCCGGGGAACGACGCACGCCGGAAGTTTTCAGCGTGACGGACCCGGGGAGGTTCAGGAACGGTGCGCCGGCGTTCCTCGATCTCACTGACCATCGCCCTGCTCGTTCTCCTCGCCGTTCCCATCGCGGCCCGGGCCGGGCAGCACAACGCGACCGAGTTCAAGGTCCGCCCCGCCATGTACGGGATCTCGACCACCCGCGACGTGCCGATCGAGATGAGCGACGGCGTCACGCTCCGCGCCAACGTCGTCCGTCCCGCGGACGATGACGGGAGCCCGGCGAAGGGTCGTTTCCCCGTGATCCTCACCCAGACGCCGTACAACAAGAACTCCCCCGGGCTGAGCTTCGAGAGCGACTTCCTCGTGCAGCGCGGCTACGTGCAGGTCATCGCCGACGTCCGCGGCACGGGATCCTCCGAGGGGAACTGGGACTCGTTCGGGGCCCGCGAGGACCGGGACGGCGGGGAGCTCGCGGCGTGGACCACGAAGCAGCCGTGGTCGAACGGCGACGTGGGCCTGTTCGGCACGTCGTACGGGGCGATCAACCAGTTCTTCACGGCCGCGTCGCAGAACCCGGCCATCAAGGCCATGTTCCCGATCGTGCCGATGTCCGACGCCTACCGCGACATCACGGTGTCGGGTGGCCAGGTCAACACGAGCTTCATCCCCTCGTGGCTGGGGCTCGTGACCGGGACGAGCTCGGTGCCCGCCCTGTATGCCCCGACGGACCCGGCCGGAGCCGCCCAGGTGCTCGCCCAGCACGTGGCCAACGTGACGCGATTCCAGGCCCCCGTCGTGGCGAGCGGAACCACGGGCGGGACGAACGCGTTCGACGGGCCCTTCTACCGGACGCGCTCCCCCATCGAGGTCATCGACCGCGTGCACGTCCCCACGTTCATCGTCGGGGGCTGGTTCGATCTCTTCCAGCGGGGAGAGCCCTTCCTGTTCCAGACGCTCCAGGAGCAGGGCGTACCGGTCCGGCTCCTCATGGGGCCCTGGTACCACACCGATCCCTCGCTCACGGGCGACGCGGATCTCACCGCCCACGGCCTGCCGACCCTCGAGCAGCTCGAGCTGCAGTGGTTCGACCACTACATGCTCGGCAAACCGATGCCCATCGTCCGCGGCCTGGCGCCCGCGACCTACTTCCGCATCGGCGCCGACGCTTTCGACTCGACGTCGACGTGGCCGCCGCCCGACGCGAGCTTCCGGCAGCTCTATCTGTCGGGACCCGCAGCTCCCGGGAACCCCGGCCTGCTCACGCTGACCGCCCCGAAGACGCAGGCGCCCGATGCGGTTCCGTGGAACCCGGCTTCCGGCGCGTGCACCCGCTCGACGGTGCAGTGGACGGCGGGCGACGGCAAGGGGTCGCCGTGCGAGACGAACAACGCCGCGAACGACCAGAGCGGCATCGCCTACGACCTGTCGCTGCAGGACGCGCCCATCGACCTGGCCGGCCCGATCGCCGCGCACCTCTACGTCTCGACCACGGCGAAGGACGCCTTCCTCACCGTGCGGGTCGAGGACGTCTCGGCCGGCGGGAGCAACTCGACACAGCTCTCCGCCGGGTGGCAGGTCCTGTCCCTGCGTGCCCTCGATCCGACGAAGACCGTGAGGTCCGACGGACTCATCATCCGGCCGTATCACCCGTTCACGAAGAAGTCGATGTTGCCGGTCGAGTCCGGGACGATCTACGAGGTGTGGGTGGAGATCTTCCCCACGGCGGCCACCGTGGCGAAGGGCGACACGCTGCGCATCTCGATCACGCCCTCGGACGCGCCGCACCTCTCACCGCCGCTGCCGCAGTTCGCGAACGAGGCGGGCGGCATGCTCAGCGTGTACCACGACGCGAAGCACCCGTCGGCCGTGGTGGTGCCGGAGCAGCCGTAGTCGTTCAGCAGACGCCGAGGATGAAGGCCTCCTGGAAGGCCCCTTCCGTCGTGTAGCCGACCGTCCACACGAAGGGCTCGGACGCCGCCACACCGAGGAGCTCGTTCTTCCCGGCGCCCGGACTCGGGACCTTGGGCGTCTTCAGCCAGGCATCGCCATTCCAGCGGAGGATGGTCGCCGTCGAGGCGCCCGCCCCGCCGGGCCTGGAGCCGACGGCCCACACACCGGTGGCCGAGCGGCCGGAGACGCCGTACAGCGACACGGGGCCGACGGGGAGGGTGGTGTCCGACCACGTGCCGGCGTCCCAGTGCAGGGCGGGCGGCCCGGCGGCCCACGCCTCGATCCCCTTCAGCGCCCACACACCCCGGAGAATCCCGGAGCTGCTGGGCTGGACCCAGTTCCAGGACGTCCCGTCCCACTGCTCCACCAGCGTGAGGCTGCCGTTGCCCGCAGCGCGCGATCCCACCGCGATCGCGAAGGTGCCGGAGGTGGCGCTCACGGACAGCAGGCCCGCGCTGCGGGCGCCCGGATCCGGCGTGGGCACCACCGACCACTGCGTGCCGTCCCAGTGCTCGGCGAGCGTCTCGACGCGGCCCGTCACCGCCTCGGTCCCGACGGCCCACACGTCGCCCGATGCGGCCATGCTCACCGAGTTCAACTCGGACTGCGGGGGCGACGGGGCCGGCATCCGTGACCACGCCGATCCCTCCCAGTGCGCCACGAACGTCCCGAGCGATCCTCCGTGGTTCGTCCGGCCCACCGCCCATGCGTCCGAGGCCGTGATCGCGTCCACGTCCGCGAGGCGGGCCGAGCCCTTGTCGACGGACGGGGCCTGGATCGCCCCCCAGTCGGTGCCGTTCCAGCGCTCGATGAGCGGCTGGCGGGCACGCCCCTGCTGCTGGTAGCCCACGGCCCAAGCGTCGTGCGTGTTGATCACCTCGGCGCCCAGCAGGGCGTTGCCGGGCGCGCCGAGGTTCGACGGGTACTCCCGCCACTTGCCGTCGCAGATCGGGGTGCTCCCCCGGCCAGATGCCGGAGCCGCCACGGTGAGGAGCACGATCGCGATGACGACGGCCGCGGACAAGCCCCGGCCCACGACGCCGGCAGCCAACCGTCTACAGCTGGAGCGACTTGACGGTCAGGAACTCCTCGATGCCGAAGCGCCCGAGCTCACGCCCGTGGCCGGACTGCTTGTAGCCGCCGAACGGCGCCAGCGGGTTGAACTGCCCGCCGTTGATGGCCACCTGGCCGGTCCGGAGCTTCCTGGCGACGCTGGTGGCATGCTCGGGATCCCCCGACCACACCCCGCCCGACAGCCCGTAGATGCTGTCGTTGGCGATGCGGATGGCGTCGTCCTCGTCGTCGTACGGAAGGATCGACAGCACGGGACCGAAGATCTCCTCCTGCGCGATGGTCATCTGCGGCGTGACACCGGAGAAGACCGTGGGACGGACGAAGAACCCCTTGTCGAGACCGTCCGGCTGCTCCTCCCCGCCGGTGACGAGCTTCGCGCCCTCCTCCACGCCCTTGCGGATGTAGCCGCGCACGCGCTCGCGCTGCGTCTCCGAGACGAGCGGCCCGAGGCGGGTCTCCGCATCGAAGGGATCGCCCGGGCGGTAGCTCTCCGCGGCCTCAGCCGCGATGCGCTCCGCGTCCTCGAGCCGGGACTTCGGCACGAGCATCCGGGTGAGCGCGCTGCAGGTCTGTCCGGAGTTGAGGTACGCATCCGCGATGCCGGCCTTGACGGCCTTCTCGAGGTCGGCGTCCTCGAGGATGACGTTCGGCGACTTGCCGCCGAGCTCGAGCGCCACCTTCTTCACGGTCTCCGACGCGAGCTCGCTGACCCGACGTCCGGCCCGCGTGGACCCGGTGAACGAGATCATGTCGACGCCCGGATGGGAGGCGATGGCCTCGCCCACGACCGGGCCCGTGCCGCTCACGAGGTTGAAGACACCCGGCGGCAGGCCCACCTCATCGATGATGTCGGCGAGCACGAACGCGTTGAGCGGCGCCACCTCCGAGGGCTTCAGCACCACCGTGCAGCCGGCGGCCAGCGCCGGAGCGACCTTGGCGGCGATCTGGTGCAGCGGGTAGTTCCACGGCGTGATCGCGCCGACCACGCCAACCGGCTCGCGGATGACCTTCGAGTTGCCGATCTGCTCCTCGAACGGAACCTCTTGCAGCACCTGCGACATCGACATGAACGTGGTGAGCGGCAGCCCCACCTGGATGAGCTGCGCCAGGCGGACCGGCATGCCCATCTCCTGCGCGATGAGCGTGGCGACGTCCTCCATCCGAGCCTGCAGGCCCTCCGCGATGCGCTGCAGGTACTTCGAGCGATCCTCGACCGACGTCTCTGCCCATCCCTCGAACGCCTCGCGAGCTGCGGCGACCGCCTTGTCGACGTCCTCCGGCGTGCCCTCGGGGATGCTGCCCATGACCTCCTCCGTGGAGGAGTTCACGACCTCGATCGAACCGCTGCCGGTCGACGGGATCCAGGCCCCGCCGACGTAGATCTTGTCCCGTGTGTCCATGCCTCGACCTCCGGATCAGGTGGCTGCTCGAAAGAGGGTACTCTTCCGCACTTGATGCGGCACCACCGGTTCAAATTCACGATCCTCGGCCGATATCCGGCCAGACTCAAGGGCAACGAGACTGCCGTCACGGTCAACGTCGCGGCCGGCGACGAGGGACACCTCATCTTCTGCGGGACGCTCACCATGTCCGAGTCGGAGTGGGAGGCATTGAGCCGCGCGCTCCAGCCGGGCCTGAAGGAGCGGCTCGAGATCGAGGATCACACCCACACCTAGGGTCACACCCACACCTAGCCGGAGGCGCCCGTCGCCGTGATGGACCGGCACGGCCTCGAGGCCTCGAAGGCCCGGTCGAGCGCCGTGGACGAGAGCCGGTGGAGCGCGACGGCCACCTCCCCAACCCGGGTTCCTATCCTCAATGCCAGAGCCTGCGCGGCGGCGGTGAACGCCGTGCGGCTGGAGGTGGGCAGCGATGCGACCTCCTTCTCGGCGGCCTCCAACGCTCCCCTCGCCGCCTCCAGCGCTCCCACCAGGTGCTCTGCGATCGCGGCCCCGTCCGCCACATCCGGCTCGCCGGCATCTCGGACCGCGGCGACCACGGTCCGAGTTTCCGAGACGACGGCATCCACGTACCGGCGCAGGACCTCCCGGCCCTCCGCGGGAGTGGTGGCCGGCGAGACGGCGTCGGCGACCGTGCCAGCGCGCAACTGCACCTTCCGGAGCCAGTCGGCCGTCGCGGAGCACACGCGGTCGGCGTAGACGCCGGCTCGCACCGGAGGCCGGCCTCCGCCGCAGCAGCCAATGAGCGCGAGCGCGCAGCAGACGGCGACGAACCGTCGGGTCATGCGCGCGACGATACCGCCGCTACGCGACGTCGAGCTCGAACCAGGCGCACGTGTCGCGGTCGTGGGTCATGCCCCACCGATCCGCGATCCGGTCCAGGAAGTAGAGCCCCCACCCGGACACACCACCCGGCCTGGGGGCGTCGGGCACGACGAAGCCCGCCCCCGGATCTCGCACCTCCACGTGGACCCGCCCGTCGCGAAGGATCAGCTTCAACCTCACCCAGTCGTCGGAGGTCAGCCCCGCGTGCTTCACGCTGTTGGTCACCAGCTCGCTCGTGAGCAGCCGGAGGTCGTCGAGCTTGGACGGGGAGATGAACGCGGCGACGACGTTCGTGGCGTCTCGTGCGGTCTGGACGACCGAGGGCTCCGGACGGAACTCGAGGTCGACGACAGTGGAGGGATCGGAGACCGGCATCACCGGACTCGTACCCTCCGTACGGCACCGTACACAGACCGGAGGAAATATTACGGCGTCGTGACCGTGCCGTAGCGGCCGGTGTTCCACTCGTCGTGCCCGGCGCGCCACCACTCGGTGTTCGCCGACGCATCGCCGGGAGTGGCCCACGCGAAGAGGTACCCCTCGCGGGTGGTGGTGACGAGATCGGTCGTTCCCGTCCCCAGCAGGTCGCCGGCGGAGGGCGAGAAGACCGTCCATCCGGTCGTCCACTTCGGGAACCCGGCGGCCATCGCCCCCGTGCCGTCCCAGGCGTGGATGGCGTTGGAATCGCCGCCGTCGATGATCTCGGCGCCGCCGTCGCCGGTGACGTCCACGAAGATCGGCTGGCCGAGGAAGTCGATGCCCTGTCGGGCTGTCGGGAAGCCCGGACGCGCAGACCCGCCCGTCGCCGCATATGCACCCTCGAACTCCTTGACGTCGACGCCGCTGTTCGACTGGAGCAGGGCGGTGGCGAGCGTCGCCGAACCCGTCTCGGCCTGGGCGAATGTCAGCGCCCCGTCGACCTTGCCGAACGCCCCCGAGGTGGTGAACGCGACCGGGATGTCGGCGCCGGCGGACGGCGGCCACGAGGGCGTCGCGCCGTACGTCGACTGGATCTGGCCGGCTCCGTCGATGAGGTAGGGCGGCGAGAGCACCGGACCGACCGCCACCATGTCGGGGCCCACCCCGGTGCCGGTGATGTCCGCCGTGACCGGCGCGGCGCTGCCCTCGGTGACGAACTCCTGCGCCGACCCGTAGTACTCGACCGTGCCCTGCATCCGCGCCGGCCAGCCTGGGAGCAGCGAGCCGTCCGCGCCGTACGCGAACACGTAGCCCGCTCCCCCGGGCTGCAGGCCCTCGTCCGGCGTCTCGGTGTACTGCGGCCGCAGGACGACGTCCGGACCCTGGGTCGGGCCCTGCAGGTAGCCGATGGCCGGCGGCGTCTCGAGCTTCTGGTCGTTCACGAACTGGAGCCCCGGCGGCGGGCTGTAGCCCGACGGCATCTGCACCTTGACCGGCCACCCGGGGAAGTCGGTGCCGTTGCTCTCGAACACGTGGATGTAGCCGTCCCACCCGACCTGGATGATCTCGAGACGCTTGCTGCCGCCGAGGTCGAAGAGCACCGGTCCGGCAACCGACCCGACGGCGGGGAGACGCGTGAAGCGCAACGCCGGCCGGGGGATCGGAGGCGGCTGCACGTCCTTGTCCAGCAGGATGGGGAAGCCCTTCTCGAGCTCGCCCTTCGGACCGAAGAGGTAGACGCGGCCCGTGAGCGAGGTGACCGCGACCAGCTGCAGGCCGTTCTGGTCGATGGTGCCGACCGCGACGTCACCGACGACGGGCTCGTAGCCCGGTGAGACGCCGCGATGCGAACGCATCACGTCCACGGGGCGGAGGTGCACCGGCCATCCCGGGAGCTCGGCGCCGGACTGCGGGTCGATGGCGTGCACGAACCCGTCGGTGTCGCCGAACACGATGTCCCGGCGGCCCGTGCCCTGCAGATCGACGAGCGCCGGCTGGCTCTCACCGCTGGCCCGGATCTTCAGCGGGAATCCGGGGAGCCACGAGTCGTCGTGGGTCACGGCGATCGAGCGTCGATCCTCGGCGAGACGGTCGTCGTCGTCGGCGACCTTCAGGCGGAAGCTCACCGTGTATTGCTCCGTGGTCTCGAGGACCTTGTTCTGCGACAGCGCGAACGGCTTGGCCCACACCGACTCGGGGATCTTCGACAGCTTCAGCATGCCGAGCGTGCCGTGCATGTGCCGGCGCCCGTGCCCGGACCCGATCCTGAACCACTGCTTCTCGGTGGGGTTGGCGCCGACCCCGGCCTGCAGTACCCAGCGGAATCCCCCGCTTCGCGGCGCGTCGATCGTGCCGGTGACCTTCACGGTGCCGACCGAGGTGGGATCGAACAGTCGGTACCAGGACGGGGAGTCGATGCGGGCGTCCGCGGGCACGCCCCCCTTCCCCACGGCGCGCATCGCGTCGTACAGGTCGGGGATGCCGTAGCCGTACTGCGGGTTCCACTCGCCGGGGCCGCCGGGCCAGGCGAGCGATGCATCCCTGACGGGTCGAGCCGTCGCCCGCAGCACCTGGATCGCCTCCGGGCCGGTCAGCTTCCCCTTGATCAGGTGCTTCCTCGCCGCCTCGCGCCCCCACGACAGCAACAGGCCGATCACCCCCGACGTCGTCGGGGTGGACTCCGACGTCGTACCGCCGTTCGCCGTGACGGAGAACATGCTGTGCGTGCCCCACGACGTGTAGTCGGAGCGGATCCACCCGTCGCCGGCTGCGTTCAGGACGACGCTGTTGCCCGGGACGACGTTGGGCCACCACATCCCGCCCTGGTGGTCGGTGGAGTCGAAGTCGTTGGAGGCCTCCACCATGGCGATGTCCTTGCCGGCGAGGTACTGCACGGCCTGGCGCATGAAGCTGGAGTAGCCGAGGTCGGCCGTCGTCGAGGTGATGACCGACGCGCCGGCATCGGCCGAGTAGAGCCAGGCCTGCGCCAGGTCGTCGGTGCGATCGAGGGCCTCGGCCCCCGCCTTCACCGGCAGGATCGAGCAGTCGGGGCATTCGTGGTGGATCCGGCCCATCTGACCGTTGGCGTGGCCGTACGTCGAGTCGTACGTGGCGGGGTCGTTCTGCTCGTCGTAGAAGTCCCAGCCGGAGATGTCGCTCGGATATCCGTTTCCGTCGCGATCGACGCCGTCGGAGAAGGCCACGATCAGGTCCTCGGCGTCGACGTAGCCGTTCTCGTTCGAGTCGCTCACGCGCGGATCGCTCTTCCAGTCGGCGGCGTTCACGAACCCGTCGTGGTTGCCGTCGTAGGCCTTGCGGTGCTTGGGGTACGAACGTCCGCACGCGGAGGCCGCCTTCTCGGTGCAGGGCACCGGCGTCTCCCGCCAGTTGACGTAGATGCGGTCGGTGAGGCCCTTGGCCGAATCGGTGTGCCAGTTGATGCCGCCCTCGACGTAGGAGATCACCACGTGGGGGTCGCCCTTCGTGAAGTGCTTCCATGCGCGCTCGAGGTCCATACCGCAGCGGTTGTCCGTGGTGCACGCCGCGGCGGCCGCGCTTCCCGCGGTGACGATGGCGCACACTCCGAGCACGAGGACGGCGGACACGAAGCCGGCGGTGATCCTTCGAGTTCGCATCCGGGAGCACCATAGAGCAGGCGGGGCTTGCTCGGCTGAGACCGTTCATACTTCCCGCCGTGGAACGCTCCAGCATCGACATCGGCGGCGCCATCCGCGCGACGCGCGGGTTCCTTCGGCCCATCGGATGGAGAGGAGCCTGCCCGGAGGCGGCGGGGCTCGACGGCTGCCTGCTCTTCGAGCGGGAGAAGCGAGCCACGTCGTTCGACGGAACCGAGCTCGCCTACAGCGTGGTCGGCCGCCGAGGCCCGTGGGTCGCGCTCGTGCCGGGCTTCTGCTGCCCCGACAACTTCTGGCGCTACCTGCTGCCCGAGCTGTCGAAGCGCTACCGCGTGATCCTGTACGACCTTCGAGGGGTCGGCGCCTCCGGCACACCGCGGCCGCCCGGATACCGGGCCCGGAACCTCGAGACCGCGGACTTCACCATCGAGAACCATGCCCGCGACCTCGAGGCCATCCTCGACGCCGAGAGCGTGGGGTCGGCGTCGCTGATCGGCCACAGCATGGGCGGGCAGATCATCCTGGAGGCGTACCGGCGTACGCCCGAGCGCGTGGCGTCGCTCACGCTGCTCACTGCGCCGTACGAGAGCCCAACGCGAACGCTGTACGGCCGTGACCTCGATTCCGTCTTCCGGGTCCTGCGGCTGTGGATCCGCGTGCTCCCACGTCCCGTGATCCTGCTGTGGCGGGCGTTGTTCCTGGCCAACCCGTCCTTCACGCATCGCATGGCGCAGCTGATGCGGGCGCTCGGGCCGCTGGCCAAGGCGGAGGACATGGCGAGCTACTACCGGCACATGGCGTTCCTGGATCCGCTGATCCTCATGAAGATGGCGGACGCCATGCGGGAGCATTCGGCGGGGGACGTGCTCTCGACGATCCGGGTCCCGGTGCTGATCATCGCGGGCACCGCGGACACCTTCACCCCGCCCCGGCTGGCGAAAGCCATCCACCTCGCGATCCCGCACTCGGAGATCCTGTATCTCGAGGACGCGACCCACGGCGCGGTCATCGAGTACCCGGATGAGGTGAACGATGCGGTGACGTCGTTCCTCCACCGCCACATGCAGGCGGAACGAACGCTCCGTTCCGTCTGACCCTCCGCGAGGCGGGCCGGAAGCCTCTAGCACCTGTCCTTCTCGCGCGGGTGTCCCGCTCGGTCGGGCGGCCGACCCAGATGTGCCCGTTCGCTTCCCTTGCTCGCGTTCCACGCGGGGATGTCTCGGCTGTCCATCCATCGAAGGAGGCTCGAGATGTCGGCGAGGGGTATCCGCATCATCGCCGCCCTGGCTGTCTCTGCGGTGGGAGCGCTGGCCGCGCATCCCGGCCCGGCCCGCGCGGCGGAGTCGCCCGCGGCCCCGCTGCAGCCCGCCATCGGAACGCTGTTCGGCGCCTACGTCGATCCCGACGCGCAATGGACCGGCGTCGAAGCCGCGATGGAGGAAGTGACCACATTCGAGACGGAGGTCGGGCGGAAGCTCGATGTCGATCACCATTACTACGGGTGGGACGACGCCTTCCCCGGGCCTCTCGACGAATGGGACGTGTCGCTGGGCAGGATCCCGCTCATCAGCTGGCTGGGGACGGACCTCGACGAGATCCTGTCCGGCGTCGACGACCCGCTGATCCACGCGCGCGCGGCCGACGTTCGCGACTTCGGCGCCCAGCTGTTCCTTGCCTGGGGCTGGGAGATGAACCTGAGCTGGACGTCGTGGGGAGGCGCACAGAACAACGATCCCGGCTCGAGCAACGGGCCCCTCAAGTACGCCGCCGCCTACCGTCACATCCACGACATCTTCGTGCAGGAGGGGGCGACGAACGCGGTCTGGGTGTGGACCGTCAACCACGAGAGCGTGCCGCGGGGACGCTGGAACGCGGTCGAGAACTACTACCCCGGGGACGACTACGTCGACTGGGTCGGGATCGACGGATACAACTGGGGGGACTCACAGACCTGGTCGAGATGGACCTCGTTCGCGGACATCTTCGGGGACGTCTACGACGCGTACGCGTCGAACAAGCCGATCATGATCGTCGAGGTCGGCTCGACGGAGTCCGGTGGGAGCAAGGCGGCGTGGATCGCCGACACCATGACCGAGCTCGCGTCGGTCTACCCGGCCATCGCCGGTTTCGTCTGGTTCGACGCCGACAAGGAACAGGACTGGCGACCCAACTCCTCGGTCACCGCCTTCGAGACCTACAGGGCCATGGGAGCGAGCCCGTACTTCCAGCAGAAGGACGGCGGCATCCTGAGCACCGGTCAGGAGCAGTCGGGAGCGGGGGACGGCAGCACGGACTCCTCCTCGGGGTCCTGGGACCACCGGGGTGGCGTGACGCCGTCGCACGAACCTTTGCTGCGAAAGGTGGCTGGCACGAGCGTGCCCGTTCGCCGCCGGGCCTTCATCCGGTTCCGCCTGGCTCGTCCGGCGAGGGTGTGGATCACGATCCAGCGCCCCAACGGCAAGGTCGTGAAGCGCCGGAGGATCCAGGCGCATTACGGTCGAGGACAGCATCGTGTGGGGTGGTTCCTGCTGAACCTGCACCGTCGCCGGGTCGAGACCGGCCCGTACGTCGCGGTCGTCCTGGCGATCGACAGTGACCGGAACACCGACACCGGAAGGATCCGGATCCAGGTCAGAGCACGGCGGGCGAACGGGGGTTAGGAACCGGGACCGGTCGGGGCCCCGGCGTGCCTCGCGAACAGGGCGGCGGCCTCGGAACGGCGGCGAGCGCCGATCTTCGCCATGGCCTGCGACACCACGTTCTTGATGGTGCGCTCGGAGAAGTGGAGCTCCTCGGCGATCTCCCGGTTGGTCTTCCCCCGGGCGACGCCGGCCAGGACCCGGCGCTCACGGGGCGTGAGGGCCTCGAGGGCATGGCCGGCGACGTGCGCGCGATCGAGGAGGATCGATCCGGCGAGGCGGGGGTCGACGACGCTCTCGCCGTTCGCCGTGAGCCGGATGCCGTGCACGACCTCGGCGCTCCGCGATCGCTTGAGCAGGTAGCCCGAGGCCCCCGCCTCCATGGCCCGGAGCAGGCTGCTCTCGTCGTCGTCGGACGTCAGCACCAGCACGCGAGCGTCACGGAACCGGGTCACGATCTCGCGGATCGCCTCGACGCCGCCTCCCTCGACCAGGACGAGCTCCATGACCACGACGTCCGGATGGGAGGCGGCCGTCTTCTCCACGCACGATCGATGCGTCGATGCCTCACCCACCACCTCGATGTCGCCTGCCAGCTCGATGACGGTGCGCAGGGAGCTGGTGACGAGCGCGTGCTGGTCGGCGAGGAGCACGCGGATGCGACCCCGGCCGTTCTCGGAGACCTCCGGGCTCCTCGGGATCGTCACCTGCATCGAGCTAGACCTTCACGATCCGTCGGGCGTGAACGAAGTGGTCCTGGTACCAGCCCGTCTTCACGCGCAGGACCGTGACGCCTCCCACACCGTTCGAGGAGTCGAGCGCCCAGCCGTAGCCGATGTACACGTCGACATGATCGACCACGCCGTCGTCGTCTCCGTCGTAGAAGAGGAGATCGCCGGCACGAGCCTCCGCATAGGTGAGCTTCTTGCCCGTCGCGGCCATGTCGCGAGATGAACGCTCCTGGAGGGTCCAACCCCGGTATCCGCGCAGCGCACTGTTGTCATACGTCCCCGACGGCGCCTTCATCAGCCACCAGGTCAGACCCGAGCAGTCGAACCCGCCCTGCGGCTGGGCCCCACAGCAGTAGCCGGTTGGGGTGGGCTGCGGCCATTCGCCGGCGTAGATGTACGGGTAGCCGACGTAGCGCATGCCGAATTCAACGACCTTCCGCATGGCCGGGGAGAGCGGCCCCAGGTGGATGCGCGCGAACCCTCCCGTGGCAAGCGCCCTGATCCGCCAGGACTCCGTCGTGGTGGCGATGGCGGCGCGATACAGCGACCAGGCCACCTCCGATCGCGGCAGCGCCTCATCGGGCTGGACGTCGAGCGACTCATCGTCATGGTTGTAGCGGAGCCCGAGCTGCATCCCGATCTCCAGGACACCGAGGTCCCGCTGGTGCCGGAAGACGTAGCCATCGGTCGTGTGGATGCGATCGAAGCCCGCGGCCACGTCTCCCAGCCCGACCGCCATGACCAGGGCTCGGTGCACCTCGGTCATCGTCACGGGTTGGTCGGGAAGGAAATGGTCGCCGTCCGCCTCGATCCAGTGCAGCTTCACCGCCACGTTGGCGAATCGATAGAACGCATCGGTGGCGGGCAGATCGTCGAATCGGGTCAGGGGATCGATCGGCTCGGTCTGCGCGAACGCGATCACGATCGCCCGGGCCAGGTACTTGCGGGACTCCTCGGCGTTCGGCCGGAACAGCGCGGAGCCGTAGTCCTGCATCCATGTGTGGTCGCCGGCGACGAAGTCGACGGCCGCCCTGGCCCAGTGCTTCGGGGGAACGTCCTTCCAGGATGAGCTCTGGCCACCGTCCGTGGCCCCGGAGGCCGGGGAGCCGAGCATCGAGGAGAGCAGTGCCAGCATCATCACCACCACCCCCCGAGACATCCGGGATCGCGCCATATCCTTCGTTTCGGTGCCGGTCCTACGGCATCTTGAGTAAATCCTCCCTATTTTCGGATGAGCCGTTACTCCGTATCGCGTATTTGGACCGAAAGACCCTAATTGTGTCGGTTGGGCAGCCGACGTCAGAAATGGCTACTCCAAAAGACAGACAAATCCAGGAAGCATCACGTCAGGATCATGGGCCAGGGCAGAGGCGTCGCCACCAACCCGGAGGGAGCGGTGCTCCATCTCGAGGACGCCTCCTCACCCACGCCCCGAGGCGGCTGGCGACCGCTCGAGCCCGAGGCGGAGCTGCTGGTGTTGCACGCGCTGGGGCAATCGATCGTCGGCGTGGCACCGCTCACCGAGACCCTGACGCAGGCGGTGGCCGCGATCTCCACGCTCATGCCGGCCGATCGCGTGAGCTTCCTCCGCCTCGACCTCGACCAGGGCGTGATGCGGTCGATGCACACGGAAGGACTCGGTCCCGAGGCCCGGACCGACGAGCCCATCCCGCTGGGCCCCCTCAAGACCGTGCTGCAGACGGGTGCGCCCTTCAGCGGTCCGATCCGGCCGGAAGACTCGGCGTGGACCGCGATCCTGCATGGACAGGGGCTCCGATCGAGTCTCGTGGTTCCCCTCGAAGTGGCCGGCAGGATCATCGGTTCCTGCAACATCACGTCGAGGAGACCGTCGCCCTACACGGCCGGAGAGATGACCACCGCGGTGCGCATCGCCGCGCTCGCGGCCATCGCGATGGCCGCCGACGATCTCCGCGCGGTGGACCGGAGGAGGACCGCCGAGCTCCTCGCCGTCCTGCGGGTCAGCGAGTCGGTGTCAAGCTCGCTGCGGATCGACCGTGTGCTCGCCGGCGCCCTGGACCGCTGTCTCGACGCGACGGGTCTCGAGGCCGGGGCGGTCTTCCTGGCCGGCGAGGAGACGGAGGGGCTCGAGCTCGCCGTCGACCACGGCCTGTCCGGCGAGCTTCGCGACGCGCTGGCACCGTTCGGCGCTCCGAACGCGGCGATCGGAGCGGTCGCGACCGAGGCGAGGCCGCGGCTGATCCGCGACCTCGGGTCGGATCCGGGCATCGAGGTCGACCGCGGCCGCGCGGCCCCCACGCCCGTGTCGGTCGTCGCCGCACCACTGGTGTCGGAGGACCACGTGATCGGGGTCATCGCGCTCGTCTCGCTCTCGAGCCGCCCCCTGGAGCGAAGCCAGCTCTCATCACTCGTCGCTCTGTCGCGGCCCGTTGCGATGGCGCTCGGCAACGCGCGCCTGTACGAGTCGTTGCAGCGCGTGGACACCGCGAGACGACGGCTGCTCGGCGATCTGGTGGAAGCCCAGGAGCGTGAACGCCGGGCGATCGCGGAGGACATCCACGACGACACGATCCAGGTCCTGACGGCGGTTGGACTGCGGTTGCACGCGTTGCGCACGCACCTGCGCGAGACGAACCACGCGGACCTGCTCGAGGAGGTGCAGCGGGTCACGCGCGCCGCCATCGACCGACTGCGATCGCTCATGTTCGAGCTCCACCCTCAGGGCCTGGACCGGAACGGCCTCGGAAAGACGGTGCGCACGTACATCGAGCAGACCTTCAACCGCACGGGTCCCACGTTCCATCTGGACATCGATCTGCGCCCGGAGCCCTCGGCCGACGTCCGGGCGATGCTGTATCGCATCATCCTCGAGGCGCTCACCAACATCCGCAAGCATTCCGATGCAGGTCGGGTGGATCTCGTGATCCGCAACTCGGACGGCGGCGTGCTGTTCGTCGTTCGGGACGACGGCTCGGGTTTCGTCTCCGGCCCCCGGGCCGATTCCCCGCCACGGCATTTCGGCATCACCGGGATCCGGCAACGCGCGGAGACGGCCGGCGGCTGGTGCCGGATCGAGAGCGATCCCGGGGCCGGCACCACCGTCACGTGTTGGGTGCCGGCCTCGAGAAAGGAGCCTGTCGCATGAAGAGGAACGACGTTGACGTCCGCGTGCTGGTCGCCGACGACGAGCCGTTCACGCGCGACTCGCTGGTCGAGCTGATCGGGTCCGATCCGGGACTGGAGGTCGTGGGGAGGGCGAGCGACGCCGAGGAGGCCATCGACGTGGCGAGGATGGTCCGCCCCGACGTGGCCCTGGTTGACGCGCGGATGCCCGAGGGCGGCGGACGGCACGCCGCCCGGCGGCTCAGGGATCTCGACCCGGAGATCCGGGTGGTGGCGCTGTCGGCGGCCCGGGATCGGGAGACCGTGCTCGACATGCTGACAGCCGGGGCATGCGGCTACATCGTGAAGGGCACGCCGCCGGAGGAGATCCTCGACACCATCCATCGAGCCGCGGCCGGCGTGAGCTTCCTGTCCGCCGAGATCACCGGGGACGTTCTCGAGGAGCTGACGGCCCAGCTGGAGCGAGAGGACGTCAAGGCCAAGGGCCGGGGCGTCAAGGAGGCCCGGATCTGGCGGATCCTCAAGGGTGACGGGCTCAACATCGTGTTCCAGCCGATCCTGCGACTGTCGGATCGCTCGGTGGTCGGCTACGAGGCGCTGTCGCGATTCGACGCGCCACCCGAGCGAGGTCCTGATCGGTGGTTCGACGAGGCCGCGGAGGTGGAGATGCTGGTCGACCTGGAGATCGCCGCCGTGGAGGCTGTGGCCTCGAATATGGCGATGCTCCCGTCGGACGCTTACTGCGCGATGAACCTGTCGCCTCCCACCGCGGCCTCCCCTGCGCTCGCGGAGATGCTCGAGAGCATCCCGACCGAGCGCGTGACGCTCGAGATCACCGAGCACGCATCGGTCGAGGACTACACGGAGCTGAACGCCTCGCTTCGGGACCTGCGGATCCGCGGTATGCGTCTCGCCATCGACGACGCCGGGGCGGGGTTCTCCAGCATGCGCCACATCCTGCTGTTGCGACCGGACGTCATCAAGCTCGACATGTCACTGACCCGAGATGTCGACACGGACGAGTCCAGGCGGTCGCTGGCGCGGGCGATGATCTCCTTCGCCGGGGATGTGGGCGCCGACATCGTGGCCGAGGGGATCGAGACGAAAGACGAGCTCGAGACACTGCGATCGCTCGGGGTCGGGTACGGCCAGGGCTACCTGCTGGGGCGGCCCGCCCCGATGATCCACTCCCGCCCTCGCGTGCTGCCGGCCGGGGAGGATCGATGGTCGGCCTGAGCCTGAGCGTCGGCTGGCAGCTGCCGAGGGTGCGGTGCTTCGCGTCGCATGCCTCGGTCCTGTGTGAGGCGAGGGGCTTCGTCCGGGAGATGGGGCGGTTGTTCGACCTCTCGAAGGTCGCGATCGAAGAGCTCGCGCTCGCCGTCTCGGAGGCGTGCAGGAACGCGATCGATCACGCGGACACGGCGCTCATCTTCGTGAGCTGGCAGGTCGCCCATCAGCAGGTGGACGTCCAGGTGAAGGACGACGGGATCTTCCGGCGTCGGGTCCCGTTCCCGGAGCTGGCCGACTCGACGAGTGGGTTCGGGATCCCGCTCATGATGGCCATGGTCGATGAGTTCGCGTTGAGTCAGGGCACGCCGGAGAGCCCGGGCACGCTAGTGCGCTTGCGCAAGGACATCGAGGAGGATGATCGGCAAGCGTCGGTTCCCGTCATCGTGCGGGTCCCCGACATGGCGCCGGGACCACTCGCGTAGCGGCGGCATTCGCACACTTCTTCGAGTTGCGAATCGAACATATGTTTGGTATGATTCCACTGCAATGAGAACGTGCAGACGCTGTACTCGAACCTTCCTCCCCAGTAGCGGACACCGTCTGTCCCTCGTGCCGCGGTATCCACGACCAAAGCGATCTCTGCGAGTGTGGCGCGCGCAAGCAGAAACGATCCTCCACTTGTGTCGGATGCAGTTCGCAGAAACATACGAACAACAACAACTGGAGAGGCGGCCGGACGAGGCACCATGCCGGCTACGTGATGGTCAGAGCTCCCGAACACCCGAGGGCAGGTCGCAACAGTGGTTATGTCTTCGAGCACATCCTTGTGATGGAGGAGATCGTGGGGGAGATACCTCCTTGCGCACGAAACCGTCCACCATCTCAATGGTGTCAAGGACGACAACCGGCCGATGAATCTCGAGTTGTGGACGCGTCCCCAGCCGAGCGGCATCCGTGCCACCGACGCCGTCCGCTGGGCACGAGAGATTCTCTCCAGATACGGGGCCTGATCGCCTCCAGGAACGCTCAGACGAATGCCTGAGCGCACTTGGAGGCGAAGGGATTCGAACCCTTGTGCTGAAACGACCGGCTGGGTCTTCTACGGGCGTATCCTGCATTGAATCTCGCCTCAGGCCTCCCGCAGGCAGGAGGGGCCCTCAGCCAGCCTCGCTTCGATGTCCGGCAGCGGCCACCAGGCGGAACCGTCACCGTGAGCCTGCTTGTGACGCCCGGTCCCGGGCCACAGGCGATCCCGGGTGGACGGCCGCTTAATGGCTAAGCGGCAAGCGCCAGTTCAGAGTTGGCGTTTGTTCAGTTCCGGCTTTTAACGAGGCATCCGGAGACCTCGGCCCGCTTCTCCCAGGCGGTAATCGCCCCAGTCGAAGCCAGTGCGCCCCCGTATGGAGTTGTCAATCGTGCACTCCAAGTATACGAGCAGGGGCGGAACCGAGACCGGTCCCGTCCCTGCCCCGCGCTACTTGTTGAGCTTGATCTGCTCGATGTCCTGGTAATCGATCCGGCCGGCCACGTTGCTCATCTTCACCAGGTTCTGCTTGACCGCAGGGTCCCGGGAGGTTAGCCCCCGTGTTCTGGAGCTGCCTGCGGTTGTCCTACCACGACACCACGATGTTGCCGTCCTGGTCGATCGCCGCGCCTCGGCATCAGGGCGAAGGACTGCCCGAGGCCGTGGTCCACCCGGCTCCGCGAGAACGTGCTTCCGAAGTCCGTCGCCAAACAGGACGTCACTCGGACGTCACCAGAACGTCACCTCGAGCTGATCCGCCGGAGAACTATCTGCGCCCGGGCCCGGAATCTCAGGCCTGGCCGGTCAGACCGGGCCGGCCAGGCCGTTCACGTCCAGAGGGCCGACGCTGGTCGCCCCGACGCCGTCGCCGAGCTGGCCGGCGGCGTTGTCACCCCAGCAGAAGACCGTCGTGTCGATGAAGACGGCGCACGTGTTCATGCGGCTGGCGCTGATGGACTTGATCACCGGACGAAGCGCCGCAGGGACGGCCGACGGATCCGGACCGAAGACGTACTTCCCGACCGCGCTGTTGCCGGTCGAGCCGTCCCCCAGCTGGCCGCTCCCGTTCGCGCCCCAGCACGTGAGGCTTCCGTCGTTGCGGCGGACGCAGGTGTGGAAATCGCCCACCGTGATCACGCTCGCACCGCTGAGATCGCCGATCGACACCGCCGGGCTGGGGTCGTTATCGGCCTTCACCGTCGTCGGGAGGTGGCGATCGGAAGCCGTTGCGTCGCCGATCTGGTTGCTCGAGTTGTCTCCCCAGCACTGCACCTTGCCACTGCCGAGGATCGCGCAGGTGTGGGCCGTTCCGGCACCGATCGCCACCACATCGGTGAGTGGATGGTCCTCGTCGTGGTTCGTGTCGGTCTGTACATCCATGCCGTATGCCCGTGAGTCGGTCGTGTCGTCGCCGAGCTGACCGTCACCATTGGACCCCCAGCAGTACACCTTCCCGTCGGAGGTCAGGGCACAGGAGTGAAAGCCGCCGGTGGCCACTGCAGTCGCATTCGTCAGGTCTGACAGGGACACGTGGTCGGAGCCGGATTCCGGGTCGGTGTCGATGCGCACCACGACTGGCGAACCGCTGTTGGTCGTGCTGTTGTCGCCGAGCTGGCCCGCCGTGTTGCTCCCCCAGCACACCACCTTCGTGTCCGGCCGGACCGCGCAGGTGTGGCCCTGCTCGACGCTTCCCAGCCCGCCGCCCGCACTGAGGGAGCCCGAGCCCGAGAGTCCTGTGACGTCCACGGGGACCGAGCTCGACGTGAACGAGCCATTGCCGAGCTGACCGTCGGTGTTCCGGCCCCAGCACTGCCAAATCACGGGGCCGGGAGCGCTGCGCAGCGCGCATGCGTGCCCGTTCCCGACGTCGATGGCCGAGACGGTGTCGATCCCCGTGACCGGCACCCTGATCTTGGCGTTCCCCGTCGTCCCGAGGTTCGCGCCCAGGCGGCCGTCCGCGTTGTCGCCCCAGCAGAACGGTTTCTTCGGCGTGGTCGTGTCGACGAGGGCACAGGCGAACCCGGTCCCTGCGGCCACGACCTTGGCACCCGTCAGCGCCGTCACCTGGACGGGAACGAGGCTCTGGGGCGAGAAGTGCCCGAGTTGGCCGTAGAAGTTGTAGCCCCAGCACTTCATCCCTCCGCCGACGGACGCGCACGTGTGGAACCCGCCGGCGGTCACTGCGGTCGCCCCGCTCACGCCGGATGCGCCGACCGCGTAGGTGCTGTTCTGCAGGCCCTTCGTCGCGGGATCGGGGTCGGTGCCGAGCTGCCCGCGGCCGTTCTGACCCCAGCAGGCCACCTGTGCGTTCACCAAGGCACAGGTGTGGAACTGCCCAGCGGAGATCGCGACCAGCCCGGAGAGCGTCTGGGGGTTCGTGATCGGCGTGGGGTCGGCGTCGTACTGGACCGCGAGCGGGGTGGGGCTCGGGTCCATGGTCTTCACGCCCTGGTTGTCGGTGGTGGTGTTCGTGGCGTGCCCGAGCTGCCCGTAGGCGTTCTGGCCCCAGCACCACGCCGTCGAGTCCTTCAACAGCACGCAGCTGTGTCCGTAGCCGGCCGTGATCGCCACCGGAGCCTTGTTGGGGTCGGCGACCGGATCTGGCAGACCCGCCACAGACACCGGCGCGGGTCGGTCGGTCTTCGTTCCGTCGCCGAGCTGCCCGAACCCGTTGTGGCCCCAGCACTTCACCCGCGCGACGGCGGGACTGACCGAGGTGTCGTTGTAGAGCGCGCAGGTGTGGAACTCACCCGCGGCGACGGCGAGCACGTTCGTGAGGCCCGGGACCAAGGTGGGGACCTGGCTCTTGTCCCCAGGGGTCCCGTCGCCGAGCTGCCCGATCCCGTCGTCGCCCCAGCACTTCACTTTCTGCTGGGCGGGGCTGGTCCCGGTGTCGGTGTAGATCGCGCAGGTGTGGAAGCCACCGGCCGCAACGGCCGTCACCCCCGTCAGCGCGGGTGCCGATGACGCCGTGCTCGCGACCACCTGCCGTGGGGTCCGCCACTGCTGCTGCTGGGCCGGATCCCCGGTGGTGTTGTCGCCGAGCTGGCCGCTCGCGTCGAGCCCCCAGCACTTCACCGTGCCACCGGAGATCAGCGCGCACGTGTGCGTGTTACCTGCAGTGACGGCCGTGGCGTTCGCGATGCCGCTCACGGTGGTCGGCGCCGTCGCGGCGGTGGTGGTTCCGTTCCCCAGCTGGCCGCTGTCGTTGCCGCCCCAGCATTGCACCGCGCCGCCCTGGAGGACGGCGCATGTGTGGAGCCCGCCGACGGCGATGTGCCCCTGGGCGGCCGCAATGGCTACGGTGCCTCCCTCGTTCTGGTCGGCGCGGACCGCCGCCATGCTCGTGCCTGCCAGCACGAAGGCCGCGAGAGCTGCGCCGAACCGAACCCTCCGTCGAGAACGACTGCCCTTCACCGGTATCTCCCCTCGCGTCTTCATGGCGTTCAGATGCTCGAACATGCGTTGTTGATGTCCTGCTTCTCGGGGACGCCGAGCTTGTTCTTCACGGTCTCCCAGATCATCTCCTCGATGCACTGGTGGCCCTTCTTGTTCGGGTTGATCCCCATCTCCTTGGTGGTCTGGATCGCGGTGAGGAGCACGCCATCGACCGCCGGTGTGAGGTACTGGAACGGGATGATCGGGTCGGTGACGTCATCCCCGTCCTTCACAACCCAGTTCTGGTCACACCCGAAGTTCGTCTCGTCGGTGTCGTGCTTGTCCACGTCGCTCGGCGGGTGGTAGACGGTGGTCTTGATCTGGACCTTCATCTGCATGCAGTGGTCCTTGAACTTGTCGTATGGGTTGATGAAGAAGAACCGACCTTGCGAGGACGTGATGAAGTTCTGGACGACGCCCTTGATCGTGTCGTTCAGCTTCTTGACGATCTGATCGAGCGTCACGAGTGCCGGAGGCAGGAACACCCACCGGGCGATGCACGTCGGGACGGTATCCACCAGGTCGGCGCAGAATCCCGGGATCTTCGTGGCGACCGATGTCGCCGAGGGATACGGGTTGTAGTACCCCAGCACGGAGACGACGAGCGTCGGGTTGCCCGACATCGCGGTCTTGTAGGAGTTGAGGATGCCACTGAGATCCTTCTTCAGCTTGTCCCAGGCTTGCTGGTTCGCCAGGATCAACAGCGCGCAAACGTTGGCGTCGACGAACTCGTGCTTCTTGATGTTCTTGTAGCACTTGTCGACGTGGTCGACGATCGTGCTGTTCTGCCGGCCGAGCTGCAGCGTGATCAGGTCCGGCTTCATGTTCCAGGCCTGCGACTGCTGGCTCTGGCTCCCCTGGACGAAGGTGTCCGTGGTCGCAGGATCGGTGGCCGTGTTGTACAGGCACCACACAGAACCGGTGGTCTTCCCCGTGATGTTCTTCAGCTTGTCGTTCAGCAGCTTGTCGGAGTAGCGGTCCTTCTGCGTGGCGCCGCCGTCGTTTCCGATGTCGGTGCCCACCACGACCCCGTCACCCTGGGCAACGTAGCGCTTGGCGCAATCCTCACCGCCGTCGCCTCCCCCGAGGGACTCCACTCCCTCCCCGGAGGCCGGGACGTCGAGGCTGCCGTTGTTGGGGTCGTCCGAGGCGATCGTGAACGTCGCCGTGTCGGCTCCGACGTCGACGGGGGCGTACTTCACGAGCCAGTCGAGATGGGTCCCCGGCGTGATGGTCGCCGGGATGGTCGGGCCCGACACGATCGAGAACTCGCTCGAGCCGGCCGTCTTCGTGAAGGAGCTGATGTGGAGGTCCGTCGTCCCGACGTTGAAGACCTGGACCACGCGGGAGTCGGACTTCTTGATCTGGACCTGGCCGAACGCGAGATCCCCCTTCGTGTCGATGACGGGCCCCGTTGCAGACACGAGCTCGAAGACGCTCCGGCCGTACGTTCCCACCCGCAGGACCGGTGGCGTCGCTGACGTGTCGATCGCGAGGCTCTCGCTGTCGACCGTGGGGAGCCCGGTCCCGAGCACCTGCCAGGTGGCCCCGCTGTCGATCGACCGGAGGACCCCGCCGTCGTTCCCCACGATGATCGTGGACGGCGACGTCCCGGGGTCGATCACCACCGAATGTGTCGGGAGATCGGGCAGGTTCTGGGAACCGCCGTCGGTGCCACTGATGTCCGCCCAGTTCGCCCCGCCGTCCGTCGTCCGGTACACGTGTTGGGTCCGCAGACCCGCCCCAGGGTTCGACACGCCCTCGTACGTGGCGATGACCGTGTTGCCCGTCGCGTCGTTCGGATCGATCGCGATCTCCGAGACCTTGGCTCCCGGGCCCGGTTGGGTAGCCGGAGCGGCGAAGGCCGGAAGGAGCGCGAGCGCGTTGCTGCTCCTCCGGACGGTTCCGTCGATGAAGCCGAGCCATACGTTGTTCGAGTTGTTGGGGTCGACGGCGATGGCGGTGATGCGCTGCCCGAACGCGGCACCGATGAGGCTGAACGTTGCGGCGGTGTCCGTGCTCCGCATGAGTTGGAACCCCGGGAGGAACCCGCGTCGGTTCCCCGGAGAGTTCACGGCCCACACGTTGGCGTTGTTGGCCCGATCCCACCGCACGAGGCCCATGGTTCGCTGCGACGGAGACCCCGACGCCGGGACCGTGAGCGAGACCCAGTTGTTGCCGCCGTCGGTCGTGACGAAGGGGAGGCCGTTGTCGGTGGTGATGGCGTGACTCGGATTCCCCGGATCGACCGCGAGGGACAGTCCGTCGCCGTCGATCGCGAGATGCCAATCCTTGCCCGCGTAATCGGACCGGCGCTGCGACGTTCCCGTGTCCTGGGCTCCTCCGTAGGTGAACGCCCGGTTCGCGTCACTGCCACGACCCATGTCGATCTCCTTCAACAGGTTCGTGGCGATGCTCTCGTTGAGGTTCTCCCAGGTCGTGCCGCCGTCCTTCGAGCGTGAGACACCGCCGTCGTGGCCGATCCAGACCGGTGTGGTCGTGGCCGTCGACGACACGTGCGTCGACGGGCTGAACACGAGAGCGTGCTGGTCCCAGTGCGTCTGCTTGTAGGTGGACGCTCCGTTCGCCGCCGCGGGAAAGTTCTGTCCCCCGTCGGTGGACAGCCATACCTCCTGGAATCCGATGTACACGCGGTTCACATCGAGTGGGTCCACGCCGATGGTTTGGTCGTAGCCGCACTGACATCCGTTGGTCGTGGACGCGGCGGCCGGCGCGTCGGCCGCCGCCATGCGCGTCCAGTTCGTCCCGCTGTTCGTGGACCTGTACAGGCCGTCCCACGCTCCCGCGGACACGGTCGCGTACATCGTCTTGGACACGTTCGTTCCCTGAGCGAAACCGATGTACGACGACGTCGCCGTGGGCGCGCCGGTGTTCGAGAACAGATTGGTGGGGAAGGTGGCCCCTCCATCGGTGGAGACGAACACGCCGGAGGTCCCCGGAACGGTGTTGCCGGTGCAGTAGTCGGTCGTTCCGGCCGACGCATAGACCGTCGAGGGACTCGCCGTGTCGATGTCGAGATCCGTGACGTTGCCCTGCAGGATTGCCTGACCGTTGTCGAACGAGGGCGCGTTGTTGCCGAACTTCACGCCGCCGTCGACCGATCGGAACAGGCCCGTGCTCGCGGCGACGAGGACGACGTTTCCGGGAAGCACGCGGATCCGGTTGACGTACAGGTTGTTGAACGTGTTTCCGCCCGTCAGGGCCCACGTGCTCCCGGCGTCGATCGACTTGTAGAGCCCGACTCCCTTCGTGAACAGGCAGCCGCCGTCGAAGCCGTTGCCGGTGCCGGCGTAGACGATGTCCCGATTGATCGGGTCGATGGCGACGGCCCCCATCGAGAGCGAGGTGGTGTCGTCGAAGTTGGTGGTCCAGCTGATCCCGCCGTTCGTGGTCTTCCAGATCCCACCGTCGTTGGTGGCGATGTACACGGTCCGATCCACGGATCCGCGGGGGTCGATCGCGATGTCGGTCACCTCGCCGGAAGCCGGTCCGCTCCCTTGGAACCACACGGTGTCTCCGATCGCGTTCGTGTTCGTCGGATCGACACGAAGCGGCGCCGGCCCGATCTGCTTCCAGCGGACGCCGACGACGACCGGGTTCGGTCCGGGCGTCGCGGCAGCGCTGGCGAGGCGGCCGCGGAGCTGGCGCGCCGAGACGTGGTCGCGGTTGCGCCAGGTCGAGACGGTGCGGAGACGATGCAGCTGTTCGATCCCTTGCCGCCACAGGTCGGGACGAACGCGCCCGGATGGATCGCGGTGGTCTTGCAGATAGATCTGTCGACGGATCGTCTGGTCCTCGTGCTCCAGCCCGGCCTCTCGTGCGGACTGATCCAGGATGAGGTTGGTCACGGTCGCGAGGGTGGGATCGATCTCGCCCGCCCTCCTGCCCCCGCCGCCGATGGGCATGGCCGAGCCCGGCAGGCCCGTGGCCACCACGAGCGCCAGGAGTGCGATTCCGATCACGATCTTGCGTCGCACCTGCGATCCTTTCGGTTGCGGTCTGACGTGCGAGCCGGGACCCCGGGTGGGGCGATGTCGCCCCACCCGGAGCTCGAGCCGGTTCCTAGGCGGAGTCGGCCTTCCATTTCGAGTTGTTCGTCTCGTCCGTCTCCTGGATCTCGCTGTCCGGGTCGACCACCGTCGTGCTGTCGATCGATTGACCGCTATCGGCGGTGACGTAGACGCGGACGCTGAAGTTCTCGGTCGTCGCCGACATCGGAGCCAGACGCGCGCAGGTCACCTGGTTGACCGGGTTCTCGGTGATCTGGCAGGACCAGTCGTTGCTCGGCGCGACCACGTCGAGCGGGATCACGCCGACCGGCAGGTCCGTCCTCACGACAACCCCCGAGACCGAGTCCGGCCCGGCGTTCGTCACCGAGAACGCCCAGTTACAGGTGTCGCCGGACTTCCCGGCGCAACCACCCGTGTTGTCCACCAAGAGGTCGACGCGGGCATGGACCTCGTTCGTGACGGACGAGCCGTTGTTGGTCTCGTCACCCTCGGGGAGGGCATTGTCGGGATCCACCATCGCCTGGTTCGTGATGTTGAACGGCTTCGTGGCGTCCACGATCGTGACGTCGCTCTGCGCCGGCGAGCGAGCGATGATCGTGATCGTCCTCGACCCGCTGCTGGGCAGCGACCCACCGGTGCAGTTCACGGTCAGGCCCGACGCGCTGCACGTGAACGCTCCCGGCGTGCCCGCGTTGTCGTCGTTCGCCGAAACGAACTTCGAGTGCTCCGGCAGGTAGTCACTGACCTTGACATTGAAGGCCTGGTCGCTGCCGCCGTTCGTCACGGTCAGCTTGTAGGTGATCGGCGAATCCGTCGCCACGGCGGCGTTCGGTGGATCGGTCGCCAGGGAGCTCGTGAGCTCGAAGTACTTCTCCGCCCCGCCGAGGGCGACGATGGTGTCGGCGAAGGCCGCATTGTCCCGCTCGTTCCCCTCGGGAACAACGTTGTCCGGGTCGACCACGGCCTGGTTCTGGATCGTCGCCGGCTGGGCCGGGGCGAACACCGTGATCTCGACGATGGCCATCCCGCCGCTGAGCAGCGTGCCGTTGCCACACTGCACCACACCGTTGTTGTGGAAGCAGGTGAACATGCCGCTGCCCGCGGTGGATCCGGTCGTGTCGTTCCTGGCGGAGCGGAATTGCGTCCCGGCCGGCAGGTAGTCGCGGAACATGACGTTCTGAGCCGTGTCGCTCCCGGTGTTGCCGATCGTGATCTTGTAGATCAACGTGCCGCTGGGAGCAACGGCCCCGTTGCTCACCGGGATCTTCTGCTCGTTCGTGATGGTGAGCTGGTTGTAGGCATTCGCCCCACCGATGTCCACCGTGAGCGCGACGTCCGAGACGTTGTTGGTCTCGTCCGCCTCCGGGATCGCGTTGTTCGGGTCGATGACCGCGTGGTTCGTGTAGTTGCTGGTCTGCTCGTTCGGTGTGTCGGGCGCGAACAGCTTGATCGTGATCGTCGCGGACGACGGCGAACCGACCCCGGTCGAGGCGGCCAGCGACCCGTTCCCGCACATCACGAGCCCGGCATTGAACGAGCACTGGAACCCGCCGCTGCCACTCCCCAGCGCGGAGCCGCTCGCGTCGCGGAACCGCGCGCCCTGCGGGATGTAGTCGTACACGGAGACGTTGCTGACGGGGTCACTCCCCCAGTTCTTGACCGTGAGCGTGTAGACCAGCGTCCCATTCGGCGCCACGGCGAGGCCGCCGGCCGGGCTCGTCTGGGCGTTCTCCACGGTGAGCTCGTTGTACGTCCCCCAGTCACCCGCGGGCGGGATGCCAACGTTCGTCTCGAGGACGTTGAGGTTGCTGTCCTCGCTGATCTCCGGGATCGCGTTGGCCGGATCGACGAGCGCCTGGTTCAGGATCGGCGAGCCGGTCGCGGCCGGGGAGTCACTCGGCCCGAAGGGCGCCGGCGCGAACGCAGTGATCTCGATGGTGAAGGCGTCCGGAGTTCCGGACGTGACGAGCGGCGCGACGGGATAGGCCGGCAGGTTGCCATACGCCTTGTAGATCCCGTCGAGTTGCCCGCCGGTGCACGTCACCTGCGAGCCGCCGTCCGAGGTGCACGACAGTCCGTGCGCAGGCACATAGGGCGCGTGCGGAGGTGGGCCGAAGACCGGTGGAACCTCCTTTGCCGAGCGGAAGCGCGCGCCGGCCGGCAGCGTGTCGGTGATCTTGATCCCGTCGGCGTCCTGGGATCCGATGTTCTCGACCCTGAGGTCGTAGATCACCGTGCCGCTCGGCGCGACCGGGTCACACATGAGCGTGCTCGCCCTGGTGTCGCGAGGGCACCGAACGCTCTGGGCGATCGTGAGGTCGACGCCGGTCGCGATCGGCGTCGTCGTGGTGAACGTGTTGTTCGTCTCGTCGGGCTCCTTGATGGCGTTGTACGGGTCCACAGTGATCGTCGAGGTGATCGGGCCCGTCGAGTTCGGCGCCGTCAGGTGCAGACGGAGCTGGCGCGTGTTGCCCGGGTAGGACTGCGGAGCGGTGAGTGCTCCGGGGATGGAACCCCCCGTGCACGTCACGACGTTGGTGCTCGCGTCGACGGAGCAGGTAAAGCCCCCGCTGGGCGCGAGATTGTCGTACCCCTCGAGGATGACGTCGTTCGGGAGCGGCTCCCGGAGGACGACGCCGGTGGCGTCGTTCAGGCCGCTGTTGCCGACCGTGATCAGGTAGTCGAACTGGTTGCGGGCCCGGTACGGGGGGCTATCCGGGGGTAGGTGCGACGCGCTCGGCGTCGTGAACTGAGTAACAGAGAGCTCAACCGCAGGACGGACGGTCGTGCTCACGCCTGAGGTCCGGGTGACGGAGACCTTGTTCTGAAGCGTCTGAAGCGTGGCGACGTTCGTGATGATGCTCGACGGTGCCTGAACCACGGTCCCGGTGATCTTGACGACCACCGATTTCCCGCCGTCGAGCATGTAGTTGTCGTTGTTCGCCCTGCAGTCCACCTGCGAAGCGGATGGGGTGCAGATGAGCTTCGGGTCGGAACTCGTCGCCTTGACGCTCGCCGCGTCGAGCCCCTGGGTCCCGTCTGTGATCTTGAGCTTGCTGGCGGTCCACTTCGAGCTCGTGTTGGTCGTGGTGATCGTGTAGGTCAGGAGGTCGCCGGGACGCACCTGCGTTCCCTTCGCCGTGTCCACCGGAGAGGACGCGGTCTTCGTGAACGTGATCGGCTCGGTGGGTGTCGCAACCGTCCCGACGGTGAGCCGGTGCGAGGACGTGTTGTTCTGGTCGTTGGACTCTGCGATGGCGTTCTCCGGGTCGACGACAGCAGTCGTGTCGTACGTGCCGGGAGTCATGGAGGCGACGGCATTGATCGTGATCGTGGCGTTCGTTCCGCCGTTCACGGCGCCCCCGAGGCACGTGACGGTCGGAGCCGCCGCCGAACAGCTGAACAAGCTCGTGCCGTTGACGCTGGTGATCGCGAAGCCACCCGGAAGCGTCGCGGTGACGTAGACGTCCGTGGCGTTGGCCGCACCCGAGTTGTTCACGGTGAGCGTGTAGGGAACGGCACCACCCGGCGAGACGCTCGTCGGGGCCGTGACCGAGGTGGAGAGGTCCGCGAGCGGTCCCGTTGGGCTGTTGCTCACGAGGGTCGAACCGGTGCCGGGAACCGCGAAGTCCTGGCCGCCCTTGCGGCTGGCGACGGTGGCCGTGTTGTTGAGCACCTCGCCGTCGCCGGCAGTGACGATGCCGCGGATGGTGACGGTCCACACCTCGTTGTGGCCGGGCATCGAGCCGCCGTCACAGGTCACGAGGAGGTTGCTCTCGGTGCAGTAGCCCCGGGAGCTGGTGAGAACGAGGTTCTTCAAGCCCGTGAGTTGGTCGCTCAGCCGGACGGTCTTGAGATCGGGCTCGGTGTTCACCGCGGTGATGGTCCAGGTGAGGCTCGATCCCGATGGCACGGGATTCTGGGACGGGGTGACCGTCACCGTCATCGGGTCCGGGGCGGCACTCGCCACGGATGTGATCGAGGCGAACAGCCCCACGATCACCGTGAGCACAACCACCAGGGAGATCCCCCGGAACCCGTTGTGAGTCCGCCGTCCAGCTGTCGCCAGATGCCTCATTCCGTTTCCTCCTGACTCGGTGGCCTCGACTCTCGAGACCTGCCCTACCGCGATCCGTGCGACCGGATCCGCCGAAAACCGGACAAATCGGTGAAGAAGGCCGCTCCAGCACGCGTTTCTGTTGCCGTTCTAGAGGGAGGGCATCACGACAACGTCACTCGAACGTCACCAAGGACGGATGGCGAATTTTTTCCGGTGTCGCCGTGACGACAGTTGGGTCGGGCTAACTGGTTCGAGAGGTGCCGTCGGCCTTCCGTCGCTCCTGCTCGTCGCGGAACATCTGGATGGCGGGACTGCGGGCTCCCACGGCGGCCGTGAGCGACGGGGAGATCGCGAACGCCACGTCGGCGATCTTCCCGACGGGGCCTGCCACCACGATCTCCGCCACGTCGCGCTCGATAGCCCGGACCACAGCCTTCGAGACCTTGTCGGGGGTGGTCATGGCGCCGGACCGGCGTCCGCGCGTCTCGTCACCCCACCGAGCGAAGAGGCCCTCTTCGCTGACGAAGCCCGGGCAGACCACGGAGGCACCCACGCCGCTCCCCCGAAGTTCGAAGCGGATGGAATGGGTCCACCCGACGAGGGCGTGCTTCGTGGCGGAGTACACGCTGTTGAAAGGCGTGATGGTCTTGCCGGCCACGGACGCGATGTTCACGATGTGCCCCTGCTTGCGCTCGAGCATCCCCGGCAGCACCGCGCGGGTGAGGAGCATCGGGGCCACCAGGTTCACGTCCACGATGTCGGTGACGTCCTGGACGGGCATCTCGGCGAAAGCGCGGATCGACTCGATCCCGGCGTTGTTCACGAGCACGTCGAGCGGCCCGAGCTCGGCCTCTATGGCCTCCAGCAGGCGCTTCCGATCGTCGTGGCTGGAGACATCGGCGGGGATAGCCACCGCTGCTCCACCGCGCGACCGGATGGACTCAGCGACCTCGTTCAACGCCTCCTCGGAACGGGCGGTCAGCACCAGGCGCGCGTGGTGAGCGGCGAGCTCCACTGCGATGATCTTGCCGATGCCGCGGGAAGCCCCAGTGAGGAGCACCGTCGCTCCCTCGAGGTTCATGCGCAGATTCTGACTGATGATCCAGCGGACTGGCTCACGTCGTCGACGCCGAGGCTGCGTCGCCATCGGTGATGGCCGAGCGCGTGGCCGTGAAGACTGGCTGCCGTCTCGTCACGGCCATCAACCACGCCGTCACGTTGGAAAGGATTTCCTGGACGTCACTCGACGAGAGCACGATCTGCGGAGAGGAGACGAGGTCGGTCGTGGCGGTCATCCTGACGCGCAGGGTGGGCGGTTCTCCTTCGCTCCACGCTCGGATGATGAAGAGACCTTCGGAGTCGGCGCGGCCGTTCATTCCGCCATTGTCTCCACGCGCACGTCACCGAAACGTCACGTTTTCAGCGGTATCCGCGATTTTTGTGGAATTGGGGGCGAATCATCGTGGAAGGAGATCTCGCACGAGATCCTCCATCGCCGCAGCGGGGTGGAGCCCAAGCTCATCGTGCAACAACGCCCGGAAATCGCGGTAATGGCGGATCGCTTCGAGCCGGTTGCCCTCCGCGAGATATGCCTTCACCAGGAGCAGGTGCGAGCTCTCCCTGAGCGGCTCGCATGCAACCGCGCACAGGCCCGTCTCGATCGCGTCGACGTGCTCCCCCGCCTCCGTGAAGCGGGCGCAGAGCGCCTCGAGCGCGTGCAGCCGGATCTGACGCAGTCGCTCCCGCTCGAGGATGACCCAGTCGTCGTACCAGTCGGGAAGCAGATCTCCGGACAGCAACGCGAGATCCAGCGGCTCGAGCGCCACCGATTCCGGGCGCGACAAGGCTCGCCGGGCCATTTCCCGTACCTCCCAGAGGTCGATGGAAACCTCCTCCCTGAGGCCAATGGTGCCGTTGCTGCTTTCGATGACGGACAACCCGGGTTGCTTCAAGCGCCAGAGCGCGGTCCGCATGCTCGCGGCCGCGCGGGAGTCCGTGGTCTCTCCCCAGAGAACCCCCGCGATGTGGCTGCGCGCGAGCGGGCGCTCCTGGAGGGCCATGAATGCGAGGATCCGCTTTGCCGGCATCGACAGCGGGACCACGTCTCCGTCCAGGAGGAGCTCGAACCCTCCGATGAGCAGCAGGTGCGTCCCCTTTTCAGGCACCGGCCTCGATCGATTCGCACCCTCATGCGGCCCTGACCTGGCCGTCCGCCGGAGGGTGCCCCGGCCCGTCGTCACCGTGCCCGATACATCCGGCGAGACCGCCGGATCCCCCCCCACGACGCTCAGCCGATCTCCCCCAATGACCATGCACATCGCCCCTCTCCGCTCGGTTTCCTCCACCTGCCCCGGGTGGTCGGTTCGGTTCGGGGGCTTGGATCCCTTTGTGCAACCTCACAAGTCGATGTCAGCTTCACGACAGTTCGGTCAAAACGAGGCGTTCGACCGACGGTGTGACCGCGTTTTGGGTCGCCACGAGTCCTCTGGCCCGGACGGATCGAGCGGCAGCGTTATGCTGCCGACGGGCCTGAAGCCGCGCACCGCAGGAGGCAGGGATGACGAGCGATCGAGCGCAGGAGTGGAACGAGCTGGCGAAGCAGCTCTGCGTGGACAGCATCCGCTCGTCCACGGCGGCCGGATCCGGGCATCCCACCTCCTCCATGTCGGCTGCCCATCTCCTCGCCGTCCTGTTCTCCGAGCACCTGCGCTTCGACGTGGAGGACCCGAAGAGGCGCTCGAACGACCGGTTCGTCCTCTCCAAGGGACATGCCTCGCCGCTGATGTACTCCGTCCTGAAGGCAGTCGGCGCGATCTCCGACGAGCAGCTGCTGACGTTCCGCGCGTTCGGCAGCCCCCTCCAGGGCCACCCCGCACCCATCCCCGAGATGCCCTGGGTGGACGTCGCGACGGGCTCGCTCGGCCAGGGGCTCCCCATCGGTCTGGGCATGGCCATGTCGATGCATCTCGACGGGCTGCCCGGCCGCGTGTGGGTCCTGATGGGGGATTCCGAGTCGGCCGAGGGGTCGATCTGGGAGGCCATGGAGGTCGCCGCTCACCGCCGGCTATCGAACCTCGTGGGGATCCTCGACATGAACCGCCTGGGCCAGCGCGGCCCGACGATGCTCCAGTGGGATCCGGACGCGTACGCGGCGCGGGCGCGCGCGTTCGGCTGGAAGGCCGTCGAGATCGACGGGCATGACGTGGAGGCGGTGGACGCCGCGTACCGGTAGGCGGAGTCGGGGGAAGGACCGACGCTCATCGTGGCGCGCACCTTGAAGGGGTGGGGGGTCTCGTTCCTCGCCGACGTCGAGGGATGGCACGGCAAGTCGCTGCCCGAGGACAAGGCGAAGGAGGCCATCGAGGAGCTCGGCGGCGAACGGAGCATCACGATCACGCCGGCCAAGCCCGAGCCCATCGGCGAGCCGAAGCGGGTGGCGCGCGGCTCGTACGAACGGCCGTCGTACGACGACGCCGCCGCGACCAGGAAGGTGTTCGGTGAGACGCTCGCCGCGCTCGCCCCGACGCATCCAGACATCGTGGTGCTCGACGGAGAGGTCGCGAACTCCACCCACACCGAGGACTTTGAAGCCGTTGCGCCCGAACGGTTCCTGGAGATGTACATCGCAGAGCAGAACATGCTCGGCGCGGCCGTTGGGTTGCAGGCGCTCGGGAAGAAGGCCTTCGCGGCAACGTTCGCCGCGTTCCTCACCCGCGGGTACGACTTCATCCGGATGGGTGCCATCAGTCGAGCGGAGCTGAAGCTCTGCGGCTCACACGCGGGCGTCTCGATCGGCGAGGACGGGCCTTCCCAGATGGGCCTGGAGGACCTGGCGATGATGCGCGCGGTCCAGGGATCGACGGTCCTGTATCCGGCGGACGGCAACGCGGCGGCCCGGCTGGTGGAGACCATGCTCGATCTGGAAGGGATCAGCTACATCCGCACCACGCGCGAGAAGACACCCAAGCTGTACGACGCCGGCGAGGAGTTCCCGGTCGGCGGGAGCAAGGTGGTGCGCTCGGGCGGCGAGGATCGCGCAACGATCGTGGGCGCGGGCATCACCCTGTTCGAGGCCCTCGAGGCCGCCGACACGCTCTCCGAGGAGGGCGTGGCGATCCGCGTGATCGACGCGTACTCCGTGAAGCCCATCGACGCCGAGACGCTCCGCGCGGCCCTCGACGAGACGGGCGTGATCGTCGTTGTCGAGGACCACTGGATCGAGGGCGGGCTCGGAGACGCGGTGCTCGAGGGTCTGGCGGGCAGCGGCGAGCTGTCGGGACGGGTGGTGAAGATCGGCGTGAAGGAGATGCCGGGCAGCGGCACACCCGAGGAGCTTCGGGACTGGGCCGGGATCTCCGCGGCGAAGATCGCGGATGCCGTGCGGTCCGCGATCAAGTAGCTCAGCGTCTGCGGTGGATCGCCTGGTCCATCTCCCGGCGATGCTCGCGCTCCGCGATGGCCTGCCGCTTCTCGTACGAGCGCTTTCCCCGACCGAGACCGAGCTCGACCTTCGCCAGGCCGTGCGTGAAGTAGATGCGCATGGGGACGAGGGTGAGCCCTCGCTCCGCGGTCTTGCCGACGAGCCGCTCGATCTCGGCCCGCTTCAGCAGGAGCTTGCGCCGGCGGATGGGGTCGTAGTGGCGCTTGTCACCCGACTCGTACGGCGGGATGTGGAGGTTCTCGATCCACACCTCACCCTCCTGGACCCGGGCGAACGACTCCGCGAGCGACGCACGACCACCGCGTAGCGACTTCACCTCGGAACCGGTCAGGACCAACCCGGCCTCGTACTTCTCCTCGATCAGGTAGTCGTGCCCGGCCTTGCGATTGGTGGCGACCGTCTTCTCGCCGGCGTCCCGGGGCACCTCAGACTTCCAGGAAGCGGCGCATGCCGATCATGCTCGCGGTGAACGAGATCAAGAGGCCCATCACGATGAGAATGGGGATCACGAAGAGCAGGTCCCCAGCCCCAATGACCGGCAGGAAGGGAACAGACTCCTTGAGGGAATGAAAGAACGTACGCCGGAGTATGGCCAGAGCAACGATGGCAGCGCCGGCCCCGATCAGTCCTTCGACCACCCCCTCGATCAGGAAGGGGATCCGAATGAACCAGTTCGTCGCCCCGACCAGTCTCATGATTCCGATCTCGCGACGCCGGGAGAACACCGCAACCCGGATGGTGTTCCCAATCAGAGCAAGGGCCGACAGGAGCATCACGATGCCGCCCACGAACGCTCCTGCACGCACCACATCGGCCATGGCAAAGAGTCTGTCGAGGGTCTTCCTCTGATCCACCACCTGCTCCACACCCGGTTGCCCCTCCAGCCTCGCGGAGACCACCTTGAACTGCTCCGGGTCCTTGAGCTTCACTCGGAAGGAAGCCGGGAGCGCATTGGGCCCAACGTTCTTCGTGAGCTCGGGTTGGTCGGCAAAGATCTTCTTGAACCGTTCGAAGGCGTCCGCCTTCGACTCGTACGTGACCTTCTGGACTTCGTCCATGTTGTTCAGGCTGTTGAGAAGTCGATCTCTGTCGGCTGTGCTGATCGTGTCCTGGAGATACACCGCCACCTCGACCTTGCCGGTCAGAGCATCAAGGACGATGTTGACCTCTCGACCTATCAAGAGAGCCCACCCGAAGAGGAAGAGAGCAATGAAGACCGTCGAGATTGCTGCGAGAGCCATCAATCCGTTCCGGCGGAGCGAGTTCCCCGTCTCGTTGAAGTAATACGTCAAACCTCTCGCCATCACTCGCTCCCGCGTTAGTAGCCGTACACGCCCCGGTCCTGGTCGCGGACGACCTTCCCGTTCTCCAGCTCGATGACCCGCCGGCGCATCGCGTCGACGATCGCGTTGTCGTGTGTGGCCATGATGACCGTGGTGCCGATGCGGTTGATGCGGTCGAGGAGCTTCATGATCTCGACGGATGTCCCCGGGTCGAGGTTCCCGGTCGGCTCGTCCGCGAGCAGGATCAACGGACGGTTGACGAAGGCACGCGCGATCGAGACCCGCTGCTGCTCTCCCCCGCTGAGCTCGTCCGGATAGTTGCTGAGCTTCTGCCCGAGCCCGACGATCTCGACCATCTCCGGCACGCGCTGGTCGATGACGTGCTTCGGCTTGCCGATCACCTCGAGCGCGAACCCCACGTTCTGGAACACCGTCTTGTCGGGCAGGAGCTTGAAGTCCTGGAACACCGTCCCGATGTTGCGGCGCAGGAACGGCACCTTCCACGGGGAGAGCTTCCCGATGTTCTTGCCCGCGACGTGGATGTCGCCCTTGGTCGGCTCCTCCTCCTTCAGCAGGAGTCGCAGCAGCGTGGACTTGCCGGAGCCGGTGGGCCCCACGAGGAACACGAACTCGCCCTTGCCGATCTCGAGGTTGCAGTCATCGAGGGCGACAACGGTGTCCTTGTAGATCTTGGTGACGTGCTCGCACTTGATCATGGTTGGGCGGTGGCGCGAGTGTAGCAAAGGACATCCGGGATCGAAAGGACGCCCGGTGATGCGGGCGGGACGGCTCCGCCGCCGCCCCGCCCACA
>JBHELK010000075.1:0-69931 GCA_046263085.1 Actinomycetota bacterium
TGAGCTCGCTTCGTTCCGTGCTCGAGGAGTACCGCTCCGAGGACCTGGCCGAGCAGCCAAATGCTCGGCTCGAGGACGACTTCCTCGAGCTGCACGGCGGCTCCGAGATCATGGATCTCGAGCGTCTGCGCCGTCTGGCCGCGATTGATCGCAGAAGGACCTACGAACGAAACGGTTCCCTCTCCACCACCGCTTGGTTGATCTCAGAGCTCAAGATGGCGCCGGGCATCGCGCGCCAGCAGGTCCGGATGGCCCGCGCGCTCGAGGAGATGCCCGAGACGGTGGCCGCGCTCGAGGCCGGCGAGGTGTCGATGTCGGCGGCTCGTGCGCTCGTCGCTGCTCGTGAAACAGACACCGAGGCCTTTGCCCGCGGCGAGCGCGAGCTCGTCGACGCCGCTCGGCTGCAGTCCATCCGCAACCTCGAGAAGGTCTGCGCCTACTGGCGCCAGGCCGTGGAGCGCGAGCACGCCCTCGAAGGCGAGGAGAGACTCAAAGAGCATCGGAAGCTCCACGCGTCGGTGACCTTCTTCGGCATGGTTCGCCTCGACGGCGACCTCGACCCCGAGGCCGGCGAGCTCCTCCTCACCGCGATCGACGCGGTCATCGACACCTGGGCCCGTTCAGGACTGGCAGATGAGCGGACGCCCGCGCAGCGGCGCCACGACGCCCTCGTGGAGATCATCCGCCAATGGCTCGCTTCCCGGGATCGCCACGAGGTGGGAGGGGAGCTCCCGCACGTGACAGTTCTTGTCGACGCCGAGACGCTTCGCGATGACGCAGGGGATACCTGCGAGATGGAGCACGTCGGGCCGGTCGCTCCGGAGACGATCCGCAAGATCGCGTGTGACGCATCCGTTCGGCGGGTGGTCATGAAGGGCAGATCCGAGCCGCTGGACGTCGGCCGGAGGACGCCCGTCTGGCCGCCCGCCATCCGGGCGGCCGTCATCGCGCGGGACAAGCACTGTCGCTTCCCCGGGTGCGATCGGCCGCCGTCCTGGTGTCAGGTTCATCACGTGCAGCACTGGACGGCCGGGGGAGCGACCTCGAAGGCGAATGGACTCCTACTCTGCACGCGGCACCACGACCTCGTGCATCCTCCGGGGCGCTTCAGGTTGGCGATCGTCGACGAGCGTCCGGTGTTCCGCAGGCCCGACGGGTCCGTTCTCGAAGACCGGGGGCCGCCGGACGCACTTGCATCTTGACGTCCCGGGGGCCCGGGCCTAGATTGGGGGACGGAATCACAGAGGTGTGATTTATCCACCGCGCGTCCACATGCGCTGTGGATAACCCTTCCCCCTTGTCGAGGGCGTGTCGTTGAGCTCGAGCTTTGTCCATCTGCACACGCATACCGAGTACTCGTTGCTCGATGGGGCGTCGCGCATCGACGCGCTCTTCGCGCGGGCCGCCGAGGAGGGCATGCCGGCCCTCGCCATGACCGACCACGGGGCCATGTTCGGAGCGCTGAACTTCTACGCTGCCGGGCGCAAGGCGGGGGTCACGCCCATCCTCGGGGTGGAGGCCTACGTCGCTCCGGGGTCGCGCTTCGACCGCACGCCGGGTGAGGACGCCGAGAAGTACCGGCACCTCACGATCCTCGCCCGGAACGCCGTCGGGTACCGCAACCTCCTCAAGCTCGTCACGGACGCCCACATCGATGGCTTCTACCACCGGCCTCGCATCGACAAGGAGCTCCTCGCGGAGCGAGCCGAGGGCCTGATCGGCCTCAGCGGCTGCCTGGCCTCCGAGATCGCGCGCGGCGTCGTCTCGGGACAGGACGCCCGGGCCGTCGAGGCGGCGTCGGCCTATCGCGACATCTTCGGCGCCGACTCCTTCTATCTGGAGGTTCAGGACCACGGCATCGCCGAACAGCGCGTCCTCAACACGCGCCTCGTTCAGCTGTCCAACGACCTCGGGCTCCCCCTCGTGGCCACGAACGACCTGCACTACACGCACAAGGACGACGCGAAGCCCCACGACGTCCTGCTGTGCATCCAGCAGCAGAAGGTGCAGACCGACACGCAGCGCCTGAAGTTCGACACCGACGAGTTCTATCTGAAGACGGCCGGTGAGATGCGCGAGCTCTTCCGCGACTTCCCGGGCGCCTGCGACGCCACCCTCGCGATCGCCGAGTCGTGCGAGCCCATCCCCGAGCTCGAGATCGCCCTGGTCGACGAGGACACGCAGTTCCACGTGCCGCCGTTCGCTCCTCCGGGCGGCATGTCGCAGGAGGACTACCTCAAGCAGCTCGTGTACGACGGCGTCCGCGAGCGGTACTCGACGTTCACCGATGACATCCGGAGGCGGGTCGACGGGGAGCTCGACGTGATCTGCCGGATGGGGTTCGCCGGGTACTTCCTGATCGTCTGGGACCTCATACGGTTCGCCCGGGAATCGGGCATCAGGGTGGGCCCCGGGCGGGGCAGTGCCGCGGGGTCGGTCGTGTCGTACTCGCTTCGCATCACGGACCTCGACCCGCTCCGGTACGGCCTCATCTTCGAGCGATTCCTCAATCCCGGCCGCAAGCAGATGCCGGACATCGACATGGACTTCGACGAGCGTCGTCGTGACGAGGTCATCCGGTACGTGGCGCAGAAGTACGGCTCCGACCACGTCGCCCAGATCATCACGTTCCAGACCATCAAGGGGAAGCAGGGCATCCGCGACGCCGCGCGCGTCCTTGGGTTCCCGGCGTCCGTCGGCGACCGCCTCTGCAAGATGTACCCGCCGGCCGTGCTCGGGCGGGAGAAGCCCATCGCCGAGGCGTTGAAGGAGTCCCACGAGCTCGCTGAGGCCTATCAGAAGGAGCCCGAGGCCAAGGAGATCGTCGACACCGCCAAAGCCCTGGAAGGGCTCCGCCGGGAGGACAGCGTCCACGCCGCCGGCGTCGTCATCGGTGACCAGCCCCTCGTCAACTACCTCCCGCTCAAGCTCTCCAAGGACTCGAAGGACGACTCCCGCCGCATCGTCACCCAGTTCGACATGCACGGCGTGGAGAAGCTCGGACTCCTGAAGATGGACTTCCTCGGGCTGCGAACGCTCTCCGTCATCGACGACACGGTCGCGCATCTCCGCCGAGCGGATGTGGAGCTCGACATCGATCACGTCCCGCTCGACGACGAGCCTTCCTTCGAGATGCTCCGCAAGGGCGATACCACCGGGGTCTTCCAACTCGAGGGTGGAGGCATGCGGTCCCTCATCAAGGACCTGGCGCCCGACCGCTTCGAGGACGTCATGGCTCTCGTCGCGCTGTATCGGCCGGGCCCGCTGAGCCAGGGGATGCACGTGGAGTACGCGGCTCGCAAGCACGGCCGCAAGCCGGTCGGCTATCCCCATCCGGACCTCGAGGAGATCCTCGGGGAGACGCACGGCATCATGGTCTACCAGGAGCAGGTCATGCAGATGGCCGTGCGCGTCGCGGGCTACAGCATGGCCGAGGCCGACGACCTTCGCCACGTCATGGGGAAGAAGAAGCGCGACAAGGTCGAGGCCCACCGCGGCAAGTTCACCGACGGCTGCGTTCGCAACGGCTACCCGGAGAGGCTCGGCAAGGATCTGTTCGCCCTCCTCGAGCCGTTCGCCGACTACGGATTCAATGCCTCGCACGCCTGCGCATACGCGTTCGTCGCGTACCAGACGGCGTACCTCAAAGCGCACCACCCCACGGAGTACATGGCGGCGCTGCTCACGTCGGTGAAGGACGACAAGGATCGCAAGCCTTTCTACCTGAACGCCTGCCGGCTCATGGGCATCGAGGTCCTCCCTCCCGACGTGAACGAGTCCGACCTCGATTTCACGCCCGTGTCGGGAGAACGCAAGATCCGCTACGGGCTGTCCGCCGTCCGCAACGTCGGCGCAGGCGTCGTGCACGCCATCCGACAGGGCCGCCTGGCGAAGGGCCGATTCGTGTCCTTCACCGACTTCGCGCAGAAGGTCGAATCGAGTGTGCTGCACAAGAAGTGCCTGGAATCGCTGATCCTCGCCGGGGCGTTCGACTCACTCGGCTACACGAGACGGGGCCTCTTCGAGAGCTTCGAGAAGGTGGTCACCCCGATCCTTTCCGATCGCCGTGCCGAGGCAGCCGGGCAGGAGTCGTTCTTCGGCGGCGACGTGGCACCGGCGCTCGACATCGACGAGTCGGTGCTCACCGCCGACGAGTTCGAGCAGTCCCAGCTCCTGCGGGAGGAGAAGGGGGTCCTCGGCCAGTTCGTCACGGATCATCCGCTGCTCGGCATCAAGGACAAGCTCGAGGCGCAGACCGACCTGCACATCGTCGACATCCCCGAGCTGGACGGGGAGGTGGTCACCGTCGGCGGCATCATCGGAACCGTGGCCCGTCGCTACACGAAGAAGGGCGACCCCTACGCGCTCTTCCGCCTCGAGGATCTCGCGGGCGGCATCTCCGTGGTCGCGTTCCCATCGGTGTTCGACAAGGTCCCCGGCCTGATCGAGCTCGACCGCGTCGTGCTGGTCAAGGGGCGGGTCGACCTCCGGGGCAGGGGCGGGGAGATGCAGCTTGCCGCTATCGAGGTCAGCGAGCCGGATCTCGGGGCCGGCCACGACGCGCCGAGGATCATCAGGAGCACCGACCCCGTCGTCGTGGACGTTCCGGCCGAGAGCTGTACCGACGGCATGCTGTCGAAGCTCAAGGAGACCCTGGCCACGTACCCGGGGCAGACGCCGGTGGTGCTCCGGCTGCTCCGATCCTCGGGCGTGACCACGATGAAGGTGGGCGAGGGATACCGCGTGGACGGGTCGGAGGGTTTGCTCTCCGAGCTCAGGCGGCTGCTGGGCCGCGATCACGTCCGCGTCGGCTGATGCCGTTCGACGTCATCCCCGCCATCGACCTGTGGGGCGGACGGCTGGCACGGATGGGGCCGGGGGGCGGTGTGCCCATCGGTGCGTTCGACGGCGATCCGCTCGCCGCCGCCGAGGAGTTCGTGATCGGGGGCGCGAAGTGGCTGCACGTCGTCGACCTCGATCTCGCTTTCACCGGGCGCGCCGCCAACCTCGAGACGGTCTCCCTCCTCGCCGTGATGGACGCCCGCCTCCAGGTGAGCGGCGGCATCGTCACGCAGGAACAGGCCGCCGCCGCTCTCCGAGCCGGCGCGCAGCGCGTCGTGCTCGGATCGGCGGCCCTGGCCGACCGGCAGCTCGTCGAGGGACTGGCATCCTTCTTCGGCGATGCGTTGGCGGTCGCCGTCGAGGTGGAGAACGGCTGGATCCGTCCGCGTGGCGGCGCGGAGGTGGACCTGCCGCTCGAGGACACGATCGCGTGGCTGCAGGCCTCCGGGGTCGCGCGGTTCATCCACGTCGCCGTCGACCGGGTCGGCGAGATGGTCGGGCCCGATCTCGACGGGGTATCGCGGCTCGCGTTCGCCACGCAGCGGCCGGTGATCGCCTCCGGTGGCATCCGATCCGCGGAGGACGTGGCCTCGATCGCCTCGCTCGGACCACTCGTTCAGGGCGCGATCCTCGGACGGGCGCTGTACGGGGGCGGGCTCAGGGTGCGCGACGCGATCCGGGCTGCGATGACCGCCCGGGCCTGACGCGGGTCGACCGTACGCCGCGAACCCTACAATCACGTGGATGGGGTTCCTCACCGACCACGTCGAGCGGGTGCGCGAGGACCTCAAGCGCAACCCTCCCGACGAGTCGGCCCTCATGGCGCGCGCACTTGCCACGCCGCCGCCGCGCGATTTCGCCGCGGCGCTCCGCGGTGAGCGTCCGGCGGTGATCGCGGAGATGAAGCGCGCGTCACCGTCCGCCGGTGAGATCGCCGACCTCGACCCGGGCGCCACTGCGGCATCGCTCGAGCGCGCCGGGGCAGCAGCGCTCTCGGTGCTCACCGAGCCGCATCATTTCGACGGATCCCTCTCGGATCTGCGCGCCGCCCGGCTGAAGTCGAAGCTCCCCATCCTTCGCAAGGACTTCCTCGTTCATCCGGCCCACGTGATGGAGGCCCGAGCCGCCGGCGCGGATGCCGTGCTGCTCATCACGGCGTGCCTCTCGTTGAGCGAGCTGCAGTCGATGATCGAGACCGCCACCGATCTCGACCTCGCTCCGCTCGTCGAGACGCATTCCGAGGAGGATCTCGAGCGGGCCCTTGCCGCCGGGGCCTCCATCGTGGGTGTGAACTCCCGCGATCTCGAGTCACTCGAGGTCGACGAGCATCGCGCGCTCACGCTCGCCGGCCGTGTGCCCGTGGACCACACCGTGGTCTTCGAGAGCGGCATCTCCACCCGAGCCCAGGTGGAGCGGGCGCTCGAGGCCGGTGCGCACGCGATCCTCGTCGGCGAGGCCCTGATGCGGGCCAAGAATCCCGCGGCCAAGCTGCGGCAGCTGCGGGGGGAGTTCGCATCCGTCGCCGGGATCTCCGCCCATGACCAGGAGTCCGGGCCGTGAGCACTCCCGGCGCGGTGGTCGAGGAACGCGGCCGGTTCGGGACGTTCGGCGGGCGCTACGTTCCCGAGGTCCTGATCCCGGCGCTCGAGGAGCTCGCGGCGGCGTGGTTCGAGCTGCGCGAGGACCCATCGTTCCGCGGCGAGCTGGACGCGCTGCTTCGCGACTACGTGGGCCGGCCGACGCCGCTGACGTTCGCGTCGGGCCTCTCGCGGGAGACCGGGTATCGCGTCTGGCTGAAGCGCGAGGACCTCGCGCACACCGGCGCCCACAAGATCAACAACACCGTCGGGCAGGTGCTGCTGGCGAAGCGCCTGGGGAAGCGAAGGATCATCGCGGAGACCGGCGCGGGCCAGCACGGGGTGGCCACCGCCACGGCGTGCACGCTCTTCGACCTCCCGTGTGTGGTGTACATGGGCGAGGAGGACATGGAGCGCCAGGCCGTGAACGTGGCCAGGATGCAGCTCCTCGGCGCCGAGGTCGTGGGTGTCTCCTCCGGCTCCCGGACGCTGAAGGACGCCATCAACGAGGCGTTGCGCGACTGGGCGGCCTCGGTGCGCGACACACACTACGTCGTGGGATCCGTTGTCGGCCCCCACCCCTTCCCGGTCCTGGTCCGGGACCTCCAGCGCGTGATCGGCGACGAGGCCCGGCGACAGTTCGAGCAGGCCGCGGGCGGTCTGCCCGACGTCGTGCTCGCGTGCGTCGGCGGCGGGAGCAACGCGCTGGGGATGTTCACCGCCTTCGTCAGCAGCGGCAGCAGGCTGATCGGTGTGGAGGCGGGGGGGCGCGGCGACCGCGACGGGGAGCACTGTGCATCGCTCTCGGTCGGGAAGCCGGGCGTACTGCATGGGGCGATGTCCTATCTGCTCCAGGACGACGCGGGGCAGGTCCTGCCCACCCACTCGATCTCCGCGGGCCTCGATTACCCGGGGGTGGGGCCGGAGCACAGCTATCTGAAGGACGCGGGGCTCGCCGAGTACACGACGGCCACCGACGTGGGCGCGCTGGAGGGGTTCCAGGCCCTGGCGCGGCTGGAGGGGATCCTGCCCGCGCTCGAGCCGGCGCACGCGATCGGATGGTTGCTGAAGCGTCCGCTGCCGGAGGGGCAGCGAGTCGCGATTTGCCTCTCGGGCCGTGGAGACAAGGACCTGGAGACCGTCCGCCGGGCGCTCGGTCTTGAGGTCTGATCGGCCGCGTGACCGACCTCGAGCACGAGCTGCGCAACCGGATCGCCTCGGGCGGCCACGCGTTCGTCCCGTACGTGACGGGGGGCCTGCTCGGGGTCGACGCCGGTCTGCTGCAGGAGCTGGCCGGCGCCGGCGCGGACGCGATCGAGGTGGGGATCCCGTTCTCGGATCCGGTGATGGATGGGCCGGTGGTTCAGGAGGCCTCGAAGCGAGCGCTCGATGCCGGGGCCACCCCGGAGCGGGTGATGGCAGTCGTGGCCGACGCCTCGGTGGGGGCGCCGGTCGTGTTGATGACCTACCTGAATCCCGTGCTCGCGGCGGGGTTCGATCGGTTCCTGGGGATGGCACGGGAGGCGGGGGTGGCCGGTGTGATCGTCCCGGACCTGCCGGTGGACGAGGCGGATGAGTGGGCCAGCGCGTGCGAGGGGGCGGGCGTGGCGTCGGTGCTCCTCGCTGCGCCGGGGACATCGACCGAGCGTTTGCAGAGGATCGCGACGACCTCGCGGGGGTTCGTGTACTGCGTGTCGACGTACGGGGTGACGGGAGGGCGCCAGGCGCTGGCCGGGACGGCGAAGGAGCTGGTGGAGGCACTGCGGCCGTTCACACGGACGCCGCTGCTCGTCGGCGTCGGGATCGGGACGCCCGATGCGGCGAGAGCAGCGTGCGTGTTTGCCGACGGCATCGTGGTGGGGAGCGCACTGGTCCGTCCATTGCTCGACGGCGACAGACGCGCAGCGTTGACGCTCGCGAAGGAGTTCCGCGCAGCCATCACTTGAGCGTACGGCGTGCTTGGTGCCGTAGACTGAGGTTGGCCCGGGTGGCGAAATCCGGCAACCGCGATGGTTTCAAAAACCATTGGGCGCAAGCCCTTGTGGGTTCGAATCCCACCCCGGGCACCGTTCCCCTCAGTTGCTTGAACCGACCCTCGTCGGCGCCTACACTCCGACCCCCAACGCAGCGGGTATCGCCATGGATGCATCCGACCCCCACATCGAGAACGCGATGGAGCGCCTCCACGCCGAGATCGGCGCTCTTCGGGAACGCCTCGCCGAGAGCGCCCGGGACGTCGAGGCCCGGAGCCAGGGCATGCTCCTGGCCGAGACCCCCATCGCCGACCACGAGCTCAGGCTGGCCCGGGAGCGCCACGAGCGGATCCGGATCCGCCTGGGCGAGCTCGAGGCCGAGCTCGGGGCGCTGATCCTGGACCGGGAGTCGAACCGGTCCACCGGCACCCGCAGGGCCGGGTAGCCGAACCGGCCAAACCAGACCCCGTCCGGAATCCGTACAACTGAACGGCGGTCCGCCGCGGAAGGAGGTCTGGGGGTTTCATCGAGCAGGGCATTTGTGGTAGGAACCCACCCTGCAAGGGGCCAGAGGACCGAAAGGAGAGGGGTTTGTCTCGGAAGATATCGCTAAGGATGTTCGCGATGGCGGCTGTATTCGCCATCGTCGCAGCTGCATGTAGCAGCAACGATAACGGGACCAGCAACAACAACAACGGGGAAGGGCAAGGCAACAAGGCCGACTGCTCCGAGCAGTTCGGCTGCGTCACCTACAAGAAGGGTGAGCCGATCAAGATCGGCACGCTCCTCGCCATCTCGGGTGACACGGCCAGCCTGGGCCTCGACAGCCAGCACGGCGCCGCGCTCGCCATCGACCACCTCGACGGCAGCTTCGACGGCACCGACGGCCAGCTGCTCGGCCACGCCGTCCAGCTCGTGAACGAGGACGACGGCTGCAGCGCCGACGGCGGCCAGGCCGGAGCCACGAAGCTCGCTGCCGATCCCACGATCCTGTCGGTGATCGGGACGAGCTGTTCGAGCTCAGCGCTCGGCGTCGCGGACAAGATCTTCTCCGACAAGGGGATCCTCCTGATCTCCCCGTCGAACACGAACCCGAACCTGACGGCCGAGGGCACGCACCAGCCGTTCTACCTGCGCACGGCGCACAACGACACGATCCAGGGCGCCATCGTCGCGGACTACGCGGCGCAGAAGGTCGGCGCCAAGACGGCGGCCACGATCCACGACGAGAGCCCGTACGCGGACGCGCTCGCCGCGGTGTTCCGCCAGGTGTTCGAGCTCAACGGCGGCAAGATCGTCGGTGACGAGGCCATCCAGAGCACCGACACCGACTTCAAGCCCCTGCTCACCACGATCGGCCAGAACAAGCCGGACTTCCTGTACTACCCGGACTTCAACCCGGCCTGTGGTCTGATCGCGAAGCAGGCAGTCGGCGTGGCCGGCCTGGAGAACACGCAGCTCGGCGGCTCCGACGGTTGCGGCGCTCCGGACTACTCGGAGATCGGCGGACCCGGTGCCGACGGCACGTTCATCTCGGGCCCGGACCTCTCGGCGTTCACGCAGGGCGACTTCTACCAGAACGAGTTCCTGCCGGCGTACCAGGACCAGTTCGGCACCAAGCCGACCGCGTCCTTCCACGCGCACGCCTACGACGCCATGAACATCCTGTTCGACGCGATCAAGGCCGTGGCCGTGGAGAACGACGACGGGTCCATCACGATCCCACGGGACAAGCTGCGGGAGGCGATCTTCTCGACGAACGGGTACGACGGCGTGACGGGAACGATCACCTGCACACCGCTCGGTGACTGCGCGACCGACGTCACCATCGGCGTGTACATCGTTCCGAACGACCCGTTCACGGGCAGTTCCCAGAACGCGAAGCCCGTGTTCAGCGAGACCAAGGTCCTCGCAGACGTCCAGGCGCAACTGAGCGGCGGATAAGAAGCGAGGCGGGAACGAGGAGAGCTGCGGGTGAGCCGGAAGGCTCACCCGCAGCCTTTTCTTTCACTCCGAACGAATCGGTGAGGGAATGGGTGCGGAGCCACAGTCGGAGGCCATAGCTCCAGGAGGCAAGGCGGGCCTCCTCCAGCGTTACCCTCCCCGGCGACTGGTCCAGCTCGGCCTGGGGGCCATCATCGCCGTCGTGGTGGTGTGGGGCTCGATCAAGACCCTCACGCTGCACGGCACCGATCAGGCGCATATCGATGCGGCCGGTTGGCGGAACCTCATCATCCAGGGGATCGCCCGAGGGAGCGTCTACGCGCTGATCGCCATCGGATACTCCCTGGTGTACGGCATCCTGCTGATGATCAACTTCGCCCACGGCGAGGTGTTCATGGCGGGGACGTTCGCCTCGTTCTTCGTGGCGCAGGTGTTCGCCAACAACGGCTTCCTGGACTCGAGTCCCATCGCCGCGATCCTCATCCTCGTCCTCATCGCGATGGCGGTGTCGACCTTCATCGCGGTCCTGCTGGAACGCATCGCGTACAGACCGCTTCGGAACGCCCCACGCCTGGTCCCCCTCATCACGGCGATCGGCGCGTCCCTGTTCCTGCAGAACACCTTCCGGGGGTTCTTCGGGTCCAACACCCACGGCTACCCGAAGCCGAAGGTGCTCGAAGGGCAGTGGAAGATCCTGGGCCTGCCCATCGACCGCACCCAGCTCATCGTCATCCTGGCCGCCGCGGTCGCCGTGGTGCTGCTGGCCCTGTTCGTGGCCAGGACCAAGACCGGGAAGTCGATGCGGGCGGTTTCCGAGGACAAGGAGATCTCGAGCCTGATGGGCATCAACGTCGACCGGGTCATCGTCACGACCTTCGCCATCGGGGGGATGCTGGCCGGCGTCGCCGGTGTCCTGTTCGCCTTCCAGTTCGGCAACGTCGGGCCGTTCATGGGCTTCATCCCCGGCATCAAGGCGTTCACCGCGGCCGTCCTCGGCGGCATCGGGAGCATTACCGGCGCCGCCCTCGGCGGGCTGATCCTCGGTGTGGTCGAGGCGGTGGCGCCGTTCCTCATCCTGAACGGCGCGCACGTGCAGTCGGTGAACCAGCTCACCGACGTGGTCGCCTTCACGGTCCTCGTGCTGGTTCTCGTCTTCCGCCCCGGCGGCATCCTCGGGACGGGCGAACCCGAGAAGGTCTGACGTGGAGGGCCGCAGCCTGACGCGCCGGATCGTGGCCGCCGGGATGGTCGGCGGTGTCGTGCTGATCTATCTCGCGGCGGTTGGGATGATCGAGAAGTTCGATCCCCGCAACCTCATCAAGGACATCGTCACGCTCTCCCGCGTCATGCTCGGCGTCCCACCGTTCTTCGCCGCATATCTCGCGCTTCGACCGAGACTTCGCCGGGGCGCGATGGAGGAGATCCGTCCGGCGCAGGCGGTCGTGGGCGGAGCGGCGATCGGGTTCCTGTCCTCCGGCCTCCTGACCGCCGGCATCGCGTTCTGGTACCTGTTCAACCCCCTGACCGTCCGGGAGATCTTCGTGTCGCTCTCCGAGGACCTGATCCAGATCATGACGTTCAACCAGGGGCTCATCGGGGGGTCGATCATCCTGCTGGTCGGGGGGACGCTGCTCGGCGCGGCCGGCGGCGCCATGCGGATGATGCCGGAGCGGTATCGCCGGCCGTTGTGGACGGGCCTCGGCACCACGTTCCTGTTCGCCCTGATCCAACGGATCATCCCCACGGCGTTGCACCAGCTTGGTCTCGCCACGGACTGGCTGTACAGCCCGATCTTCGGGGGGCTCACCATCGTGGGGGCGATCGCGGTGTTCGTGATCTCGACGGCGCTGGCCTGGCTGTGGCGCGAACGCCGTGACAGGGTCCGCACGCAGATCAAGGAGCTCTCGCCCGCCCAGCGCAAGTCGCTGAACCGTGGCGGCGCGGTCATCCTCGTCGTGCTCGCCGCGCTCCTCCCGCAATTGCTCGGATCGGTGCTGTCCCAGATCCTCGGGACCGTCGGGATCTACGTGCTGATGGGCCTGGGACTGAACATCGTCGTGGGGTACGCCGGACTTCTCGACCTCGGCTACGTCGCGTTCTTCGCCGTGGGCGCCTACATGGCCGCCATCCTGACCGGCGCCACGCTCGTGACCTCGCTCGGTGCCAACGCCAGCCCGGCGTTCCACCTGAACCTGACCTTCTACGCGGCGCTCCCGCTGGTGATCATGGCGGCGGCCTTCATCGGCCTGTTGATCGGAGCCCCCGTCCTGCGTCTCCGGGGCGACTATCTCGCCATCGTCACGCTCGGGTTCGGCGAGATCGTCAGGCTCCTCATCACGTCCGACGCCCTGAGGCACTTCGTCGGCGGGGCGCAGGGGGTCCGGGACGTCACCGATGCGCACATCGGCAGCTTCGGCTTCCGGGATCCCCAGCACTTCTTCTATCTCGTGCTGGCCCTCGTGGTCATCGCCATCTTCGTCTCGTACCGGCTGTCCAACTCCCGGGTCGGACGAGCCTGGAACGCCATGCGTGAGGACGAGCAGGTCGCCGAGGCCATGGGGATCTCCACCATCAGGTACAAGCTGCTCGCCTTCGCCATGGGCGGCGCCATCGGCTGTCTCTCCGGCGCGCTCTTCTCGGTGCAGATCGGCTCCCTCAACGTGCGGAGCTTCAACATCCTCGTCTCGATCACGGCCCTGGCCGTGGTGATCCTGGGCGGCATGGGGAGCATCCCCGGCGTGATCGTGGGGGCCATGGCGCTGATCGGGATCCCGGCTCTGCTCTCCGAGTTCGAGGAGTTCAAGTTGCTGATCTACGGCGGGGTCCTCGTCGCGATCATGATCCTGCGCCCGCAGGGATTGATCCCGAACGTCCGGCGGGCCCAGGAGCTCACCGACGAGGAACGGCTCCAGGACCAGTGGGCCAAACAGGCCCAACCGGGATCGGAGCCTCCGACCGTGGCGGTGGGGAGCACCGAGACCCCATGAGCCCCCTGCTGGACATCCGCGGCCTCACGAAACGCTTCGGCGGGCTGGCCGCCGTGAACGGCCTCGACCTGCACATCGAGGCGGGGGAGATCGTGAGCGTCATCGGCCCGAACGGCGCCGGCAAGACCTCGCTGTTCAATCTCGTGACGGGCATGATCGAGCCGGACGACGGCCTCATCCAGTTCGGCGACCGCAGCCTCGTGGGGCTGAAGCCGAACCAGATCACGAGACGCGGCGTCGCCCGCACGTTCCAGACCGTCCACCTGTTCCCCAACATGACTGTGCTCGAGAACGCCATGGTCGGGCAGCACTGCCGGGGCAAGGCGGGCCTCCTCGGCGCGGTGCTGCGCCTCCCGCCGACGAAGAAGGAGGAGGAGCGAATCCGGGAACGGGCCAAGGAGGCGCTGGGCTTCTTCGGGCCCCGCCTGTCAGGCTACCGGCTCCACCAGCAGGCCTCGGTGCTGTCGTACGCGAACCGCCGCCGTCTGGAGATGGCGCGGGCCATGGCCACCGACCCCCAGCTGATCCTCCTCGACGAGCCGACCGCGGGGATGAACCCGACGGAGACGGGCGAGCTCACGACGCTCATCGCCAGGATGCGCGACCACGGGTACACGGTCCTCGTCATCGAGCACGACATGCGAGTGGTGAAGGGCGTCTCGGACCGGGTCGTTGCGCTCGATTACGGACAGAAGATCGCCGAGGGCAGCTACGACGAGGTCGCGAACGACGAGCGCGTGATCGAGGCCTATCTCGGAAGGAAGGCGACGGCATGAGCGACGCCGACCAGCCCGCGAGTCCCGGCGACGGACAGCCCGTCCTGGAGCTCGACGGCGTTAGCACGCACTACGGGCTCGTCAGCGTGCTTCGAGACGTCAACGTGACGATCAACGCCGGCGAGATCGTGTGTCTGCTCGGCGGGAACGCGAGCGGCAAGACCACGACCCTCAAGACCATCCTCGGCATGGTGACGCCGAGCGAGGGGGAGGTCCGCCTCGACGGCGAGCGGGTGAGCGGTCTTCCGACGAGGGAGGTCGTCCGCCACGGCATCTCGATGGTGCCGGAGAACCGGCGGCTCTTCTCCAAGATGACGGTGCGGGAGAACCTCGAGCTGGGTGCCTACCAGCGCACCGACAAGGAGGCCATCGCCTCCGACATGGAGCGCGTGATGACCGTCTTCCCGCGCCTTCGCGAGCGCATCAGCCAGAAGGCGGGGACCCTGTCCGGCGGCGAGCAGCAGATGGTGGCCATGGGGCGAGCGCTCATGGCGCAGCCCAAGATCCTGTTGATGGACGAGCCGTCCATGGGACTCGCGCCGGTGCTGGTGGAGCAGGTGTTCACGATCATCAAGGAGATCAACGAGCTCGGAACCACGATCTTCGTCGTGGAGCAGAACGCCAACATGGCCCTCTCGATCGCCGACCGGGGCTACGTGCTGCAGACCGGCGAGATCGTGATGGCCGACTCGGCGCAGGCCCTGCTGAGCAATCCCCTGATGCGGGAGGCGTACCTGGGGGAGCTGTGAGCGGACCGGTGCTGATCGATCCCGAGGAGCTCCGAGCGGCACTTCCGATGGAGGCCGCCATCGACGCGCTCGAGTCCACGTTTCGCGAGGGCCGCATCCCGCACGCCCCGCCGCGCACCGTCGTCGATCTGGACCACGGGGAGCTTCTGGTGATGCCGGCCGTCGGCGAGGCGGGCGCGGGGGTGAAGCTCGTGACGGTTGCTCCCGGCAACCCCGCGCGGGGCCTGCCCCTGATCCACGCGGCTTACGTGCTCTTCGACGCGGGTTCTCTGGAGCCGAGCGCGATGATCGACGGGGGGGCGCTCACCGCCCTGCGAACGGCGGCGGTGTCCGGAGTCGCCACACGGCACCTGGCCCGTGACGGCGCCGAGCGCCTGGTGCTCTTCGGCGCCGGGGTCCAGGCCACCGCGCATCTCGAATCGATGCGTGCGGTGCGACCGATCCGGGAGGTCGTGGTGGTGGGAAGGAGCCCCGAGCGGGCCGCAGCCCTCGTCGACGCGGCCCGGGCCGGCGGGCTCCAGGCCAGAAGCGGCGGCCCGGACGCCGTCGCCGGGGCCGACATCGTGTGTGCGTGCACGACGAGCGCCACCCCGCTCTTCGACGGCGGGCGTCTCCCGCCGGGCGCGCACGTCAACGCGGTGGGCTCGTACCAGCCGCACACTCGAGAGCTCGACGACGAGACGATCCGTAGGGCCAGGATCGTGGTGGAGACACGCGACGCCGCGATGTCGGAGGCGGGCGACCTGTTGATCCCGCTCGGGGCCGGGGTGATCTCGGCGTCGGCCATCGCCGCCGATCTCGCCGAGCTCGTGGGGGGCGCGCGCGTCCGGCGGGACGCCGAGGATGTCACGGTGTTCAAGTCCGTGGGTGTGGCGTTCGAGGATCTCGTGGTGGCCGGCGCGGCCGTGGCGGCGATGGCCCGATGACGGCCGAGACCGTCGATGTGGTCGTGGTGGGCGGGGGAGCGGTCGGCACGAGCGCGGCCTACCACCTGGCCGCGGCGGGCGCCGGCTCCGTCCTGTTGCTCGAGCGGGAGGGCACGCTTGGTGCCGGCTCCACTGGGCGGTGCGCGGGCGGGTTCCGCCACCAGTTCTCGAGCCGCATCAACGTCCAGCTCTCGATCGAGAGCATCCGGATGATCAGGTCGTTCGCCTCCGATCACGAAGTCCCGCTGGACGTCGACGTGCACGGCTATCTCTTCCTGGTCCGGAGCGAGGCGTCGTGGGCGGAGTTCGTGGCCGGCGCCGAGCTCCAGCGATCGCTGGGCGTGGACGTGCGCCTTCTCTCGGCCGACGAGGCCCTGGCCCTCGTCCCCGGGATCGAGACGGCGGGCGTGATCGGCGCGACGTTCTGTCCCGACGACGGCATCGCCGACCCCTCCGGCCTCACCCTCGGCTACGCCACGGCCGCCCGGCGGGCCGGCGCGCGCATCCGAACCGGAGAGGACGTCCGCTCGATCGACGTCGTCGCCGGACGGGCCACCGGCGTCACGACCTCGGCCGGAACGGTGCGGGCGGGCGCGGTGGTGAACGCAGCGGGGCCCTGGGCCGGTGTCCTGGCGAAGACGGCCGGTGTGCGCATCCCCCTCGATCCGATCCCGCGGCACGTCGTCGTGACGGCGCCGTTCGACGGCGCTCCGCCGCGCCGGACGCTCGTGGTCGACGCCGAGACCTCCTTCTATTTCCACCGGGAGGGCGGCGGCATGCTGATGGGGATGGCCGCCCCGGAGGAGCGGCCGTCCTTCGAGACACGGGTCGACGACGCCTTCGTCTCCGAGCAGCTCCTTCCGACGGCCATACGCGTGTTCCCACCACTGGAGCAGGCCGGCCTGGCGCACCGCTGGGTGGGTCTCTACGAGATGACCCCGGACCGCCATCCCGTGATCGGGCCGGCGCCGGGGGTCGAGGGCCTGTACCTCGCGAACGGATTCAGTGGCCACGGGTTCCAGCACGCCCCCGTGGTGGGAAAGCTCCTGGCCGAGATGATCACGGAGGGTGGGGCCCGCACCGTGGACGTCGCACCGCTCGCGCTGGAACGCTTCGCGTCGGGGGGCGTCACCAGGGAGGCGCACGTCGTATGAGGCACGCATGACCACCGACGCGGACGTCGTGGTCGTCGGGGCCGGCGTGATGGGCGCGGCCACCGCCTGGTCGCTGTCACGGCGAGGACGCGAGGTGCTCGTCCTGGAGCGATTCGAGGTCGGCAATACGCACGGGTCCAGCCACGGCGACTCGAGGGTGTTCCGGCTGTTCTACGACGACCCCTGGTATGTCAGGCTCGGGCTGGAGGCCGTCCCGCTGTGGCGGCGGATCGAGGAGGAATCCGGCGTCCGTGTCCTCTCCCTGTTCGGAGGGCTCGACCTCGGCGCCCGCGCCACGGCGAACGCCAAGGCGCTCGAGGTGTGCGGCGTGGACTTCGAGGTCATGGACGGCGCCGAGGTCGAGCACAGGTTCCAGGGAGTCGCCGCGCCGGCCGGCGACCCGGTCGTGTTCCAGCGCGACGCCGGTATCGTGCACGCGGAGGCCGCCGTTCGGGCGTTCCTCGACGCCGCGACGAGCCGGGGTGCCGAGGTCCGGGAACGGACCCCGGTGCTGGAGCTGACGCCGGGCGACGCGCAGGTGGAGCTTCGCACCGGGGGCGAGACGATCCGGGCCCGAACCGCCGTGGTCACGGCCGGGGCGTTCGCCCGGCCCCTGCTGGCCACGGGCGGCATCGACCTGCCGGTGACCCCCACCCGGGCCACCGTGGCCTACTTCCAAAAGCCCGGCATGGACGAACTGTGGCCTCCGATCATGATGGAGTGGGTGGAGCCCCCCTTCTACGCGTTGCCGAGCCCCATGCACGGCCTGAAGGCGGCCCAGCACCACGCCGGCCCCGTGACCGATCCGGAGGAACCGGGTGTGGTGAGCGAGGAGTCCGTGGCCAAGCTCTCGGCCTGGGTGGCGGAGCGGTTCCCCGCCGCCGATCCGCGGCCCCACCTCGCGGAGACCTGTCTGTACACCGACACCGTCGACGAGGGCTTCATCCTCGAGCGGCACGGCTCCATCGTGGTCGGGTCGCCGTGCAGCGGACACGGCTTCAAGTTCGCCTCCGCCATCGGAGAGCGCCTGGCCGATCTCGTGCCCGCCTAACCGCGGTCGATCCGAACCACGGCCTCCGTCGATCCGGCGTCGACGGAGACGGTGTCGCCGTCGGAGATCAGCGCGTAGCCGTCACGATCGAGGACCACGACGGGGAGCTCCGTCCCGTAGAGCTCGCGAGCGACGACCGCCCCCAGCAGGATGATGGGATCGGCTCGGGCCAGGAGGATTGCCGCGGGGCCGGTGCGGGCCCGGACGGACTCCGCGAGCACGCTGCTGCTCGAGCTCGAGCCGCGTCCCGATGGCATCACCACGATGCGACCCGTCATCGAGGCCCCGGTCTGCGGATGGCGGGCGTCGATGATGCGCCCGGTGCCCGTGTCGACGCCGCCCCAGAACGACAGCGGCTCCTCCAGCACGAGCGCCCGCCCCGAAGCGGTGCCGGGGGAGAGCGCCCTACCGGTCAGACCAGAGCCGCTCGTCACGCCGCACCCCTCCCGCCGCCGCCGATCGCAGGCATTCCTCCAGACTGCCGAACACGACGCGAGCGCCGATGTTGCCGGGCGCGTAGTAGGCCCACTTCGCCGAGTCGGTCATGACCACGGCCCCGGTGCCCGGGATGATCCGCGTCACGTACGTGCACGTGTCCACGAGGAGCCGCAGGCCGGCGTGCTCGAAGACCGGAAGCCACCCCCGCGCCTCGGCCGCGGCGAGCGTGTCGCGCCCCATCGACGCGTACACCTGCACGTCGGGGTGGAACCGCACCCCGTCGAGGAGCTCGACGAGGCGCTCCAGCTCGCGGATCGAGAGGTGGGGGGTCCCGATGCTCACCGCGTCGAGGCGGTCGCCGCTCGCCGTGCTCAGCGAGTCGCGGGCCTCGCGCAGGTCACCTGCAGTGATCGAGAGGACGTCGGCCGGCTCGCGTCCCCCGAACGCCACCTCCAGCGAGGGGGCCTCCGGGGTGGCACCGACCGCGTGGAAGAGGGCCACGGAGCCGGAGGAGGCGGCCGCGGCGCCGAGGGCCTTGAGGTCGTCCTCGTCGGCGCTCGAGGGCAGGCCGTCGATGACCGGGACGCGTGCGCCCGTTCGAGCCCCCACGACATGACCGACGAGGGGGAAGAGGACCCGATCGGCGAGCAGCCGCTGCGGGATCCCGTCGAGCCGGAAGAGGATCTCGCCGGCCCGGTGCTCCGAACGGTGAAGCCCTGCATCGGGCACCCGGCCCGTGATCGCGGCGCAGATGTCGATGAAATCGCCGTAGCGTTCGGTCCGCGCTCCGAGCACCGAGTTGGCGAAGACGATCGCGTTCGACTCCGCCCAGGCCACGTGCTCGCCGAACGCCGGCCGGGTGGGCAGCTGATAGGGGGCGCAGGTGAACGTGGGGCGGCACCCCATCCCCACGTAGAGCTCCATCAGGCGGCGCCCGCGATGGGCGGTTTCCTCGTCTCCCCGGAACAGCTCGGGATGGATGAGGTCGACGGATCCCACGTTGAGCGTCGTGGGGATCCGGACCCGCCCGCCGGCCTCGGCCAGGCGCTCCGCGAAATCCAGGCTGACCTGTCCGTGATACAGGCACCCGTCGACGTGCGCGGAGCCGACGTCGATGAGGCGATCGGCCCCGGTGGCCCCCCCGAGGGCCACAACGAGGCGCATGGCCAGTGCGGCGCCCTCCCCGCCCCCGCCCCCCAGGACGTCCCGATCCGCCGCCGTGAGCTCCATCGAGACGAGGCTGGAGAGGCGGCCCAAGGAATGCAAGCCGAGGCCGTTGACCCTAGACTCCACCGATCTGGACCGAAAGGGAGGAATCCATGCGTATCAGGAGGAAGAGGGCGGCCGCCCCGTTGATCCTGGCCATCGCGGCGAGCCTGGTGCTCGGCGCCTGTGGCGGAGGGGGAGGGGGCGGGGGCCTCACCATCAAGGAGGGGACGCTCACCGTCGCCTCGGACATCCCGTACCCGCCGTTCGAGTTCAACGAGGGCCAGAAGCTGACCGGCTTCGACGTGGAGGTCATCGATGAGATCGCCAAGCGTCTCGACCTCGAGACGAACTGGGTGAACACCGACTTCACCACGATCTTCACCAAGCTCTCCACCGGCGACTTCGACGTGATCGCCGCCGCCGTGACCGCGTACGCGCCGAAGGGCTCACCCGCGTACACGAAGGTGACCGATCGACGGAAGATCGTGGCCTTCTCGAAGCCGTACTATCCCTCGCTGCAGTCGCTCGCCGTCAACACCGACAACCGAGCGGACATCACGGGGGTCGACAGCCTGAAGAGCGGGGACCGCATCGCCATCCAGAGCGGCACCACGGGCGCGTTCTATGCCGAGGAGAAGCTCAAGCCAATCGGTGTGGATCTCGTCTCCTTCGGCAAGTCCCCCGACATGTACGTCGCTCTGGATGCGGGCCAGGTGGACGGGGTGTTCAACGACCTTCCCGTGTCCGAGGACGCCGAAAAGGCGCACCCGAACCTGAAGATCGTCGAGCAGGTCGACACCGGTGAGCAGTACGGGTTCGCCGTGAACCAGGACAACACCGAGCTGCTGGACAAGCTGAACGCGGGGCTCCAGGACATGTTCGACGACGGGACGTACGCGAGCATCTACAAGAAGTACTTCCCGACGCAGGAGCTCCCCCCGTACGCGAAGTCGTAATTCCAGGGATCGTGCGAAGCCCGCGCTCTCCGAGGGCGCGGGCTTTCGCTTTCGAGGAGGCGACATGGTGACCGAACAGGCGGTCCCCCCGAAGCGGGGCTGGTCGTGGATCCGACAGGAGAGCACGCCACTGGCCGCGGCGGTCGTGATCCTGGGAGCGATCGCGGTCGCGCTGGTGATCGGCGGCACCATCGGCGTCCTGGCCGCACACGGTCTCATCCCGTATCAGGACGTCGTCCGTGGGCTGACGTCGGTGCAGCTTCGTGGCGTTGAGCTCACCGGGATCGGCCTGGGGATCGTGGCGGCCGTCCTCGGATGGGGTTCCTACCGGCGGATGCCCACGAAGGTCTCCCGCGAGGAGGCCATCGCCGGGGCGGTCCTCGGCGTGCAGGCGTCCGTGCTCGCCGTGATCCTCCTCGGGTTCAGCTTCGGCAATGTCGAGACGTTCGCGAAGAACGTGGCCGATTTCGGACCGGTTCGCGACCAGATCGGCGCCTTCGTGAAGGGTGCTCGGAACACGGTGGTTCTCGCTGTGGCGGGGGAGTTCTTCGGCATCCTGATCGGCCTGGGCCTCGCTGTGTTCGCCGTGTCGAGCCGGGCGGTGGTCCGGGCGCCGGCTCGGGCCTACATCAATTTCTTCCGGGGGACGCCGCTCGTGTGGCAGCTCCTGTTCACGTCCGTTGTTCTCCCTCTCGGCTTCAACCTGCACATCCAGACGTACTACGTCGCGATCATCGTCCTCAGCGTCAACACGGGGGCCTACGCGGCGGAGGTCTTCCGGGCCGGCATCCAGTCCATCGAGCGAGGCCAGCTGGAGGCCGCCAGGAGTCTGGGGATGTCGTACTTCCAGGCATTGCGCTACGCCATCGTGCCCCAGGCCGTTCGCCGGGTGATCCCCCCGCTGATGAACGAGTTCGTCATCCTGATCAAGGACACGTCGCTCGTCATCGTCCTCGGGCTGAGCGAGAGCCAGTACGAGCTCATGTCCGTGGGAAAGAACGGCTTCGGGAACACGTTCAACGCCACGTTCTTCGTGGCGACGGCCATCGGCTATCTGGCGGTGAGCCTCCCGGCCATCCGGCTGGTCAATATCCTCGAGCGTCGGCTCCGGAGCGGGCTGGTGGGGGTCACGGCCTAGTGAGCAGCACCTACAGCAAGGAGCCGGGAGCGCTCGGGCCCTCCGACCGGGCCCTGGTTCGCCTCCACGGCATCCACAAGTGGTTCGGGTCGAACCACGTCCTTCGGGGGATCGATTTCGAGCTCGACCAGGGAGACGTGCTCGTGGTCATCGGGCCGTCGGGCTCCGGCAAGTCGACGCTCCTGCGGTGCGTGAACCTGCTGGAGGAGCCGACCGAGGGGCAGGTGTGGTTCGAGGGGAATGAGATCACCGACGTGCGGACGGATCTCAACGCGGTCCGCACCAGGATGGGGATCGTGTTCCAGGCCTACAACCTGTTCCCCCACAAGACCGCACTGCAGAACATCACCCTGGCCCTCCAGAAGGTGCTGGGCCTCAAGCCGGAGGAAGCGAGGGAGCGGGCCACCCAGGAGCTGCGACACGTCGGGCTGGAGGAGAAGGGGGACTCCTACCCGTCGCAGCTCTCAGGGGGCCAGCAGCAGCGGGTGGCGATCGCGAGGGCCCTGGCCATGCGGCCCAAGCTCATGCTCTTCGACGAGGTGACCTCGGCCCTCGACCCGGAATTGGTGGGGGAGGTGCTCGACGTCATGAAGGGACTGGCGGAGGAGGGGATGACGATGATGGTCGTCACCCACGAGATGGGATTCGCGCGGGAGGTCGGGAGCCGGATGATCTTCATGGACGAGGGTCTCGTCATGGAGGAGGGTGATCCCCGCCAGATGTTCCGCGACCCACAGCACGAGCGAACCAAACAGTTCCTGTCGAAGGTGCTGTAAGTAATAGACGGGCCGAGGGACCTTTGGAGCCGCTCACGCCTTCCCCAAACGTGAGCGTTGTCTACTCGGTCCCTCGACCCGCCAAACAGATGGTCCCAAGCAACCCGGTCGATCGGCGGGCGGCGGTTCAGTTGACCGGGTTCGGTGTCGTCGTCGGAAGCTTGCGCCTCCTTCATCGACTCCTTGCCCGGGGCCTCACCGAGCCTTCCGATCCCTGCGGCCGCTTGGGACCGGGGCGAAGAGTAGCGAGGGCCTCTGTTGCCTGTCAACGAGCTCGAATGCGATGCGCCGCAAGCGGTTCCAAGCGTCACCGCAGGTAGGACCAAGCGTCCGGTTCGTGGAGAAAGAGTGACAAGACGACACGTGGCGTGCGAACGCTGCGATGCGATCACGGAGCCGGCGGCAGCGCCTCGCGGATGGCGAGTGTCAGCCGCGACGCGGCGATGAGCCGGCCGCCGTCGTCGGTGACGCGCATGTCCCACACCGCCGTGGTACGCCCGACGTGCAACGGGACGCCAGTCGCCGTGACGGATCCTGTCGTCACCGCGCGGAGGTGGTTGATGTTGAGCTCGATGCCGGTGACGCGCTTCTCGGCGCCGACGCGGACCGCCGTCCCCACCGACGCCACCGTCTCGCACAGCGCGGCGGTCGCGCCGCCGTGCAGGATCCCGTAGGGCTGCACGTTGCCCGCAACGGGCATCCGGGCCACCACTCGGTCCGCGGCGATCTCCAGCCACTCCATCCCGAGTCGCTCGGCGAGCCCGGCGCGCATGTGCTCGTTGGCGAGTCCGGCCGCGGCGGTCGGGGAGAGCCCTTCGAAGGAGGTCGGTTCCGTGGCTGCCATGCCTCGGAAAGCCTACCGGCGAGCGCCTGCCGGGGCCCTACAGGCCGGCGCCGGCCAGGACCAGCTCGGTGGTGAACCCCACGATGAACCCCGCCGCCACGCCCCACAGGGTGGCGTCCCAGGAGAGGCGCCGGCCGGCGTTGAACAGCTCGCCGACCACGTACAAGATGGCGCCGGCGGCCAGGGCCAGGAACCCCACGAAGACGTACTCGGAGCTGACCGAGGTCCCCAGGAGCGTGCCGAGGAACGTGGGACCGCCGCCGATCAGCCCGGCGGCGATGAGCCACCGCCACGAGGCGCGGACGTTGGCCGCCACGAGCGGTCCGGCGATGCCGAAGCCCTCGGTGGCGTTGTGCAACCCGAACCCGATCACGAGCAGCAGCGCGAGTGAGATCTGATCGGTGTTCGCAGCCTGTCCGATGGCGAGCCCCTCGGAGAAGTTGTGCAGCCCGATGCCCGTGGCGATCGCCATCCCGAGGTTGAGGGCCTCGTGCCGGGGATGGACCTCCGCCGCCTCGGCCACGGCCATCGCCCCTGGACCGATGCCCGCGGGGATGGACCTCCGCCGCCACATGCGGCTCACGTACAGGAGCCCCAGCAGCCCCGCGCCGATCCCCCCCGCGAGCAACGGCCCCATGCCGGCGACCGTTCCCCACCGGCCGTCCACCACGGCCTCCTCGAGGGGCTCGAAGGCGTGCTCGAACACCTCAACCAGGAGGAACAGCAGGACGCCCGCGGAAACCCCGTTCAGGAAGGTCCGTACCCAGCGCCCGCCGCCGCGCATCCGCGCCATCGGCAGTCCGAGGAAGATGGTGAAGCCCGCGACGGCGCCGAGGAGGACGGTTTCCCAGGTTGTCATTGACGCTGTTCTCCCAGGTCGGACGGGTGTTCGCGGAGCGGCGCCATCGTACCCAATGGCAAGCGGTCCAAGCCCGGATGGGGGCGTGTCGGGCGCTCAGTAGAATCCACGGTGGTGGGCGATCCATCTCGCAGGCGACTCTTCCTCCTCGACGGGCACAGCCTGTCGTTCCGAGCGTACTTCGCGCTTCCCCCGTCGCTCGCCACGTCCACGGGGCAGATCACGAACGCCGTCTACGGGTTCACGTCGATGCTCATCAAGCTGCTCGCGGAGGAGAAACCCGACCTCCTGGCCGTGGCCTTCGACATCGGCAGGCCGACCGTTCGCCTCGAGAAGTACGCCGACTACAAGGCGGGGCGCGCGGAGACCCCCGACGACTTCCGCGAGCAGCTGGGGCTCATCCGCGAGGTGCTCGAGACGCTCAGGGTGCCGATCGTGGGGATCCAGGGCCACGAGGCCGACGACGCCATCGCCACGCTGGCCTGCCGGGCGGAGGACCAGGGGATCGACGTCACGATCGTCACCGCCGACCGCGACTTCTTCCAGCTCGTCCGTCCGGGCATCACGGTGATGTTCAACCGCAAGGGGATCTCCGACATCGTTCGCTACGACCAGGAGGCCGTCACGGAGCGCTTCGGACTGCCTCCCGAGAAGTACCTCGACTTCGTGGCGCTCAAGGGCGACGCCTCCGACAACATCCCCGGCGTGCCGGGGGTGGGGGAGAAGACCGCGTCGCAGCTCATCCAGCAGTACGGCTCGGTCGAGGAGCTCCTGGAGCACACCGATGAGCTGAAGCCCCGGGTCAAGGCCGGGATCGAGGAGGCCGGAGACCGGCTCCTTCGGAACAAGGAGCTGGTGAAGCTGGAGTGCGACCTCGAGCTGCCGGTGAGGGTCGAGGACTGCGTGATCGGGGAGTGGGATCCGGACGCCGTCCGTCGCCTCTTCACGTCGCTCGAGTTCCGGACGCTCCTGGAGCGGCTCGAGGAGCTCGGCACGGCGCGTCCGGCCGTCGAGCGCGTCGAGCTCGAGCTCGAGGAGGTGTCCGTCGCGGCCCTGAAGAAGGCGCTCGGGGGCGGGGATCCGCGGGCCGTCCGCGTGCTGGCCGACGGCCACGTCGGCGGCCTCGCCGTCTCGAGGGGAGGCGGCCGCGCCGTCTTCGCCCCGACGACGGACGAGGAGGCGGGCGCGCTGCTGTCGGACCCTCGAGTCCCGAAGTGGGTTCACGACGCCAAGGACCTCGAGACGGTGGTGCTGAAGCGCGGGGGCCGGGTCGAGGGGGTCGAGTTCGACACCCTCATCGCCGCGTACCTCCTCGATCCCGCGGAGCAGGGATATCCGCTCGAGGAGCTGGCCAGGAAGTACCTGGGAACCGACGTCCTGGAGCCCGCGGACGAAGAGGAGGAGGAGACGGGCGACGGGCAGCTGTTCGGAGGCACCTCGTGGCGCCGCGTCGCGGCCGAGGCCGCCGCCGTCGCCCTCCTGGCGCCGGCGATGCGCCCGCGTGTGGAGAAGGCGGGGCTCGCCGAGCTGTTGCGCGACGTGGAGATGCCCCTGTCCGCCGTGCTGGCGCGCATGCAGGCTCGCGGTGTGGCGCTCGACATCCCGTACCTCGAGGAGCTGTCCGCCTCGGTCACGGGCAGAATGGAGACGCTGCGACGGGAGGTGTTCGCGGCGGCCGGCGAGGAGTTCAACCTGAACTCCCCGCCGCAGCTTCGGGCCATCCTCTACGACAAGCTGGGCCTCTCGCCGGGGAAGAAGACGCCGAAGGGCCAGTTGTCCACCGACGCATCGGTGCTCGAGAAGCTCCGCGACCAACACCCCATCATCGACGCGCTGCTCCAGTGGCGCGAGCTCGACAAGCTGAACTCGACGTACCTCGTGGCGCTCCCGCGGCTCGTCGATCCCGAGACGGGGCGCGTCCACACCACGTTCAACCAGGTGGTGGCGGCAACCGGCCGGCTCTCCTCGACGAACCCGAACCTGCAGAACATCCCCGTGCGCGGCGAGGAGGGACGGCGCATCCGCAGGGCGTTCGTCCCCGGCTCGAAGGGCGAGCTGCTGCTCGTGGCCGACTACTCGCAGATCGAGCTGCGCATCCTCGCCCACCTCTGAGGCGACGAGGGCCTCGCCGAGGCCTTCGCCTCGAACACCGACATCCACACGGCGACGTCGGCGAAGGTGTTCGGCCTGCCGGAGGATCAGGTCGATCCGTCGATCCGGAGCCGGGCCAAGATGATCAACTACGGCCTGGCGTACGGCATGAACGCCTTCGGGCTCGCGTCGAGGCTCGGCATCGCGCCCGACGAGGCCCAGGAGTTCATCGACGCGTACTTCGAGGGGTTCCCGAAGATCCGCGAGTACCTCGACCGGCAGGTGGCGCGCGCCGCCGCCGAGGGATTCACGGAGACCCTCCTCGGCCGCCGGCGCTACATCCCCGAGCTCCAGGCCGCGAATCCCCGGGTGCGCGACCTCGGCCGGCGCATGGCCCTCAACGCGCCGATCCAGGGGAGCGCCTCGGACGTGTTCAAGCTCGCCATGATCCGCGTGGACCGGGCGCTCGAGGCCTCGGAGATCGACTGCCGGATGCTGCTGACCGTGCACGACGAGCTGGTGTTCGAGGTCGAGGCCTCACGGGTCGAGGACGCCGCGAAGCTCGTGAAGGACGAGATGGAGGCGGCATACGACCTCACCGTGCCGCTGCGAGCGGATCTCGGCTGGGGAGCGAACTGGGCGGAGGCCGCCCCGGCCGGGCACTGACCCGGACCGGGACAACCTCGTCGCATACCCGAGTTTCGAGGCTCGGGGTCTGGCTCGTCCTAACGCTTCCCGGCCAACATGTGTGACTGCAGGAGCCGTTGTGTGATGCGCGACGCCACTGATGAGGACGACGAGAAGCAGAGGCCGTACACGTACCACTGCGCCGCCGCACCGCTCACGGTCACGCTGAGTGGCGATCCCGAGAAGACCCCTCCGTCCATGGTGTCGTTCAGGTGCCCGCCCGAGGGAACCGTGCCCTGCCAGATGGGATCGCCTCCGGCACCGTCACTGTTCGTGTCCCCCGCGATGGAGACGGTCGAGTTGGCCGAGGCGGTGTTGTCGACCACCACCCCCGAGACGATGCTCGAGTTCGCGCATGCCGACCCGTTGCTGCTCGTTCCCTGTGCGATGAGGAAGTTTCCGCCGGCCTGTTGGAACACGTAGCCCAGATCCACGGAGGTCAGGATCGTCTTGCCGCTGAAGAGGATGCCGGCAGGCTCGGTATCGGCCTCGGTATCCACCGCGGCTCTGCCTCCGGACACCTTCAGCTGGCTCGAGCTCTTGCCCGATGCGATCCGGATCGCGCTGGTCCCGGCCTGGACGATGGGGGGACCCAAGACGTAGCCGGCAACGCCCATCGCGAGCGCGAGGGCGATGATGGCGCTCATTCGTTTCATTGCATCTCCTCCTTCGGGTCCATGCGGACCCATCATCGACGTGGGAGCCGACGAAACAGCAAACGAGGGGCATCGGTCAAGGAGCCCGCCCTCGGGCCACGGGCCGGGTCTTTACGGTTTTCGTCCGTCATTCGTACAATGCATCGACCCACACCCGGGTCAGGGGGTCGACCATTCGAGGAACCGCCTCAGAGCGCCAGGACGCCGCGACGGCGTCTGCGAGAGAAGTGGTCGAGGATGTCATTGCCGGGCAGGAAGCGAGCCGCCGGCGCGATGACGATGCGAAGGACCGCTTCGGGAGCGTCATTGCCCACCTGATCGTCGTCGCGTCGATCGCGAGCGCCGTCGTTTCGTGGCAGGCCTCCGTGTTCTCGAACAGCGCCTCGGATCTCGACCAGGCAGCCAGCCAGCAACTCGTGCAGCGCGAGCAGCTCCTCGCGTGGCACCGGGGCGATGTCAACGAGGACCTTCGTCTCGTGTCGACGTTCCAGGAGCACGTGCGAAACTGGCGAGTCCTGCAGGCGCAGAGCCGACGCATCTCGGATCCCGCGCAATCCGCGAGGTTGCGGCGCCAGGCCGACACCGAGCTGGCGACGGCTCGTTCCCTTCAACGATTCTTCGTGGTCAACGGTGTCGGGCTGAACCAGAGCCGGTCGGGTGACGTTGCCTACTCGCCCCGCCAGGCGATGCAGCGCGTCATATCCCAGGATCTGGTGCTGCAGGCCCTCACGCCGCAGGCCACCGATGTGGAGGCCGGACGGGCACACGCGGACACGGTGCGTCTGGAAGGGATCGCCGCGATCGAGGTCCTGTCCCTGTTCTTCCTGACGATCGCCCAGATCGGACGGCGCCGGATCCGCGACGTGTTCTCGGTGGTCGGGTCGGTCGTGCTCCTGGCCGGCGTGGGGCTGTTCGCGGCGGTCGAGATGAGCGCTCGATGAGCGATCGGGACGGAACCACGGCTGAGACCGGCAACGACGGCGCGTCCCTCCAGTTCGACACCGCCTCCGAGGAGCTGTGGGGCAAGACGATCACCGCCCTGATCGTGGCGGCGACGCTCCTCGCCGCCTTCGTGGGCTACCTTCTGACGGCAGCCTCGCGTGAGGGGACCGCGGTGAGCTTGAAGGCCGAGCGCCTCGCGAGCCGCTCGATGAGCACACTCCTCGACTCGCAATCGACCGCGCAGGTCTCCTACGAGGCATTCGTGAAAACGGAGGAGCAACGGCAGCATGCGGCCAATGCCCTCCAGTCGTGGTTGCTCTCCAAGGGCCGAGCACGCCGCAACGATCGACTGGTGTGGAGCCGGTGGACCCAGCTCGCCTCGAGCACCCAGCGCCGGTCGAGCATCGACGAGCGAGGGCCCGACGGCCCTGAGAACGACAAACTCTTCCCGCAGCGATTCTTCAATCGCGCGACGTTCCCTGCCCTTCGCATGGGTGCCGAGCAGGACGCGGCCAACGAAGCGAACAACAACTGGGAGCGGCACACCGCTCCGTACACAGCCATCCTGGCGCTCCTGGCGATCTCCCTCTACATGCTGGGCTTCGCCCTCGCGATGTCGGCGGCGGTCAAGCGGCTGTTCATGACCACCGGCATCTGCCTACTGGCCCTCGGGTCGGTCTGGGCAGCGATCGTGTGGGCGTCGCCGGTGCGTGCGGCGCCGGACAGCTCCGCACGGGAGTTCGCGGCGGGGCTCGTCGCCAGCAAGACAGCCACGGACCGGGCGGGGTTCCAGGCCGCCGTCCGGGACTTCGATCGCGCGATCGAGTTGCGCCCCACGTTCGCCCGGGCCTATGTCGAACGCGCCTTCGCCCGGTTCCTGGTGGGTTCCCCGCAGAAGTCCGCGTACCGAAGCCTCACGACGCGGCACGCGCTCGAGGGCGCCATCGACGACTTCGAGACCGCCGTGGACCTCGGCGCCAACGACTTCCGGGTCCTGTGGAACCTGGGCTTCGACCAGTACCTCCTCGGCCTGCAGGAGAGTCGGCCCGATCTCATCGAGGAGGCCATCGCGACCACGCAGCTCGCCATCGAGAAGGCGCCGTACGAGCCGAACCTTCGATTCAACCTGGGGGTTGCCCTCCTCGCTCACGGCCAGCCCGCCGCGGCCCGCTCCGCCTATCGCGCCGGGGTGTTCCGGACCGTGTACACCGATGTGGCGAAGCGAGTGCCTCGGAACGACCGGCAGGACGAGGAGGACATCGTCGCCGGAGCCTTGACGGACCTTCAATTCCTCGTCGACAACCGCCCCGACCTCGCCCCGGAGGTTCGAAGCCTGAAGGGGTACGTGGTGGGCTCTGTGGCCGGAGGGGCCGCGATGTCGGGGCCGATCCCGACCCTCGAGGGAAGGGTCCACCTGTACCCGAGCGGCATGTGGATCACCTCGCCGTCCTTCCTGGACGGGATCTCGAGCGGGGTCGCGGTCTCCGTCCAGTGGTACTACCGCGATCCGCAGAAGCTGGGGTGGTCGATCCTCCCATCCGTGTCGTCCCTCGGTCCTCGCCGCGGCGGCGACGACGGCGCCATCGGTGACTTCAGCTCCCTCCTCGCGTCCGCCGGGGACTGCCTGAACCACGGCAGCACGTATCGCGCCGAGGTGTATGTCGGCGGGCAGCTCGTCACGCCCTCGCTCGAGCAGGTCTGGCACGGTCCCGACTCGGTCCCGCTGATCTCGCCCGTCGTGAACACCGCGCTCTGCTTCTCGAACGGATGGACACGACCCCGATCGATCGAGCCGGTGCGGGGCGCCGTCGACGGCTTCACGGACGCGGAGGCCCACCGCGGCGTGTACGTGATCCGCGCCAACCTTCCGATTTCGGAGATGAGGGCACATGGCTGGCGGAGGACCGCCCGGATGGCCGAGCTCGCCCTGCGTCGGCTGCGGCCCTACATCCACGTCGGCGCGCCACTCGCTGCGCCCGTCGCCGCCGGCAATTTCATCGCCGATGTCGCCGCCGGCACCTCGAGGTATTTCGCGTACGGGCACGGGCTCGCGTACGTCGATGCCGGGACCACGCGGGACGATGGTCTCGAGATGATCGTGGTCGTGGGCCCGCGCTCCGACTTCCCGTCGGGCGCGAGCCGGATCCTCGAATCCGCACAGATCTACGAACGCACGGGTCTCGCGAGGTGAGCGCGGGTCACCGGCGACGTCTCTTGAACCACCGCTGTGCTGCTAGTGGGGCGGCGGCGGCGCTCCCACCTTGGGCTTGTTGATGGGGCGGTGCGCGTGGTTCGGCGAGCCCTTCTTGTAGTTGCTCGAGGAGACGGGGGTCGGGCCGGTTGGACCCTCGTGCAGGCGATGCGCGGCGTGCGCATCACTCGCCCGAACGGCTGCAGTTGCTTGCTCCGCCGTGCCCATGATCCCGAGAACGGCCCCCAGGAGCAGGACGACGATCGTCTTCCGGCGACGCATGAGTCTCAAGTGAAGCCCCCCTGACTCGCCCGCCCGGCCGACACCCCGGCGGAACGTGGCCACAGAATCCGGCAGGAACAGCTGTCTGTCAAGAGCCGTATTTCGCAATCGTCCCTCAGCCACCGCATTGACGGCCTTTTTCCTGGGCCTCTAAGATGACCGCCGGCCGCGTGGCCGGCTTCTGCTTCACGTCTCCCTTCTGGACGCGCGGGGCCGTGTTCTCGGCCGAGCGACACCTTGACGGATAGGAGCTGATCGACCATCGACGAGCGGGATACCGCCACCCAGGCGGTGCAGGACGATTACACGCCCGAGGAGCTGGCTCGGGCCATCGAGGAGAGCCTCACCGACTTCAAGGAGGGCGACATCCTCGAGGGCCAGATCGTGAAGGTGGACCGCGACGAGGTCCTGGTCGACATCGGCTACAAGTCCGAGGGCGTCATCCCCTCGAAGGAGCTCTCGATCCGCCAGGACGTCGACCCCTCCCAGGTGGTCGAGATCGGCGAGCAGATCGAGGCCCTGGTCCTGCAGAAGGAGGACAAGGAGGGCCGCCTCATCCTCTCCAAGAAGCGCGCGCAGTACGAGCGGGCGTGGGGACGGATCGAGGAGATCATGCACGGCGGCGGCACCATCACCGGGCCGGTCATCGAAGTGGTCAAGGGTGGGCTCATCCTCGACATCGGGCTGCGGGGGTTCCTGCCCGCCTCGCTGGTCGACCTGCGCCGCGTGCGCGACCTGCATCCATTCGTTGGTCAGGAGCTCGAGTGCAAGATCATCGAGCTCGACCGCAACCGGAACAACGTGGTGCTCTCCCGCCGGGCGTTCCTCGAGGAGTCGCAGAGCGAGGGGCGCAAGAAGTTCCTGGAGTCGCTGCAGAAGGGGGAGCGCCGAAAGGGCGTGGTGTCCTCCATCGTCAACTTCGGGGCCTTCGTGGACCTCGGCGGCGTCGACGGGCTCGTGCACGTGTCCGAGCTGTCGTGGAAGCACGTCGATCATCCCTCCGAGGTCGTGGCGGTCGGCGAGGAGGTCGAGGTCGAGGTGCTCGACGTCGACCTCGAGCGGGAGCGGGTGTCGCTGTCGCTGAAGGCCACGCAGGAGGATCCCTGGAAGGAGTTCGAGCGCAAGTACCGGGCCGGCGAGATCATCACGGGCCAGGTCACCAAGATCGTGCCGTTCGGCGCCTTCGTCCGCGTGGCGCAGGGCATCGAGGGGCTCGTCCACATCTCCGAGCTCTCGAACACCCACGTCGAGTCGCCGGAGTCCGTGGTGAACGTGGGCGACGGGGTCCAGGTGAAGGTCATCGACGTCGACGTGCCGCGGCGGCGCATCTCGCTGTCGATGCGGCAGGTCGCCGAGGGCGAGGTCCCGCTTCCGGAGCCGGAGATCGAGGCGGAGGCCACGGAGGACCTGGTCCACGAGGTCACGCCGGAGGTCAGCGCGGAGACCGAGAAGGTGCTCGCCGACGCCGCAGAGCGCGCCGACGAGAGCACCCCCGAGCTCCTGGAGGCCATCGTCGAGCCAGAGGCCATCGCCCCCGAAGAGGCCGCGATGCACGAGGTTGCGGAGCCCGAGCCCGCGACGGAGGCCGTCGCCGACGCCACGCGCGCGGAGGAGGCCGAGGAAGAGGAGGACGTCTCGCTCGAGTCGATCCTCGAGGACCTCAAACGCCGCGAAGGCCGCAGCGAGTAGCGTGCTCCTCGTCGGGCTCACCGGCGGGATCGGTTCGGGGAAATCCACCGTCTCTCGCATGCTCGCCGAACGAGGGGCGGTCATCGTCGACGCAGACGACCTGGCGCGCCGGGCCGTCGAGCCGGGCACACCGGGGCTCGCCAAGGTGGCCGAGACGTTCGGAGCGGAGCTCCTGCGGACCGACGGCTCCCTCGACCGGGAGGCGCTCGCGGCGCGGGTGTTCGCCGACCCGGAGGCCAGGAAGACTCTCGAGTCGATCACCCATCCTGAGGTGTTCCGCTTGTATCACGAGGAGCTCGACCGCTACCGCGACACCGATCGCATCCTGATCTTCGATGCCCCGCTCATCGTCGAGACCGGCGCCCACGAGGGCTTCGACGTGTTGATCGTCGTCTCGGCATCCGAGGATGAGCAGGTCAGGAGGCTCGTGGCCGACCGCGGCATGAGCGAGGCGGATGCACGGGCCAGGATCCGGGCGCAGCTCCCGCTCGAGGAGAAGGAGCGGGTGGCCACCCACGTGATCCGCAACGACGGCGGCATCGAGGACCTCGAACCGCAGGTCCAGGAGCTCTGGCGAGACTTGACCGCTACGAGGTGACCGTCGATGACGGCTCGGCGTTGGTCTCGCCGTGGTTGTCGACGACGTTGTGCGGGGCCACGAAGGCCGAGTCGCCCGGACGCAGGACCACCTGCGTGTGGTACCGGCCGTCGGCTCCCAGCGTCGCCGGCGCGAGCCTGACGCCGCCGCCTGCCTGGCGGATCGTGACGAGCGCAAGCGCGACCCGCCCGGTGTCGGCCCACGGCCGAAACGAGCAGGGGAAGCAGTACCACTCGAACCGGTTGGGGTCGTCGGGCGCCGCGGGGTCCCGCATGAAGGTCCGGTCGTTCCGCAGGAACGGCAGGTCGACACCGTCCGGCACCGAGTAGGTGTCGGGATAGTCGATGGGCCCAACCGTCGCCGTCAGGGTTCCCTTGCCGTCGGCGGTGGAGACGTCGAAGCTCGAGGTCGGACCCACCGCGAAGCTGACCGTGCCGTTGGGCTCGACCCGGATGTCCGGCACCGTGATGCCGTCCCACCGGTCGACGGTGAACGGCTGCGACTCGAGGTGATACGGGGTCACGTCCCCGGACTTCCGCTGCATGCCGTCCACCACGAACCGGTAGACGCCCGCGGGGGTGACGCCGGGCCGCGCGCCGAGGTTGGACACGTCGGAGTCGAAGGCCTCGAAGTCGGCCGACCACTCCCACGTTCGCTGACCGGCAGCCCACGAGGCCACGGATGCGGGGTCGTCGCGCTGCGGGAACCGGAGGGACACGACGATCTCGCCGGACATGTCCGCGTACGTCTGCCAGGTCTTGTCGCGCAGTCTCTCGACCCGCACCTTGGGGTCGTCCGTGTAGTTGTCGCCGCCGATCCACGAGAGGAACGCTGCCGAGAACCGCCTGATGTCCTTCGGCTGGCGCGTCACGGAGGCCGTCCCGGCGTCGTCGGGCAGCACGGCCTCGTAGGCCGGCACCGCGACGCGCGCCAGCTCGCCGATGGCCTCGGCGCGGGCGTCCGCGGAAGCCTGGTCCGGCGGCATCTTCAGCGCCAGGAGCTCGTCGGAGTCGTCCCCGATCCTGTAGCTCGGGTCCTTGAGGTTGCCGCCCATCTGCATCAGGCGGGTGGCCATGTAGTCGGAGGAGTGCGCCCCCCACCCGGTGAGGGCCTTGCGGTAGTGGTCGCCGCGCTGGTACTCGCGGTACGTCGCGATGTAGCCGTTGTAGTCGTTGGCCATGCCGATGGTCATCGTCATGCCGTAGCCGAGCGACGGGGGGAGCTCGGTGTGCGTGTAGTTGCCCTTGATGTCGTCGGGGTTCACGGGCTCGGACTCTGCCCAGTGGACATACGCTGGGTCGTTCCACCCCGCGGCGTCGTTCTCGACCTGCGCCTTCATCCGGCGGAACCTCAGATCGCTGATCGGGGGAAGCGTCTTCGACGTGTTGCGGGGATCGGGACACGTCCACGTCGTGTTCTCGTTCTTCGTGCACTGCAGCGACCAGTCGTAGCCGACCCACTCGTTCCCCTGGATCGTGTCGGTCCGGGTCTTGACGTTGCGGGTCTGGTCCGACCACTGCTCGCACGAGCACACCGTCACCAGCAGATCGCCGAGGCGGATGGCCTGCAGGTGGACGCCGAGGGTCTCCTGCAGGCTGCCGAAGGACGGGGCGCCGTAGTTCTCGGGGATCGGCACGCCCGCCCCCTCGAGCGTGTCGGTGCTCACGCCGGGATCCTGTGGCCAGGACGTGCCGGGTCCGGTGCAGTCGGGGAGGCCGATGACCGGGGCCTGCGGATCCCCGGCGAAGACCCGGTCGGTGCGGCAGTTCGAGACGCTCGGGTAGGGATGCGACAGCGGGCCCGGGAAGAACCGGTTGACCATGGCGACCGGGAACCCCGTGCGGTAGGGAAGGACCCGCACCCCGGCCGGCGGCGGGGCCTTGGTCCCGGCAGCGAACCAGGCGCCCTCGATGACGTCGGCCATCATCCTGGCCCCCCGCTCGGCCTGTGCGTACTCGCGGTGGGAGAACTCCAGGCGTTCGTGCATCGAGTGGAACGCGCTGCGCTCGGGCTCCGCGGTGCCGGTCGAGCCCTGGCTCCAGATGAGGGTGGCGCCCGTCTCGCGGTCGATCATCCGCTGGAGCGGCCCGACGTAGTCGGCGGTGAGCAGGTCGTTGCCGTTCAGGAACTCGGGGTGCTGGCCGAAGTTCGCCAGGATCGCGAGGGGCTTCGGGCGCTGGGGGTCGGAGATGTCGTCGAAGCGCGCGATCATCATGTCGTGGTCGTTGTCCGACCACGGGTAGCCGGACGGCGTGCCGTCGTCGGCGACGCCCGGGCCCATCGAGTTGCGCTGCGTCTTGTCGAAGTATGAAACCGCCGCGCCCATGCGCACCGGGACGAGGTGCTGCGCAGCGATCTCGATCGCCTTCGCCATGCGCTCCGCGTAGTACTCGAAGAACCGGAGATCGAAGGAGTCCTGGAACGCCCACGGCCCCCAGGTGGAGGACGAGTAGTAGGGCGACGAGTGGTCGTGACTGGACATGACCGTCAGGTGGTCGCGATCGATGCCGGAGGCGCCGTCCTCCTCCAGGATCTGTGCGGTCCGGCGCCACAACACATCCTGCGGGATGTACAGGTCGTTCTTCACGAGCGCCACCCGCGTGCCGTCCGGCCCCTCGATCACGAGGGCCCGAGCCTCGAGCCGCGACTGGATGCCGTAGGAGGCGGCCCGTCTGCCGTGGAGGAGGTAGGGGTCGACGCCGTGGCTGGCCGGGTCGAAGAACTCGCTGCAGTCACCGCCGCAGGCGTCGACGGTCGAGCCTGCGTACTGGCCGGCGGAGGCGCCCACGTGCCAGGTCACGTCCACCACGCCCACGCCGGCCCTGGTCACCGTGCTCGCAGAGGCGGCGGGGCCAGACGCGGCCAGCAGGCCGAGGACCAGGGTGAGCCCCAGGGTGAGCCCCAGGGTCCCGGCGATCGCTCGACGTGAGATGGCGTTCCGCATGGGTTGAAAGAGTTCGCGTTCCCGGCCGGGAGGTCCTGCAAACGAGGCAGCATCCCTCCGCTCCTGAACGGAAGCCGGGCCGGCGGCCGATATCATCCGGGCTCGTGCAGCTCCAGGCAGTGTTCTTCGATGCCGGCGAGACGCTCGTGCACCCCCATCCGTCCTTCCCGGAGCTCCTCACCACCGCGCTCCGGGAGGAGGGCCACGAGATCGATCCGGGCTTCGTCCGGGAGCGTCTGTGGGTCGTGTCCGACCGGTTCCTGCGGGCGTCCCGCGAGAACGAGCTCTGGTCGACCTCCGCGGAGCGCTCCCGCGCCTTCTGGTCCTCGGTGTACCGGACGTTCCTCGGCGAGCTGGGCATCGAGTGGACCGACCGGCTCGCGCAGCGCCTGTACGAGACCTTCACCGACCTCGCGAACTACCGCCTCTTCGAGGACGCCGTCCCCGCACTCGAGCACCTGGAGAGCTCGGGGTTCCAGCTCGGGCTCGTGTCGAACTTCGAGGATTGGCTGGAGCGGCTGCTCGACGCCCTCGACGTCACGCGCTTCTTCGACGTTCGCGTCATCTCGGGCGCCGAGGGTGTGGAGAAGCCGGACCCGCGCATCTTCGAGCTGGCCCTCGAGCGGGCGGGGGTCGAGCCGAAGGACTCCGCGTACGTGGGGGACAACGTGCACTTCGACATCGAACCGGCGCAGGAGGTGGGGATGCTCGCGGTACTCGTCGACCGCCGCGGCCGGTATCCCGACCATCCCGGTATCCGCATCACCTCCCTCGACGAGCTCCCCGGAGCGCTCGGCCTGTGAGCGAGCGGGCCGAAGGGGAGGAGCCGCGCTTCAGCGTCGAGCAGGCGAACGCCATGCTCCCGGACCTGGCTCCGGCTCTCGAGGCGATGCGTGGGGCTCGCCGGGTGGTCATGGAGTCGGCCGAGCGCGTCAAGGGCAACGTGGCCGGCAACGGCGGCGGCTCGGAGTCCGAGGGATATCGCGACGCCCTCGACCTCCTCCGACGAGAGACCGAGCGCCTGTCGACGGAGGGCGTGATCGTGCGCGACGTCGAATCCGGGCTGGTGGACTTCCCGTCGGAGCGTGACGGTGCCCCGATCTTCCTGTGCTGGCGGCTGGGGGAAGAGGAGGTCGGGTTCTGGCATCCGCCCGACACCGGCTTCGGCGGTCGCCGCCCGCTGTAACGCGACCGCCCGTGCTCGGGTTGTCGGATAGGCTCTCGCCGCCATGCCGGCCGTCGAGGTCCGCGAGCTCAGCAAGCGATACGGCTCGATCGAGGCCGTGCGTGGGATCAGCTTCGAGGTCGGCGAGGGCGAGGTCTTCTCGCTGCTCGGCCCCAACGGCGCCGGCAAGACCACCACGGTCGAGATCCTCGAGGGGTACCGGCGGCGCGACGAGGGGACCGTCTCGGTGCTCGGCCACGATCCGTCGCGCGGCGAGCGCGCGCTCAAGGAGCGCATCGGGATCGTCCTGCAGCAGACCGGGGTCGAGGAGTTCCTGACGGTCCGCGAGACCATCGAGATGTACCGCGGGTACTACCCGCACCCCCGGCCCACCGAGGAGATCATCGAGCTCGTCGAGCTCGGACCCAAGGCCGAGACGCGCATCACGAAGCTGTCCGGAGGCCAGCGTCGCCGCCTCGACGTGGCGATCGCGCTCTCCGGCGATCCCGACCTCCTGTTCCTCGACGAGCCCACCACCGGGTTCGACCCGGCCGCGCGGCGCAACGCGTGGACGGTGGTGAAGAACCTCGCCGATCTCGGCAAGACCATCCTGCTGACGACGCACTACATGGACGAGGCGCAGTTCCTGGCCGATCGGGTGGCGATCATCCGGGACGGCGAGATCGTGGCCGAGGGGCCGCCGTCCACGCTGGCCGGCCGCGAGACCGCCGCCACGCGGATCCGGTTCCGGACCACGGCCGGCGCCGTTCCGCCACCGATCGCCGGTGTCGAGGCCAAGGTCGTGGACGGGACGGCCGAGCTCCGCACCGAGCGACCCACGCAGGTGTTGCACGAGCTCACCACGTGGGCGGTTGACGCCGGGCGTGAGCTGGAGGGGCTTGAGGTGAGCCGGCCGTCGCTCGAGGACGTGTACCTGGAGCTCACCGGCGGCGACCGCCCGGCGCGGGAGGAGGAACCGGCGCCCGCGGGCCGGCGGGGGAGGAGGCGGCGATGAGCGAGGCCGGGCTCACCGTCCGCCAGGTGGGATTCACGAACCGCGCCTTCTGGCGGAACCCTCCGGCGGCGTTCTTCACGTTCGCGTTCCCCCTGATGTTCCTGGTGATCTTCACGTCGCTGTTCAGCGACACGACCGATGTGGTCATCGGCGGTGTGCTCCTGCGGGACATCCCCACGGCCTCCTATTACATCCCCGCCATCGCCACGTTCTCGATCATCACGGCCACGTACACGAACCTGGCCATCTCGGTGACGTTCCTGCGAGAGCTGGGGATCCTGAAGCGGGTCCGCGGCACGCCGATGCCGGCCGGCACGTACCTGACGGCGCGGATCATCCACGCGGTGTTCCTCGCGATCCTCCTGGTTGTGATCGTCACGGTGTTCGGCGTGCTCTTCTACGACGCGAACGTGACGCTCCGGACCCTGCCGTCGTTCGCCGCCACCGTGGCCGTGGGCGCGGCGAGCTTCTCCGCCCTCGGGTTGGCCCTGACCTCGGTCATCTCGAACGCCGACGCCTCGCCCGCGGTGGTGAACGCGAGCGTGCTTCCGCTCCTGTTCCTGTCCGGCGTGTTCATCCCGCTGACGAGCTCCAACGCCTGGTACGTGTGGGTGGCGAAGATCTTCCCCATCTACCACTTCACCCAGGCCATGCTGAACACGTTCCTGGCCCCGACCGGGAGCGGGTTCCAGGGCTGGGATCTTCTGATCATGGGTGCGTGGGGCGTCGTCGGGTTGCTCCTCGCCATCCGATTCTTTACCTGGGAGCCGAGGAACAGCGCCTGAGGGTCGGGCGTCGATTTCCTGTCGCGAGCGGCCTCTAGACTGGCTGGATGCCGCCGTTCAAGGTCGTCGCCGAGTTCGAGCCCCAGGGGGACCAGCCGTCCGCCGTCGACTCGCTGGCCGAAGGCGTCCTTCGCGGCGACGACTACCAGACGCTCCTCGGCATCACCGGCTCCGGGAAGACCTTCACCATCGCGCACCTCATCGAGAAGGTCCAGAAGCCGACGCTCGTGATCTCGCCCAACAAGTCGCTGGCCGCCCAGCTGGCGAACGAGTTCCGGCGGTTCTTCCCGGAGAACGCCGTCGAGTACTTCGTGAGCTACTACGACTACTACCAGCCTGAGGCGTACGTCCCGCAGACCGACACCTACATCGAGAAGGACAGCTCGGTGAACGACGAGATCGAGCGCCTCCGCCACTCCGCCACCGCCGCGCTTCTGACCCGGCGCGACGTGCTCATCGTCGCCAGCGTGTCGTGCATCTACGGCCTCGGGTCGCCGGAGGAGTACGAGGGACGCATCCTGCGGGTGCACCGCGGCGTGACGCTCGACCACGACTGGGCCATCCGCCGGCTCGTCGACATCCAGTACCAGCGCACGACCGGGCCGCTCACCCGCGGCCGGTTCCGCGTCGTGGGCGACACCATCGAGATCCATCCGGCGTACGAGGAGTCGATCGTTCGCATCGAGATGTGGGGTGACGACATCGAACGCATCGCCATCGTCGACCCCGTGACCGGGGAGGTCCTGAAGGAGCTGAACGACGTCACCGTGTACCCGGCAACGCACTACGTCGCCGGCGACGACACCATGAAGCGGGCCATATCGACCATCGAGGACGAGCTCCAGCACCGGCTGGCGCAGCTGGAGTCGGAGTCGAAGCTCCTGGAGGCCCAGCGCCTCCGGATGCGCACGAACTACGACCTGGAGATGATGCGGGAGGTCGGTTTCTGCAGCGGCATCGAGAACTACTCGCGGCACATCGACGGCCGCTCGCCCGGCACGGCGCCGTACACGCTGCTCGATTACTTCCCGGAGGACTGGCTGTGCGTCATCGACGAGTCGCACGTCACGGTCCCGCAGCTGCACGGGATGTACGAGGGAGACATGTCGCGCAAGCGAACCCTCGTGGAATTCGGGTTCCGCCTGCCGAGCGCACTCGACAACCGCCCGCTGCGGTTCGAGGAGTTCGGCGAGCGGGTGCAGCAGGTCGTGTTCATGAGCGCCACGCCGAGCCCGTACGAGCTCCAGGTCTCGAAGCAGGTCGCGGAGCAGGTGGTCCGGCCGACGGGCCTGATCGATCCGGAGGTCGAGGTCCGCCCGACGCGCGGCCAGGTCGACGACCTCATCGAGGAGATCCGGCGCCGGGCGGAAGCCGGTGAGCGCGTGCTCGTCACCACGCTCACGAAGAAGATGTCCGAGGACCTCACCGACTACCTGATCGAGATGGGGATCCGCGTGCGGTACCTGCACTCCGAGATCGACACCGTGCAGCGCATCGAGATCATCCGGGACCTGCGCCTCGGGGAGTTCGACGTGCTCGTGGGCATCAACCTCCTGCGGGAGGGGCTCGACCTGCCGGAGGTCTCGCTCGTCGCCATCCTCGACGCCGACAAGGAGGGGTTCCTGCGGTCGGAGACGTCGCTGATCCAGACCATCGGGCGAGCGGCCAGGAACGTCGCCGGCAAGGTCATCATGTACGCCGACGCGGTGACCGATTCCATGAAGCGCGCCATCAGCGAGACGCAGCGCCGCCGCAAGATCCAGATGGAGTACAACACCGAGCACGGCATCGACCCGCAATCCATCCGCAAGGAGGTCTCGGACATCCTGCTCGGGATGGAGGAGGACCTCCTGGGCGGCGGCTCCCGGAAGGGGGCCACGCCGGAGAAGCGGCGACGCAGGCGCGAGCGTCCGGAGCTGCCGAGCGAGGAGCTGGAGCGGCTGATCCAGACGCTCGAGGAGGAGATGCACCAGGCCGCGAAGGATCTCCGGTTCGAGTACGCGGCCCGGCTCCGCGACGAGGTCAAGGACCTGCGCACCGAGCTCAACGCGATGCGACGGGCGGGCGTCCGATAGCGGATCTCGCGGTCCGCGCGCCGCTCGGGTGGCTCGGGCCAGGCCGGGTGGTCGAGGACGTCGTCGTGGCGTTCGACCGGGGCCGGATCGAGTTCGCGGGGCAGGCCACGATCTCCGAGGACGTCTCCACGATCGACGTCGACGGGTTCCTGATGCCCGGTGCCGTCGACCGTCACGTCCACATCGGGCTGTCGGAGCCGGCGGCGGTGCTGGCCGGCGGCGTGGTGGCGGTCCGCGACCTGGGCTGGCCGCCCACCGAGATCCTGCCGCTCGCCGACGCGTCGGAGAGCCCCGGGTTCGAGGGCCCGTTGATCCGGGCCGTCGGTCCGATCCTCACGTGTCGCGGCGGGTATCCGTCTCGGGCCGGGTGGGCGCCGGCCGGCACCGCGCTGGAGGTCGGCGGTCCTGACCTGGCCGCCGCAGCGACGACCCGCGTGCTCGACGACACCGGTGTGCCGGTCGTGAAGGTCGCGCTGAACGCCGAGGCCGGCCCGACGCTGTCCGACGAGGAGCTCGTGGCGATCTGCGACACGGCGCACCGGCGACAGGCCATCGTCACCTGCCACGTGGAGGGCCGGGCTCAGGTGGAGCGCGCGCTCGGAGCGGGCGTCGACGAGCTCGCCCACTGCCCATGGTCCGAGCCCCTGTCGGAGGACCTCGCCGCGGCCGTGGCGTCCCGGATGCGGATCGTCTCGACACTCGACATCCATTCCTTCGGCGAGGACACGCCCGACCTCCGGCGGGCGACCGAGAACCTCAACCGCTTCCTCCAGGCGGGAGGGACGGCGACGTACGGCACCGATCTCGGCAACGGGGACATCCCGGCCGGCATCCACGTGGGGGAGGCGTGGCACCTCAGGCGAGCCGGCCTGTCGCCCGAGGGCGTGCTGGAGGCCATGACGTTCCGGCCGCTCGAATCGGGGGAGCCCGCCGACCTCATCGCGCTCGGCGGCGATCCCCTCGAGGACCTCGACGCACTGGGCGACGTGCGCCTGGTGGTCCGCTCGGGACGCATCGCGCTCCGGCGCTGAGGCGAGGGCGCGCCGTGTCGCCCCGCGGGGGTGGGGCGTTCATCGGCGAAGGCGGATCGCCCGGCCAGACCGGGGCGGACGCCGATGTCGCCTACCGCGTTAGCTCCGACCCCACCCGGGCCCTTGCGGATCATTCCACCTCGGCCCACCATGCCCGCGTGGACCGGCCGCAGACTTCCTACGCCTGGAATGGCGGCGTCGCGATCGCCTATCAGGTAATCGGCTCCGGCAGTCGCGACGTCCTCCTCGCTCCGGGGTCGGTCACGCACCTCGAGCTGCAATGGGACGAGCCGCGAGCGCGGCGCTTCCTCGAGCGCTTGGCCGGGTTCTCCCGCCTGATCGTGATGGACCCCCGCGGGTTGGGGCTCTCCGACCGGCTCACCGAGATCCCTACGTTAGAGGAGCGGGCGGCCGACGTGCTGTCCGTGCTCGACGCAGCGGGCAGCGAGCGGGCGACGCTCTTCGGCAACGCCGACACGGGACCGGCGTGCATCGCCGCAGCCGCGACCTACACCGATCGGATAGAGGCACTCATCCTGTTCGGCACGTACGCCAGGGTGGGTTGGACCGACGAGGATTGGGCGACCTTCGGCTCGCAGGTGAGGGAGTTGTGGGGTTCGACGTCGCTCATCGACGACGCCGCCCCGTCCCTGGCCGGAGACGAGGCGTTCCGCCAGTGGTACTCGACGCTCATGCGGGTCGGCGCGAGCCCGGGGGCCATCCTGCTCCTCGGCGAGATGACGAGGGAGGTCGACGTACGACCGCTGCTGCCGCTCGTGCTGGTGCCTACGCTCGTCGTGCACCGCAGTGGCGACCGGGTGAACCCCGTCGAGCTTGGCCGAGAGCTGGCCGAGAACATCCCCGGAGCCACGTGGGTGAAAGTACCCGGCGAGGACTTCGTCCTTTGGGCGGGCGACACCAACACGCTGCTCGACGAAGTCGAGGAGTTCCTGACGGGGGAGCCGCGGCGCCGCCGCGCCCACCAGGGTCGTCGCCACGGTGATGTTCACCGACGTCGTCGGCTCCACCGAACACCTCGGCTCTCTTGGCGATCGCGGCTGGGCCGATCTGCTGGAAACTCACGACGCTCGCGTGCGCGCCCAGCTCCGTCGATTCGGCGGACAAGAGATCGACACCGCGGGTGACGGGTTCTTCGCGTGGTTCCCCTCAGCCACCGCTGCGATCCGCTGCGCCATAGCCGTGCGCGAAGCCGTCGTCGAGATCGGCGTGGAACTGCGGATCGGGATCCACACCGGCGAATGCGAGATCGTCGGTGACAAGCTGCGAGGGATGGCCGTGCACATCGGCGCACGCGTGGGATCGAAAGCGGGGGCGGGGGAGATCCTCGTTTCCCGGACGGTACGCGATCTGCTGATCGGCTCGGCGTTCGTCTTCGAGGGCCGCGGCGAGCACCAGTTGAAGGGCGTCGGCGGCACCTGGCTGCTGTACGCGGTGGTCTGAAGCGACGAGGCTCAGAGCAGGGCGCGAAGCTCACGGAACAGCCGGTCGACGTCGTCGTCGGTGTTGAAGAAGTGGGGGGACACGCGCAGGCCGTCGCCGCGATGGTCGGTGCAGACGTCGCGCTCCAGCAGGGCGTGGCAGATCTTGCGGGCCTCCTCGCCGACCTTCACGTTCACGAGCCCGCCGCGGTGGTTCCGGTCCCGGAGCGTGCGGATCTCGAGCCCGAGCTCGTCGGCTCCGGCCATCACGCGGTCGGTCAGCTCGCCGATGCGCTCCCGGATGGCCGCCGGCCCGACCTCGGTGATGATGTCGAGGCCCCCCTGGGCCAGGAACGCCACCGGCGCGGGGGGCGTGCCGTGCTCCAGGCGGCGCGCCGTCTCGTGGTAGTCGAGATGGGCGAGGTCGAACGAGAAGGGCTCCCGGGTCGCGAACCACCCGGTCACGGCGGGTTCCAGCGATGCCAGCAGGTCGCGCCGCGCGTAGAGGAACGTCAGCCCCGGTCCCCCGCACAGCCACTTCAGCACGCCCGCCGTGTAGAAGTCGCATCCCAGGTCGTGCACGTCGACGGGGATGACCCCCGCCCCGTGGAAGTCGTCGACGATGGACCACGCCCCCGCCCGGCGCGCCATGTCGCAGATGGCCCTGGCGTCGATCAGCGTGCTCGAGCGGTACAGCACGCGATTGATGCACACGGCGGCGGTCGTCTCGTCGATGGCGGCCTCGTACTCCTCGAGCGGGATGGTCAGGCCGTCGGGCGACTCCAGGATCACGACCTCCGCCCCGCGCGGGCGCTGTGCGAGGAACACGTGCCCGTCGGTGGGGAAGTCCAGGTCGGACAGGACGAGCTTGCGCCGCTCACCCGAGAAGTCGATGCACGACGTGATCGTCGACAGCGCCAGCGACACGTTCGTGGTGATGGAGAGCTCCTCGGGATCGGCCCCGACGAGACCGGCGAACGTTCGCTTCACCGAGCCCATGCGAGGGAAGACGTGCTCCTCCCACACCGGGTCCGGCGCCCCCTCGGTCCGCCACGCCTCGAGGTATTCCTGCAGGTATGCGTCGGCCCGGCGCGAGATCGGGCCGAGCGACGCGCTGATCAGATAGGCCTTGCGCTCCGTGATCGGGAACTCCTCCCGATACCGGAGAAGATCCGGAGCGGTCATCGGGGGGCCGGCATGTGCCGCTCGAACCAGTCCACGAGCCTCGTGCAGAAATCGAGATACGCGGGGTACTTCCGGACGCCGTGGCCCTCGCCGGGATAGATCGCGAGGTCCGTCTCGATGCCGTGTTCCCGGAGGGCCTGATGGAACTCGACGGCCTGGCCGGGCGGTGTGCAGCGGTCCTCGGTGCCCGCGGTGAGCAATGTGGGCGTCCGGACCCGATCGGCGAACATCACCGGGCTTCGCTCGAAGTACGCCCCGCCGGGCCCGGGATCCTCGCCGAGGAACGTGCGGTCCCAGAACCCGATGTTGCTCGTCCAGTGCTGCGAGTAGTAGTCGGTGACGGGGGAGATGGCCACTGCGGCGGCGAACCGATCGGTCCGTGTCACCAACCACGCAGTCATGAAGCCGCCGTAGCTGCCGCCCATGACGCCCACGCGGGCCGGATCCGCGATCCCGCGCTCGACCACCGCGTCGATCCCGGCGAGCACGTCGGCGGCGTCGGCCCCGCCCATGTCGCCGATCACGGCCTCCTGGAAGGCCTGGCCGCGCCCGGTGCTCCCGCGGGGATTGGCGAGCAGCACCGCGCACCCACGCGACACGAGCAGCGGTGTGGTCGCGTACCCCATGGACCACCGGTTCGAGTGCGCGCCGATGGGGCCGCCGTGGACGTCCACCACCAGCGGATGAGGGCCGGGGCCGTCCGGGATCACCACGAACCCGTCGATCTCGACACCGTCCTGCGCCGTCCAGGACAGCCGCTCCACCCGGCCCCCGCGCTCCGAGAGGAATCGGGTGCCGTCGTGCGCGAACGAGACGACGGTCTCCGGCTTCCCCTCGCGGAAGACCGCGATCTCGGGAGGACGGTCGTAGCTCTCGAGGACCGCGACGAACCCGTCGTCCCCGATGGGTTCGCCGGTGCCGTGGCGGCCGCCGATGGCCTCTTCGCCCATCCACAGGTCGGTGACGGCCCCGGTCCGGGCGTCGACCTGGCCGCCCACCGACTCGCGCCGGCGCGTGCCGAGGAAGACGAGCCGGTCGTCGTCGCGCCACGACACGAACGAGGCGTCCGCGCCGCGCGGGTCGATCTCGGTGACGGAGCCCGACTCCGGGTCGACGAGCACGACGTCACCCTCGAGGTAGCCGCGATCGCTCGCCACCGCCCGGACCAGGGCGAGGTGCGCCCCGGACGGTGCGGCGGCGACGAAGCCGAGCTGCCGGTCGGGGCGGCCCGTGCTCAGCAGGTCGCGGTCCCGTCCCGACCCGGCGTCGATCATGACGAGCCGCGCGGAGAACCAGGCTTCCTCGCTCGGATCGTCCGACACGATGGCGGCGATCCGGTCCGGCCCGCACCACGCCGCCTCCCACACGGTCAGCCCGTCGCGGGAGACGACACGCACCTCCCGCGTCTCGATGTCGACGACGTGCAACCGGCGGCGTCCCTCGCTCTCGCGGACGATCGGGATCCAGTCGGGCAGGTCGTCGTCGGTGTCGATTCGCCCCGAGCCTTCGGCCACGCCGCGTTCGGCCCCCGGCTCGGCCACGCCGAGCAGGATCCTGCGGCCGTCGGGGGAGAAGGCGTGATACTCGACCGAGCCCTCCATCTCCGGCATCGTCTCGGCCTCCCCCAGGAGATCGCGCGCCAGGACGAAGAGCTGGTTGCGGCCCTTCTTCGTGCGATCCGAGAGGAACGCCAGACGCCGGCCGTCCGGCGACCAACGGGGAAGGGAGTCGTCGTTGGGACCGTGGGTGATCTCGGTGACCTCGCCGCTCTCCACGTCGGCCAGGCAGATCCGGGTGGTCGGGGACCCCTCGAGCTTCTCCAGCTTCGATCCCGTGAACGCCACGCGCAGCCCGTCGGGTGAGGGGGCCAGGTGGTCGGCCCCGGTGACGCGGCCGAAGCCCGGGCCCAGCCTGCGGGTGAAGTGCTCCTCGATCTCGCGGTAGAGCGGGGTGTCCCTGATGTCGCGTTTCACGTCGCCCCCTTCGCCTCCAGCCTAGGGTGTCGGTGAGGGCCCGTACAATGGTTGTCGTATGGGCACCGATCGGCTCGTCGTTCACGGTGACCGTGAACACAACCTCAAGAACGTCACGCTGGACCTTCCCCGAGGCAGCCTCATCGTGTTCACGGGCATCTCCGGCTCCGGGAAGAGCTCGCTCGCCTTCGACACGATCTACGCCGAGGGGCAGCGGCGCTACGTGGAGTCTCTGTCGGCGTACGCCCGGCAGTTCCTGGGGCAGATGGAGAAGCCCGACGTCGACTTCATCGAGGGTCTGAGCCCGGCCATCTCCATCGACCAGAAGTCCACCTCCCGCAACCCGCGATCGACGGTGGGCACGATCACCGAGATCTATGACTACCTGCGGGTGCTGTACGCCCGAGTCGGGCATCCCCATTGCCCCAAGTGCGGGCGGCCGATCGGGAGGCAGACGCCGGAGCAGATCGTGGATCAGGTGCTCGAGCTGCCCGAGGGCACGAGGTTCCAGGTGCTCGCGCCGATCGTGCGCGGGCGGAAGGGCGAGTACGAGAAGCTGCTCGGCGATCTGGCCCGGAAGGGCTTCGCCCGGGCCCGCATCGACGGTGAGGTCCGCGATCTCTCGGAGTCGATCCGCCTCGAGCGTCACTACAAGCACACGATCGAGGTCGTCGTGGACCGCCTGGTGGCCAAGCCCGACATCCGCCGCCGGGTGGCGGACTCCGTCGAGACCGCGCTGCAGCTCACCGAGGGGATCGCCGCCATCGCCATCCACACGGGTGGTTCTTCGGGTGGGCGGGGGGACACCGGGTCCCAGGAAGAACTGATTCACTTCTCCCAGTCGCTCGCCTGCACCTTCGACGGTCTCTCGTTCGACGAGCTCGCCCCGCGGAACTTCTCGTTCAACTCGCCGTACGGGGCGTGCATCACGTGCGACGGTCTCGGCACGTACCTCCAGGTCGACCCGGAGCTCGTGGTCCCCGATCCCGACCTCTCGATCGAGGAGGGCGCCATCGCGCCGTGGGGCAACAGCCGGCTCGAGTACTGGGAGCGTCTGTTGCAGGCGGCCGCCGACGCGCACAAGTTCAAGCTCTCCACCCCATGGCGGAAGCTCGCGAAGTGGGCGCAGGAGATCGTGCTGTACGGCTCGGAGGAGGAGGTCCACGTCCGGTACCGCAACCGGTACGGCCGGGTGCGGTCGTACTGGACGACGTTCGAGGGCGTCGTGCCGAACGTGGAGCGGCGGCACTCGCAGTCGGAGTCCGACACGCAGCGTGAGCGCCTCGAGCAGTTCATGCGCGAGGTGCCGTGCCGGGCGTGCAAGGGCGCGCGTCTGAAGCCCGAGTCCCTGGCCGTCACGGTCGGGGGCCTGAGCATCTGGGAGCTCACCCGCATGTGCATCCGCGACACCCTGGAGTTCATCGAGAAGCTCGAGCTCTCCGACCGCGAGCGGATGATCGCGGAGCGGCTGCTGAAGGAGATCCGCGAGCGCCTGGGGTTCCTGGTCGACGTGGGCCTCGACTACCTCACCCTGGAGCGGGCGGCGGGGACCCTGGCCGGCGGCGAGGCCCAGCGCATCCGGCTGGCCACGCAGATAGGCTCGGCGCTCACCGGCGTGCTCTACGTGCTCGACGAGCCGTCGATCGGCCTGCACCAGCGCGACAACAAACGGTTGCTCGACACGCTGGTGAAGCTGCGCGATCTCGGGAACACCCTCATCGTCGTCGAACACGACGAGGCCACGATCCTCGCCGCCGACCACGTGGTGGACATCGGGCCGGGTGCGGGGGATCTCGGCGGCGAGATCATCTACACCGGCGACGTGCAGGGCATGCTCGAGGATCCGGAGTCGCTCACGGGGGCCTTCCTCTCGGGCCGGCGGAGCGTCCCGGCGCCGGAGATCCGCCGCCACCCCACCGATCGCGTGCTGAAGCTGGAGGGCGCGCGCGAGCACAACCTCAAGAAGATCGACGTGCAGATCCCGCTCGGCCTCCTGGTGTGCGTGACCGGCGTGAGCGGCAGCGGCAAGTCCACGCTGGTGCAGGACGTCCTGCTGGCGGCCCTGATGCAGAAGGTGTACCGCTCCCGCGTGCTGCCCGGCAAGCACAGGAAGCTCATCGGGTGGGAGCAGATCGACAAGGTGGTCGACGTCGACCAGTCCCCCATCGGGCGCACGCCGCGCTCCAACCCGGCCACCTACACGGGAGTCTTCGACCACGTCCGGCTGCTGTTCAGCCAGATCCCCGAAGCACGCGTACGCGGCTACAAGCCGGGACGCTTCTCGTTCAACGTGCGCGGGGGGCGGTGCGAGAACTGCGCCGGCGACGGCCAGATCAAGATCGAGATGCACTTCCTACCCGACGTGTACGTGACGTGCGAGGTCTGCAAGGGCAAGCGCTACAACCGCGAGACGCTCGAGGTGAAGTACAAGGGTCGGTCCATCGCCGACGTGCTCGCCATGTCCGTCGACGAGGGGCTCGAGTTCTTCCGCAACATCCCGGTGATCGCGCGCCATCTTCAGACGCTGAGCGATGTCGGGCTGGGCTACATCAAGCTGGGACAGCCCGCGCCCACGCTCTCCGGGGGCGAGGCGCAGCGCGTGAAGCTCTCGAGCGAGCTGCAGAAGCGGGCCACCGGCAACACCGTCTACGTGCTCGACGAGCCCACCACCGGCCTCCACTTCGAGGACATCCGCAAACTCCTCGGCGTCCTGGAGCGGCTGGTGGCCGCGGGGAACACCGTGCTCGTCATCGAGCACAACCTCGACGTCATCAAAACCGCCGACTGGATCATCGACCTCGGGCCGGAGGGCGGCGACGCCGGCGGCGAGGTCGTGGTGGCCGGCCCGCCCGAGGACGTCGCGCGGCATCCCTCCAGTCACACGGGCCTGTTCCTCGCGGAGGTCCTCGGCATCAAGCGCGCCAGGCAGCGTCAGCCGGTCGGCGTCTGATCCATCGGTTGGATAGGATTCGCCTCGCCGTGTCTCGAAAGCATCTTCTTGGTCTGGTCGCGCTCGTCCTCGTCTCGTCCGCCTGTGCCTCCGCCGGGCCCGGGGGGCCGGGGACGGACCGCCGATGGGTGCCGGAGGCGGTCGACACGCTGTCCGACACCGGCCGCAGCCCCTCGATCGCGGTCGACGCCGACGGGCTGCCGCACCTCGCCTACCTCGGGCTCAACGAGAAGCTCGCGGAGGGGGAGATCCCGCCGGCCCGCCCGCTCACGCTCCCGATCATCCCGGCCGTCCTGACGGCGAACTTCAGCAAAGAAGGGCTCTGGGACCACGGGTCGGTCGTGGCCACACAGAACACCGCCGATCCGCTGCCCCTCAAGAAGACCGATCTCGTGGCGATCGCCATCGACCCCCGCGGGAACCGCAGCGTGGCATTCACCGAGAAGGGGGAGCTGCACTTCGCCGTGGAGAGCGGGGGCGACTTCGGCGCGCCGGAGAAGATCGCGTCCGGATCGTTCACCGGACTGTCGGCGGCCGTCGACCCGAAGGGCACGCCGTGGGTTGCGTGGATCGAGGGTGGCAACCTCCGGGTGGCGACGAAGGCCGGCGACTCGTGGTCGATCGACACCGTCGGCCCGGCCTCGAGCTCGCGCAGGCTCCCGGCGACCACCTCGATCGAGGCCAGCCGGTCCGGCCCGCTCCTCGCATACACGGGCCCCGGCGGCCAGGGCCCGATGCTCGCGAAGCGGACGGGCGGCGCATGGACCAGCGAGTCCATCGACTCCGGCGGCGGCGGGTACGGCATCTCCCTGGCGCTGGACGCCGACGGGTACCCCCACGTCGCCTACTACACGTCCCGGGGGGAGGTTCGCCACGCCCACTCCGTGGGGGCGCCGTGGGAGGTCACGCCGATCGCGCAGGCCGGCAGGACCCATCCGGCCGGTTGGTCGGCGTCGATCGCGCTCGACAAGAAGGGGACCCATTACATCGCGTGGTACGACGCGAACGACGATCAGATCAGACTCGCCACGAACTCCAGCGGGAAGTTCAAGGAGATCCCCGTCACCGGCACGCAGCAGGGCGAGCTGCCGCAGGTGGCCGTGGCGCCCGACGGCTCCACGGTGTACGTGGCGTGGTACGACCACGTGAACGCCGACCTCTACGTGGGCCTCTACGGGGTCAACGGCCCGCTCGACGTGGGGCTCGCGGCCGTCCCCCCGCAGACGCCGCCCTCCGGACCGACCGGTGGGCCTTCCGGGGGGTGCTCGCCGGACGACAACGTGACCATCAACGCCCCATCGGGCGCCGCGGTCGGCGGGTTCAAGGAGACGAGCGTCACGGCGCCGGCGAAGGGCGTGGCGATCTGCTTCGAGAACGACGACAGCGGCGTCGCGCACAACGTGGGGATCTTCTCCGCCGATCCTCTCCAGGACCCGAGCGCGAAGACCATCTTCACCGGCGACCTCGTCACCGGGTCCACGACCGTTGACTACGACGTGGGCGCGGTCCCGGCGGGGTCGTACTTCTTCCACTGCGACGTGCACCCCACGACGATGACCGGCACCCTCACCGTCAAATAGGCCGACACCCGTGGGGCGGGGCTCGTCCTCGCCGCTCCCGGGATCGGCTCGGACCGGCTCCTACAATGACGGGGTGAGCGTCCCTCGACCCCTTCCGTCGAGCATCCCGGACGAGCCCGGGGCGTACGTCTTCCGGGACGGCGACGGCCGCCCGGTCTACGTGGGCAAGGCGAAGTCCCTGCGCAAGAGGATCGGCTCCTACTTCGCCAGGCCGCAGCATCCCCGGACCGAGGCCATGCTCGAGTCGGCCAGCCACGTGGAGTGGATCGTCGCCGGGGGCGAGGTCGACGCCCTCATGCTCGAGTACAACCTCATCAAGTCGAACAAGCCGCGGTTCAACGTGCGGTACCGCGACGACAAGTCCTATCCGTACCTCGCGCTGACCGTGGGGGAGCGCTGGCCGAGAGCGCAGGTCATGCGGGGGGCGCGCCGGAAGAACGTGCGGTACTTCGGCCCTTACGGGCACGCGTACGCCATCCGCGAGACCCTCGACGCGCTGACGCGCGTGTTCCCGGTGCGAACGTGCTCCAACTCCTTCTTCGACCAGCGAGCCCGGGCTCGCCGCCCGTGCCTCTATTACGACATCGGGCGGTGCTCCGGGCCGTGTGTCCCGGAGTTCACGGGAGTGACCGAGGAGCGATACCGATCCGACGTCGACTCGCTGGCCGACTTCCTGGCGGGCAACTACCGGCCCATCCTGCAGCGCATCGAGCATGAGATGAAGGGCGCCGCCGGCCGCCAGGAGTACGAGCAGGCCGCGAAGCTCCGGGACCAGCTCGCCGCCGCCCGCAAGGCTATCGAGTCCCAGGAGATGGTCCTGTCCCGCGAGGAGGACATCGACGTGGTGGCCCTCGAGGAGGACGACCTCGAGGCGGCGTTCCAGGTGTTCTTCGTGCGGCGGGGCCGGGTCATGGGCCGCAAGGGATGGGTAGCCGACAAGGTCGAGGACCTGGACCGGCCCCGGCTGGTGTCGACCTTTCTCCGCGAGCTGTACATGGAACGCGAGGAGATCCCCCCGCGTGTTCTGGTGCAGGCCCTCCCCGAGGACCGCGAGCTCCTCGAGCAGTGGCTGACCGCCCGTCGCGGGCCGAGGGTCCAGATCTCCGTCCCGGAGCGCGGGGCGAAGCGAAGGATCATGCAGGTCGTGCACCAGAACGCCAGGGAGGCGTTCGCCCGCCACAAGGTGAAGCGGGCGTCGGACTTCGGCGCGAGGTCCCGGGCCCTGGCGGAGCTGGGGGAGGTGCTCGGCCTGGAGCGGGGGCCGCTGCGCATCGAGTGCTTCGACATCTCGAACCTGGGCCCGACGGACACGGTCGGCTCGATGGTGGTGTTCGAGGACGGGCTCCCCAAGCGCTCCGACTACCGGCGCTTCGAGATCAAGGGTGTCCCCGGCCAGGACGACTTCGCGTCCATGGAGGAGATGCTCCGGCGCCGGTTCGCGAAGCTCGGTGAGGAGAGCGGGCCGAGCGTCTCCCTGGGGCCCGACGAGAAGCCGAGACCCCGAAGGTTCGCCTACCCTCCGTCTCTCGTCGTCGTGGACGGCGGCCGCGGGCAACTCGGGGTCGTCATGAACGTTCTCACGGATATGGCGCTCGAGATCCCCGCCGTCGGCCTGGCGAAGCGGCTCGAGGAGGTCTACCTCCCGGGGCAGCCCGAGCCGCTCCAGATCGCGCGGGGCTCGGAGGCGCTGTTCGTGCTGCAGCACATCCGCGACGAGGCCCACCGCTTCGCCATCGAGTACCACCGGAAGAAGCGGGCGAAGCGGGCTCTGGCGTCCCCGCTCGACGACGTGCCGGGCATCGGTCCCACCAGGAAGAAGGCCCTGCTGCGCCGGTTCGGGTCGCTGGCCCGGCTTCGGCAGGCCGGCGTGGGTGAGATCGAGCAGACCCCGGGGATCGGGCCGGAGATGGCCCGGACCATTCATCGCGTGCTGCACGAGCCCGCGGCACCGGCCCGCAGGGAGACGGCCTGACCATGGCCCAGGTCACCAGGAAGATCCCGCGCCGCGAATCGCAGCCCGAGGGTCCGGACTTCGTGATCGTCACCGGGCTTTCCGGCGCCGGGCGCTCCGAGGCCGCGCGGTGCCTCGAGGACCTGGGCTACTTCGTCGTGGACAACCTCCCGCCGGCCCTCATCGGGAAGATGGCGGAGCTCGCGGCGGGGACCGGGGGGCCGGAGCGGGTGGCCATCGTCGTGGACGTCCGGGGCGGCGTGTTCTTCTCGGAGCTCTCGAGGGGGCTGCTCGAGCTCAAGGAGCTGAAGATCCCGTACCGGATCCTGTTCCTGGAGGCGTCGGACGGCGACCTGGTCAACCGGTTCGAGGCCACCCGCCGGCGCCATCCGCTGGCGGCGGGGGACCGGGTGGCCGAGGGGATCCGCAAGGAGCGGGCCATGATGGAGACGCTGCGGGGCGACGCGGATCTCATCATCGACACCTCGGGCCTCACCCCGAACGATCTCCGGGACCGCGTGCGCGAGGTGTTCGCCTCCGCGCCCCCGGAGGCCGGACTGCAGGTCTCGATCGTGTCGTTCGGCTACAAGTACGGCATCCCCCGCGACGCCGACCTCGTCCTCGACGTGCGGTTCCTGCCGAACCCGTACTGGGTGCAGAAGCTGCGGGCGCTGCCCGGCACCGACCAGCGGGTCCGGGGCTACGTCCACGCCCAGAAGCCGTACGGGGAGTTCATGAAACGGCTCCGGGCGCTGCTCGAGTTCACGGTCCCCGGGTACGTGCAGGAGGGCAAGTCCTATCTCGCGATCGGGGTGGGGTGCACCGGCGGCCGCCACCGGTCGGTGGTGGTGGCCGAGGAGCTCGGGATGTTCTTCATGAAGAAGGGTATGCCCGTCACCGTCGAGCACCGCGATCTCCACCGGGAATAGGCCTCTCTGCGGGTCCAGTAGGATTGATGCACGACACCCCCAGAGGAGGCTTCAGCATGACCATCAAGATCGGTGTGAACGGATTCGGCAGGATCGGCCGCAACTTCTTCCGAGCCGCTCGCAAGCAGGGAGCGGACATCGAGTTCGCCGCCGTGAACGACATCACGGATCCGAAGACCCTCGCGCATCTCCTGAGATACGACTCGGTCCACGGCGTGCTCGACGCGGAGATCAAGGCCACCGACGATTCGATCTCCGTGGACGGGAGGGAGTTCAAGGTTCTGGCCGAGCGCGATCCGGCCAAGCTGCCGTGGAAGGACCTGGGCGTCGACGTGGTCGTCGAGTCCACCGGGCTCTTCACCAGCAGGGACAAGGCCGAGCTGCACATCACCGGCGGCGGCGCGAAGAAGGTCATCATCAGCGCGCCGGCCAAGGGTGAGGACATCACGATCGTGATGGGGATCAACGACGATCAGTACGACCCCGCGCAGCACAACGTCATCTCGAATGCGTCGTGCACCACGAACTGCGTCGTCCCGCTCGCCAAGGTGCTCGGCGAGGCGTTCGGGATCGAGCGCGGGTTCATGACCACCGTGCACGCCTACACCGCCGACCAGAACCTCCACGACGGCCCCCACCAGGACCTCCGGAGGGCGCGCGCCGCGGCGCTCAGCATCGTGCCGGCGTCGACGGGTGCCGCGAAGGCCTCGTCGCTCGCGCTTCCCGAGCTCAAGGGCAAGATGGACGGAATGGCCCTGCGCGTGCCGATCCCCGACGGTTCGGTTACCGACCTCGTCTGCGTGTTGAAGGAGGAGGTCGGCGTCGACCAGGTGAATCAGGCCTTCCGCGCGGCGTCGGAGAGCGAGCGCCTGCACGGCATCCTGGAGTACACCGAGGACCCCATCGTCTCGAGCGACATCGTCGGCAACCCGCATTCGTGCATCTTCGACTCGCTCTCGACCATGGCGAACGGGAACCTCGTCAAGGTGATCGGCTGGTACGACAACGAGTGGGGGTTCTCGAACCGGATGGTCGACCTGGTCGGTCTTCTGGCCTCCTCGCTCTAGCTTGCAACTGCGGACGCTGGACGAGCTCGGCGACGTCGCCGGCAAGCGGATCTTCGTCCGCGTCGACTTCAACGTCCCGCTCGACGACGGGCGCGTGGCTGACGATTTCCGTATCCGCGCGGTCCTGCCGACGTTGCGTGAGCTGCTGGAGCGCGACGCGTCACTCGTGCTCGGGTCGCACCTCGGACGGCCCAAAGGGGAGGAGCGCGACGAGCTCCGGCTGGCTCCCGTGGGGGACCGGCTCGCGGAGCTCCTCGAGCTGGATGTCCAGGCCGTGAGCGACGTGGTCGGCGAGGAGGCCGGGGCCGTGTGCTCCCACCTCGGTCCTGGTGAGGTGGTGCTCCTCGAGAACCTCCGGTTCGAGCCCGGGGAGGAGCGCAACGATCCGGGGTTCGTCGATCGGCTCGCCGGGCTGGCGGACGCCTACGTGAACGATGCCTTCGGCACGGCGCACCGCGCGCACGCGTCGGTGGTCGGCCTCGCGGAGCGGTTCGAGCAGCGAGCCGCCGGGCGTCTGCTGCAGCGAGAGGTGGAGGTGCTCTCCAAGCTGCTCGAGGACCCCGACGAGCCGTACGTCGCGGTCCTGGGCGGAGCCAAGGTCTCGGACAAGCTCGCCGTGATCGAGGGACTGATCGAGCGCGTCGACGCGCTGCTGATCGGCGGCGCGATGGCGTTCACCTTCCTGGCCGCCGAGGGCGTCGAGGTGGGCCGGTCCCTCGTGGAGGAGGATCGCTTCGACGACGTCCGGCGAGCAGCCAAGCTGGCGGGTGATCGCGGCGCGCTGCTGCAGCTCCCCGAGGACGTCGTCGTCGCGCCCGAGGTCAGCGCGGATGCCCGACACGAGACCGTCGGCGTCGACGCCATCGCGCGCGACCGGATGGGTCTCGACATCGGGCCACGCACGGTCGAGGAGTTCGCCCGCACGATCGCCGACGCCAGAACCATCCTCTGGAACGGGCCGATGGGTGTCTTCGAGCTCGAGCCCTTCTCCGCGGGCACGCGCGGGGTCGCCACGGCCATCGCCGGTGCCGGCGCCGACGCGTTCACGGTCGCCGGCGGCGGCGACTCCCTCGCCGCCGTGGCCAGGTTCGGGCTCGCGGAGGGCTTCGATCACCTCTCCACGGGCGGTGGCGCCTCGCTCGAGTTCCTGGAGGGCAAGGAGCTGCCGGGGATCGAGGTGCTGAGCCGATGAGTCCCGCTCGCCGTCCCGTCATCGCCGCGAACTGGAAGATGCACATGACGCATCTGGAGGCCATCCAGGCGGTGCAGAAGCTCTCCTACCTGCTGAGCAAGGAGGATGCCGAGCACGTCGAGGTCGTGATCTGTCCCCCGTTCACGGCCCTGCGATCGATCCAGACCCTGATCCAGTCGGACCGGCTCCCGTACGGCCTCGGCGCGCAGAACGTCCACTCGGAGGCGAAGGGTGCCTTCACCGGAGAGATCGCCCCCGCCATGCTGCAGGCACTGAGTTGTTCCTACGTCATCGTCGGACACTCCGAGCGCCGGCAGTTCTTCGGCGAGACCGACGAGACGGTGAACAAGAAGGTGAAGGCCGTCTTCGGGGCCGAGATGATCCCGATCATGTGCGTCGGGGAGTCGCGGCAGGAGCGGGAGTCGGGAGCCACCGATGCCAAGATCGAGGGGCAGGTGCGGGGAGGCCTGGCCGGCGTCGCCGCCGAACAGGCGAAGGAGCTCGTTGTCGCCTACGAGCCCATCTGGGCCATCGGCACGGGGCTCAACGCCGAGCCCAACGACGCCGGTCAGGTCGTCTCGCTCATCCGGAAGACGCTCGCCGACCTCTACTCGAGGGAGGTCGCCGATGCCGTCCGGGTCCAGTACGGCGGGAGCGTGAAGGCGGGCAACATCCGCGACTTCATGGCCCACCCCGACATCGACGGGGCACTGGTGGGCGGGGCCAGCCTCGATCCCGAGGACTTCGCGCTCATCGTGAAGTATCGGTAGATCCGGGAGGAATCGCGGCCCCCCGCCGCGAAGCCAAGGAGAGGATGAACCGTCTGCTCCTCTTCGCTCTGCTCGTGGTCGGTCTGCTCGCCGCGGCCACGTCCGTCTCGGCAGGGGCCGCCGGTGACGCGGCGGCACCCCCGAACCCGTCCTGTCGCCCACCCGACGGTGAGCCCGTGACCGGCTGCCTCCCCGGTGGACTCGGGCTCTCCGGCGTCGCCGCCGCGACCGCCCCCTCGATCCCTTCGGTCCTCGACCATCCGGCGGGTGCCTGCACGCCCGTCCAGGGAACCGACGACCGGTGTGAGGCGTGGACGGCCACGTACGACGACCCCGACGTGGCCACCGGATCGCACCAGTTCCCGAGCGGGCTCGCGCTGTCCCCGGACGGCCGCGTCGCGTACGCGGCACTGATGGATACGGCATTCGACGCCGGGAACCCGTACGACACGAAGAGCAGGTGGGCGGTGGTCGCGACGGACGTCGCGACCGGCGAGCCTCGGTGGGTGGCGCGGTGGGGTGCACCCGACGCGTACAGCTTCCCGGCGGCCGTCGCGGTGTCACCCGACGGAGCCACGGTCTACGTGGCCGGATCGACGCGACCGGCGCAGGGCGACATCGACTCGCACCTCCGCGTGATCGCCTTCGCCGCCTCAACGGGAGACGTTCGCTGGATCGGAACCTATGACGGGCCCGGCGGCGGTGTCGACAACGCGATGGGGCTCGTGGTGAGCGCGGACGGCGCGCGCGTGTTCGCCGCCGTGGTCAGCGACTCGAACCCCGGGATGAACGGGGAGTACCCGGCGGAGGACCTGGACATCGCAGTGGTCGGGTACGACACGGCGACCGGAGCCCAGGTGTGGGCCTCCCGTTACGCTGGGCCGAAGAAGGACGGGGTCGACTCGCCGTTCGGCTTCGGCATCAGCCCCGACGGCACCGCCGTCTTCGTCACCGGTTGGAGCTACATCGGGGACGACTACGACGTGGACTACGCGACCATCGCCTACGACGCCGCCACGGGGAAGCAGCGGTGGGTGGCTCGCTACGACGGCGTGGGGATCCACGGCGCCGACGAGCCGTTCGGCCTCGCGGTCTCCTCGGACGGCCGCCGTGTGTACGTGACCGGCATGTCGAACGACGGGACCGTGCCGTTCGCCGTGAACTACCGCTACGGGACCGTGGCATACGACGCCGCGACCGGCGCGCAGCTGTGGGAGGCGAGCTACCATCCCGCGGGCTGGAGCTTCAGCTCACCGTTCCAGATCGTGGTGAGCCCAACCGGCGATCGGGTGTTCGTGACGGGAGAGCTGTCGAGCTCTCAGGTGCTCGTGGGGACGCCCAGGGTGGGGACCGCCGACACGAACTTCGGGACGGTCGCCTACGACGGCGCCACCGGACACCAGCTGTGGTCCGCGGAGTTCGGGACGCCGCAGTTCGACTTCGAGTTCGGGATCGACGTCGCCTCCAGCCCGGACGGCGGCACCGCCTACGTCACGGGTGTGTCGAGCAGCTCGAAGTCCCAGTACGCGCTCCTGGGGTCGGGCCAGCTCGCGGACCAGGTCACGTTGGCGTACGACGGCGCCACCGGCGCACAGCGGTGGGTGGCCCGATTGAACATGACGGGCTACGACTTCGACATCGGCAAGGGTGTGGCGGTGACGCCGGACGGCGGAACCGTGGTGACGCTCTCGGAGCTCGACCACCAGATCGCCCAGAACGACAACACGTACGACGTGGGCCTCGCCGCGTACCGAACCGCGGGCTGAGCGCCCGCGCACCTCTGATAACGTCGCCCGCAGTGAACCGATTGCTGTACGTGTGTCTCGACGGGCTCGGCGACGATCCCATCCCGGAGTTCGGCGGCCGCACGCCACTCGAGGCGGCGCACACACCGGTTCTCGACTCGCTCGCGCAGCGGGGGAGACTGGGTAGCGTCACGACGGTCGGGCGGGGCATCGCGCCGGAGTCCGACATCGCGGTGTTCGCCATCCTCGGGTACGACCCCCGCGGCGAGCATCCCGGCCGGGGCGTGGTCGAGGCCGTCGGCACGGGAATGGAGTTCCGCGACGGCGACGTCGCGTTCCGTGTCAACTTCGCCACCTGCGAGTGGCCCACGATCATCGACCGCCGGGTGGGCCGCGATCTCTCCTCCGACGAGGCCCGGGCGCTGGCGGAGGAGGTCAACCGGGAGCTCGAGCTCCCCGGCGCGTCCTTCGAGCTCCGGGCCACCGTCGAGCATCGCGGTGTGCTCACGATCCGCGACGCCGGTGGGCCGCTCTCGGCCGAGGTCACGAACACCGACCCCGCCTACCGCAAGGAGGGTTCGCTCGGCGTGGCCCTCGAGACGTTCGACAGCACCGTGGCCACCAGCGAGCCGATCGGGGGCGCGCCCGAGGCCGGGCGTGCGGCGGAGCTCACGAACGCGTTCGTGCGGGGATCCCACCGGATCCTCGACACCTCCGACGTGAACGCCCGGCGCCGAGCTGCCGGCAAGCACGTGGGCAACCTCGTGCTCACCCGCGACGGGGGCGACCACATCCCCGAGCTCCAGCCCATCAAGGACCGGTTCGGCCCGTCCTGGGGGTGCTTCGTGGAGATGCCGGTCGAGCGAGGGATCGCCCTGCTCCTGGGGATGGACGAGGTCACCGCCCCCCGCCTGACGGGGGACGACGAGTCCCTGGCCCGGTGGGCGGCCCTCGCCGCCGAGGCCCTGGAGGGATACGACGCCCTGTACGTCCACATCAAGGGCCCCGACATCCCGGCGCACGACGGCCTGGCCGAGGACAAGCGGGACGTCATCGCGGCGATCGACCGGGCCTTCTTCGCCGAGGTCCTGCCGGCCATCGATCCGGATCGGACCATCGTGGCCGTCACGGCCGACCACTCGACGTCGTGCCCCCGCAAGGCGCACACCGACGACCCGGTTCCGCTGCTGGTCACGGGCCCGGGCGTCTCCTCGGACGGGCCCACGGAGTTCGGGGAGCGTGCCTCCCGTCGGGGCTCGCTGGGCGCGCTGGGCGGCGTGGAGATCGTCCCGGCCCTGGTCGATCTGCTGAAGGGCTAGCCGGGCCGGATCGAACCAGCACAATCCCGGCTCCGCCTCGGCCTCGTATACAGCTAATGGACAATGGATGTTGATTGGTGTCATCTGGGCGTCTGCCATAGACTTCGGCCCGTTCCTGGGGTAGGGGAGTCGGGCCCATGAGTCAGGTCGTCGCTGAGCCGACGGCGCCGGATGCGATCGCAGTCGCCGCGGGTGAGGTCGTCGGACGCACCCCATGGCAGATCTTCTGGGGCCGTTTCAAGAAGGACAAGGTCGCCTTCGTGGGGGCCGGGTTCATCATCCTCCTCGGCCTGGTGGCGATCCTCGCGCCCTTCATCGCCAACCACATCATCCATCACGGGCCGAACCAGCTCCTGGGGAGCCCGAACTCCAGCACGGGGGAGCCGGCCGTCCTGCCCAACGTGCTGTCGCCGATCGGACTGCCGACGGGCCCCTCCGGGAAGCTGTGGTTCGGGGCCGATCAGTCGGGGCGCGACCTGTTCGTGCGCGTGATCTACGGGGCCCAGACGTCGCTCACGGTGGCCCTTCTGGCGACCGGGATCTCCGTGCTGATCGGCGTCATCCTGGGGGTCGTCGCGGGCTTCACCGGTGGGATCATCGACACCGTCATCGCCCGGACCATCGACATCGTGATGTCGCTGCCGATCCTGCTGTTCGCCATCGGCATCGCCGGCGCGTGCTCGATCAGTCCGCAAGGCTGCACCATCGGGTTCCTCCATCTGGAACCGGGCCGAAATCTGGTGGTGTTCATCATTGCGCTGGTCAACTGGACCTACATCGCCCGCATCGTCCGCGGACAGACGTTCTCGCTGCGCGAACGGGAGTTCGTGGAGTCGGCGCGCGCCCTCGGCGCTCCCGGCAGGCGCATCATGTTCCGCGAGATCCTCCCGAACCTCGTGGCGCCGATCATCGTCTACGCCACGCTCATCATCCCCAGCAACATCATCTTCGAGGCGTCGCTTTCGTTCCTGGGCGTGGGCATCCCGCAGGACACGCCGTCGTGGGGGCGCATGCTGTCCGATGCGACCCAGCTGTTCCGGGTGGCGTGGTGGATGATGCTCTTCCCCGGCCTGTTCCTGTTCCTGACCACATTGTCGTTCAACCTCCTCGGTGACGGCCTGCGCGATGCGCTGGACCCGAGGAGCGGCAGGTAGACCAGAAAGGAGGAAGGGTTTCTCTCGACCAATCGCACGACCTGTAGCCAATCTCCCGAAGGGGGTAGCGTGACGAAGAAGAGATATCTGAAGGTCCTCGCACTGGCCGCCATCCTGTCCATTACCGCGGCCGCTTGCGGCGGCGGCGGTGGGTCGTCGAACAAGACGAACCCGCCCGCGACGAGCGGCGCTCCGAGCCTCGCCGGCGGCACGTACCGGACGGCCATCGAGGACTTCGGCTTCACCGGGGCCTTCGACCCCACCGGTGAGTACCTCGGCAACGCATGGGGCCTCTACAGCGACCTGCTGCTGCGGACCCTCGTGACCTACAAGCACGTGCTCGGGCTGGCCGGCGACGAGATCGTCCCCGACCTCGCCACGGACACTGGCCAGGTCTCGTCCGACGGGCTCACGTACACGTTCCATCTCAAGGACGGCATCAAGTTCGCGCCGCCCGTCAACCGTGAGATCACGTCGGCGGACGTCCTCTACGCGTTCCAGCGCATCGACTCCAAGGCACTGGTCGCGCAGTACGGCTCCTACTACGACGGCACGGTCGAGGGGATGGATGCCCCGGTGGCCAAGCCCGCCGAGGGGGTCACCATCTCCGGCATCAAGACCCCGGACGACAAGACGATCGTCTTCACGCTCCAGCAGCCGACCGGTGACTTCATCTACCGGCTGGCCATGCCGGCCACCGCGCCGGTGCCGCCCGAGGTGGGCAAGTGCTTCACCAAGGCGGGCGACTACGGCCGCGACGTCGTCTCGTCCGGTCCGTACATGATCCGGGGAGCCGACAAGATCGACATCTCGAGCTGCGGCGCGATCAAGCCGATGTCCGGCTTCGACCCGACGAAGCGCCTGATCGTCGTTCGCAACCCGAACTACAACGACGGGAAGCCGGGGGCCGACCCCTCGGATGACCCCGCCGTGCGTGAGAACAACGTCGACGGCATCTCCATCACGATCAACACGAACACCAACGACATCTTCGACAAGGTGTCGGCCGGAGAGCTCGACGGAACGTGGGCCAGCATCCCGCCCACCGAGATCCTCCAGAACTACCTGACCGACCCGAACCTCAAGGACAAGCTGCACGCGGACCCGGGTGACCGAACCTGGTACATCACGATGAACACCCTGGTGCCGCCGTTCGACGACATCCACGTCCGAAAGGCCGTGAACTACGCGCTCGACAAGGCAGCGATGCTCCAGGCGGTGGGTGGTCCGACGTTCGGAGAGATCGCCACGCACATCATGCCGCCGTCGGTCCTCGACTTCGGAGGCGAGACGTACGACCCGTATCAGTCTCCCAACGAGGCCGGTGACATCAAGGCGGCGCAGAACGAGATGTCGCAGTCGAAGTACGACAAGAACCACGACGGCAAGTGCGACGATCCCGTCTGCCAGAACCTGCTGTTCGTCAACCGGAACTACGACCCCTGGACCAAGTACACGCCGATCATCCAGAACAACCTCTCGGCGCTCGGCATCACCGTGAAGCCCAGGGAACTCGACACCGGTACCGCGTACACCACGATCCAGACGGTGAAGAACCTGGTTCCCATCGCGGCCAACGCCGGTTGGGGCAAGGACTACGCCGACCCGTTCACGTTCGCCGACCTGCTGTTCGGCTCGGGCGGGATCCTGTGTACCGGCCAGGTCAACTACTCCGAGGCAGGCATGACGCAGGACCAGGCCAAGGAGTGTGGCGTGGAGTCCCAGTGGAACGCGACGCACCCAGACCAGTGGAGCACCGATGCAGACATCGACCACTGTGAGGGCCTCGCCGACCAGGAGCGGACGGACTGCTGGGTTCAGTACGACAAGAAGATGATGGAAGAGGTCGTGCCGTGGGTTCCCTACCGCTGGGCCACGAACATCACGGTCGTCGGTGACTCGGTCACGAAGTACGAATTCGACCAGTTCGCCGGCGCCATCTCGTGGTGCCACATCGCGGTCGACAACAACGTGGACCCGAACACGATCTAGAGGAAGGAACGGAAAGAGGACGGCTGACGGGGTCGCTCGCGAGGGCGACCCCGTCAGGGTCCACAAGAGTAGAGTGGGCGAGGAGCGATGGGCCGATACATCATCCGACGGCTGATCTGGGTGGTCTTCGTGCTGCTCCTGATCACGCTGATCACGTACATGATCTTCTTCCTCCTCCCGCCCGGCGATCCTGCCGTGCGCTTCGCCGGCAAGCAGCCCACACCCGAGCTGGTCAAGGAAGTCAAGAAGCAGTTCGGGCTGGACAAGTCGATCCCCGCGCAGTACGGGCTCTTCGTCCGTCACATCTTCCTTGGCGACCAGTACGGCTGGCCGGGGTTCGGCAAGTCGTTCAACACGCGATCGCCGCTCAAGCCGATCCTGCTCGACCGGATGATCATCACGGCCCAGCTCGCGCTGGGCGCCGCGCTGGTCTGGTTACTCCTGGGCATCCCGATCGGGGTCCTCTCGGCGTTACGGCCCCGCTCGACGGGGGACCGGCTCGCCATGGGCTTCGCCCTGTTCGGTGTGTCGGCGCCGGTCTTCTGGCTGGGGCTGATGTTCCTGTACATCTTCTGGTTCAAGCTGGGGGTGGCGGCTTCCTCTGGATATGTATCCATCGGAGACGGCGGCTTCTTCACGTGGTTGAACCACATGATCATGCCGTGGGTGGTGCTGGCCTTACTCTTCGCCGCGTTCTACGCGCGCATGTCGCGCGGGAACCTCATCGAGACGATGACGGAGGACTACATCCGCACGGCCCGGGCCAAGGGGCTCTCGGAGTCGCGCGTCGTGTTGAAGCACGGGCTCCGGGCCAGCCTGACGCCCGTGGTCACCATGTTCGGCATGGACCTCGGCACGCTGCTCGGCGGCGCGATCATCACCGAGACGGTGTTCAACCTCCAGGGCATCGGGAACCTCGCCGTGCAGTCGGTGTTCAGCTTCGACCTGTACGCGGTCGTCGACGTGACGATCATCGCGGCGTTCTTCGTGACGCTCTCGAACCTCGTCGTCGACGTCGTCTATGCCTATCTCGACCCCCGCGTGAGGTACACTTGATCAGGACGCCCGGTCGGGCGTCCGTTCCCGTCTCGGGGGGAAGCGCCCATGGCTGAGCCGCTGCTCGAGGTCAAGGACCTCAAGGTTCACTTCGACACCGAGGACGGTCTGGTCAAGGCCGTCGACGGCGTCTCGTTCTCCATCTCGCCGGGGGAGACGCTCGGCGTGGTGGGCGAGTCCGGCTCCGGCAAGAGCGTCACCTTCCTTACGCTGATGGGTCTCATCCGCAGCAAGAACGTCCGCCTCGAGGGGCAGGCGATGTTCCAGGGACAGGACCTCCTGCACCTCCCCCAGGACGAGCTGCGTCACATCCGCGGCAGCAAGATCTCCATGATCTTCCAGGACCCCATGACGTCCCTTCACCCCTTCTACAAGGTGGGCGAGCAGATCTCCGAGGCCATCCTCACCCACCAGCACATCTCGAAGAAGGAGGCCGCCGCGCAGGCGGTCGCGATGCTCGAGCGCGTGGGCGTCGCGCGTCCACAGGAGCGCGCCAAGCAGTATCCGCACGAGTTCTCGGGCGGCATGCGGCAGCGCGCCATGATCGCCATGGCGCTGTCGCTCAACCCCGACCTGCTGATCGCCGACGAGCCGACCACGGCGCTCGACGTCACGGTCCAGGCGCAGATCCTCGAGCTCATCGACCGTCTGAAGCAGGAGTTCGACGCCGCGGTGGTCATCATCACGCACGACCTCGGGGTGGTCGCCGAGCACTGCGACGACATCATGGTGATGTACGCCGGGCGGCCCATCGAGTATGGCGTGGCGAACGACATCTACTACAACGCCCACCACCCCTACACGTGGGGGCTCCTGCAGTCGATCGCCCGCATCGACCAGGACCGGTCCGAACGGCTGCGGCCGATCAAGGGGCTGCCTCCGTCACTGATCTTCCTGCCACCGGGGTGTCCGTTCCATCCCCGGTGCCCGTACGTCATGGACGTGTGCAAGACCGACGTGCCGCCGCTGCTGCCCGCCGACGGGCATCACGCCTCGGCGTGTCATCTCACGCTCGCCGACAAGGAGCGGATCTTCCGCGAGGAAGTGGCGGTGCACGGATGAGCGTGCAGGTGCGGGAGCGGGCCGAGCCCGACACCAGCGAGACGCGCACGCCGCTGGTGAAGATGATCGGGGTCAAGAAGCACTTCCCGATCAGCCGCGGCATCATCTTCCAGCGCAAGATCGGCGCCGTGCACGCCGTCGACGGAGTGGACCTCGAGATCTATCCCGGCGAGACCCTCGGGCTGGTGGGGGAGACCGGCTGCGGGAAGTCCACCACAGCCAGGTTGCTCGCGAAGCTCCATCCGACGACCGCCGGGCAGATCGTCTTCGACGGCCAGGACATCACGAAGCTGTCGGCGCGCAAGATGCGCCCGTTCCGCCGGGAGATCCAGATGATCTTCCAGGACCCCTACGCGTCGCTGAATCCGCGCAAGACGGTGGGCTCCATCATCGGCGACCCGTTCAGGCTGCACAAGACGATCCCCAGGGGGAAGATCAAGGACGAGGTCCGTCAGCTCATGGAGCTCGTTGGGTTGAACCCGGAGCACTACAACCGGTATCCACACGAGTTCTCCGGCGGGCAGCGGCAGCGGATCGGGGTGGCCCGGGCCCTCGCCCTGCGCCCTCGGCTGATCATCTGCGACGAACCGGTCTCCGCGCTCGACGTGTCGATCCAGGCCCAGATCATCAACCTCCTGGAGGATCTCCAGCAGGAGTTCAAGCTCACGTACCTGTTCATCGCGCACGACCTCTCGGTCGTGCGACACGTGAGCGATCGCGTGGCCGTGATGTACCTGGGGCGGGTCGTGGAGATGGCGCCCGGCGACCAGCTCTACCGCAACCCCAAGCACCCGTACTCGGGTGCGCTGCTGTCGGCGGTGCCCATCCCCGACCCGCGGTTGGCGGCGCACAAGAAGCGCATCATCCTCGAGGGGGACGTGCCTTCGCCGATCGACCCGCCGTCGGGCTGCCGGTTCCACCCCCGCTGCCCCCGGGCCCAGTTCCCGTACTGCAAGGAGAACGACCCGGAGCTGTATCCTTTCCACGAGGGCCAGGTGGCCGCGTGCCACTTCCCGCTGCAGGACCGGGCCGTCATCCAGGAGTGACGGCGGCCTCGTAGGAAGTCGAGCCGGGCTCGCCCCCGGTGGTTGGTAGGCCGGGGCTCTTCCCCGGCCGGAAGGAGCTCTGAGGTGTTCAACGCGTTCGTGCTTGCGATTACGGTGGCGTCGTCGCTGTTCCTGGTGATCTTCGTGCTGCTGCACTCGGGCAAGGGGAGCGGGCTCTCCGACATGTTCGGCGGCGGTGGCGGGCTCTCCGGCGGAACGTCCATCGAGCGCCGCCTGGACCGGATCACGGTGGTCACCGCGATCCTGTTCGGCCTCGGCGTGTTCTGGCTGTCCTGGAAGTGGCACTGAGCTGAAGCCACGGCGAGCGCTCGTCGCGGCGTTCGCCCTGCTGGCAGCGGCGTGCGCCTCCGGGCGTGTGCCGACAGCAGCCCCCGCGGCGCCGGCGTTCGTCCGTGTCAATCAGGTGGGCTACGACGCGAGGGCGAGCAAGACGGCATACCTCCTCTCGGCGCAGGACGCCTCCGGCGAAACCTTCCGTGTGGTGGACGAGGCCGACGGCGCCGACGCGCTGTCGGCGACGGTTGGCCCGGACCGGGGCCGGTGGAACGCCGAGTTCGGGCACGTCTACGACCTCGACCTCACCTCCCTGGATACACCTGGCACGTACCACGTCACCGTGGACGGCGCCGTGTCCGCGGACTCGCCGCCCTTCGTGGTCGCGACGGCCGGGGACCTGTACGGGCCCCTGGCGCGAGACGGCCTCCTCTTCTTCCAGGCCCAGCGCGACGGCCCGGACGTCGTCGGCTCCGTCCTGGACCGGAAGCCGGCGCACCTCAACGATGCGCGGGCCCTGATCTACGCCACCCCGCAGTACCGGGGTTCCACCCTCGTTGGGAAGCTTCGTCGCGTGGGCGGGCCGGTGGATGTCTCCGGCGGCTGGTTCGACGCCGGGGACTACCTCAAGTTCACCGTCACCACCACGTTCGCCGTCGCGATGCTGCTCTCGGCGATCCGTGACGAGCCTGATGTGCTCGGATCGGATCGGTCGGCGTTCGAGGACGAAGTGGCGTTCGGCCTCGACTGGTTGCAGAGGATGTGGGACGGGAGGCGACTGCTCATCCAGGTCGGCATCGGTGAGGGTGACGGGTGCCGCCGCACGTGCGCGGACCACGATCTGTGGCGCCTCCCCGAGGACGACGACACGTTCGGGGGCACGAAGTCGCGCTTCCCGTTCATCCGCCATCGGCCGGTGTTCCAGACCGGAGCGAACGGCGCGCCCCTGTCGCCGAACCTGGGCGGCCGTCTCGCCGCCGACTTCGCACTGTGCTTCCAGGTGTTCCGGACCTCCCGTCCGTCCTATGCGGCGGACTGCCTCCAGGAGGCCGAGGCCGTCTTCGACCGGAGCGACCACTGGTGGAAGGCGAAGAGGCCCGTCACGGCCGCGCGGTGGGCCTACTACCAGGAGCAGGAGTGGCGAGACGACCTCGAGCTCGGGGCGGCGGAGCTCGCGCTGGCGCTGCAGGGCGCGGACGGAGCGATCCCCGGGAGCCTGCCCCATCCGGATCCGGCGTTCTACGTCCAGAAGGGCGCGGCGTGGGCGAAGGCCTACATCACGGGGCCCCACGACGACGGATCGGAGTCGTTCACGCTCTACGACACGAGCGGGCTCGCGCACGCCGAGCTCGCGATGGCGATGCAGAACGCAGGCTCCCCCGGCGGGCTCGCGGTCTCGCAGGACGACCTCGTGACCGACCTGGAGCAACAGGTCGCCGCCGGGGAGGAGCGCTCGGCCCACGATCCGTTCCGAAACGGGTTCCCGCTCAACTACGGCGTGGTGCCCCACGTCCTCGGGCTGTCGATCGGAGCGGGGCTGTACGACCGCCTGACCGGGACGACACGATTCACCGAGTTCGCGGAGCGCCAGCTCGACTGGGCGCTCGGGGCGAACGCGTGGGGGACGTCGTTCGTGATCGGAGCGGGCTCGACCTTCCCGCACTGTCCGCAGCATCAGATCGCGAACCTCTCCGGGAGCCTCGACGGGACGCCGCCGGTGCTGACCGGCGCGACGGTCGCCGGGCCGACCGCGACCGGCGACTTCCGCGGCCTGGAGGGGGACGTCGGAGGCCGGACGTGCCCCGCCGACGGCGTGGACCGGTTCCGACGCTTCTCCATCCCGGGGGTCCGCTACGTCGACGCCGTGTGGGCGTGGCCGAGTGTCGAGCCGGCGCTCGACTACTCGGTGATCGCGCTGGTCGCGTTCGCGCGCGCGGCCGCCGGGCTCACGTAGGCGCGGGATAGCGCTTCTCGCCGGCCTCGATCCGCACGGGCAGCCGGTTGGTCGGCTGGGCCAGCACGCAGGTCGCGTAGGGAGTGAACACGCAGGCCGGGTTGTACGCGCGGTTGAAGTCGAGCTCGACGAAGCCATCCTCCGGCGCCGGGGGGTTTGCGTAGAGGTAGCGTCCGCCCGGGTAGGTCTCGTCGCCGTTCGTGAGGTCGCCGAAGACGAGGAACAGGTCCGACTCGTCGAGCTCCTGGTAGGCCTCGAGGGTCAGGGGCGTGTCGGCGAGACGGAAGGAGACCGACCCCACGATCCGGTAATCCTGTCCCGGACCGACGACGGTCGGAAGCAGCACCCGTCGAATGCTGTCCGCCGGCTCGAAGCGGCCGTCGAGACGCCACGTGGGATCGACCGGGTAGTGAGGGATGTCCGGTGGAGCAGCCGGGTCGGCGCGCTCCCAGTCGAAGATGCGGATGGCCAGCGCGTTCGCTCGCCGGATGAGCCGCAGACGCAGGGATCCCACGGTGAGCTCGGTCGGCGTCTCGTCGAAGTCGTGGTGAAGCGCGATGCTCTCCACGGGCCGGCCGTCCGCGGTCACGCCCGAGCCGGGAGGGAAGGTCGCGGTGGCGTTGCCTCCCGAGACGATGATGGAACCTAGCAGTGCAGGCGCGGCGCCGGCCGGGAGCACCACGTCGCACGAGGGATCGGCTCCCACGCGGTTGTCTCCTTCGCGCAGCCAGGCCAGGCCGGCCAGCGACAGCCAACCGTCGGGGGCGACCAGTCTGGCCAGCCGCCTGCCCCGCCAGGCCTCGATCTCGTCCTCGTACGCCATGGTCGTGACCATACCGGCGCGGATGCCCTCCCCCGTATACTTGCCAGGCCCTCGTCGGAGTGGCGGAATCTGGTAGACGCGCTAGGTTGAGGGCCTAGTG
>JBHELK010000076.1:0-24238 GCA_046263085.1 Actinomycetota bacterium
CCCAGCCGGCGTGAGTCGAAGCACTCCAGCCAGGGGTTCTCGCCCCCGGCGACGATGCCCGAGAGCATGATCGCTGCTGCAGTTCCGTTGGTCATGCCCCACTTGTTGAAACCCGTCGCGACGAGGGTCGTCTCGTCACTCTCGTTCATGGGGCCTATGTACGGGACGTGGTCGGGAGTGATGTAGTCCTGGGCCGACCACTTCCACCGGACGTCGCTCGCGTCCAACCGTTCTCGTGCCCACTTCTCCAGCGCCGTGTAGTGGCGTGCCGTATCCTCGTCGCGACCGACGTCGTGTGCCTCGCCCTCGACGATCAGGAGGGTCTCTTCCTCGACGGGGTGCGGCCTCACCGACCGCATCGGCTCGTCGATGCCGTAGCACATCGCGTCGACGCCACCGCCGGCTACCGCGATCGCGTACGACCGGCTCGGCTGCGTGCGGGCGAAGTAGCCGCCCGGATCGTGGAAGGGGAGGAGCGAGGTGATGACGACCCACTCCGCCTCGATCTCGCCACTGTCGGCCACGACGAGATGGCGGCCGTCCAGCGCCTCCACTCGGAGTGCCCGACTGTTCTCGAAGATGCGGCCGCCGCGCTGCGACAGTCGCTCCCCGAGCCCCACCAGGTACCGGCGTGGGTGAAAGAGGACCTGATCGTCGACGCGGACTGCGGCCGCGACGTCGAACGGGAGCGGCGAGTCGGTGACCCGTTCGGCGGCGATCCCTGCCTTGCGGGCCGCCTCGACCTCCTTGTCGATCTGGGTCGTGGCGTCGTTGCTCTCCGTGTACGTGATGGCCGGGATCCGCTGGAGATCGCAATCGATCCCGTCGGCGAGGGATGCGATCCGATCGAGACCGGCCTGGTTCGCCGCCGCGTACATCGAGGCGCGCTCCGGGCCGAGCTGGTCGATCAGGTCGGTGTAGACCAAGCCGTGGAGCACGGTCACCTTCGCCGTGGTGAATCCCGTCGTGCCCATCCCTAGCCGTAGTCCTTCCAGCAGAACGACATCTGCACCGGATTCCGCGAGCAACAGCGCGGTGGTCACCCCCGTGATCCCACCGCCGACGACGCACACGTCGGCCCTGTGCCGCCCGGCCGGCAAGGTCGCATACGAGGTGGTGGGAGACGTGGCCACCCAGAGGGACTGGGTGGAGGGCTGAACAGATGGCGACATGGTGCGACCTCCCGTTCGACCGGATTGTCGGAATCACCCTATAGTCGCACGCACGGTCCATCGGCGTGATGCGAGGAGGAACGATGTTCAGCCGGATCAAGATCTTCGGACATCCGGTTCACCCGATGGTGGTGGCGTACCCCATCGCGTTCTACACCGCCACCCTGGTGGCGTTCGTCGTGTTCGCCGCGAACGACAGCCTCCTGACCTTCCGGATCGCAGTTGTCGCAAACGTCGCGGGCGTCGCGATGGCCCTGGTCGCCGCCGTGCCGGGGTTCCTCGACTGGCTGCTCGGGATCCCCCGCGCGACGCCGGCACGTGCGACGGGTCTGTACCACATGCTGTTGAACGTATCGGCGCTCGTGCTGTTCGCGATCAACGCGCTGGTGCATCTCGGGCAGTGGAACGACGCGTCGCCGGACAAGGCTTTGGGGATCGTGCTCTCCGGACTAGGGGTCGGCCTGACCGTGGCGCCGGCTTCTTGGGATGGTCCCTCGTCCAGGATCACCACGTGGGTGTCCGATTGACCGAGGAGCAGCAGCGCCTGGAGCCCGCCGGGGGTCAAACGGCCTGAGGGCACTCCATAACTGCGTGAACAGCGCCTGGGCGTGAGGTCGAGGGACGTGCCTGAACGACAACATCACCCGGTTCGCCACCTCCAGGAGCTCTTCGCGGTCGTCGCGGGCGTGGCGTTCGTGTTGTCCGTGGACAGGATCGTGGACAGCTCGAAGCACGGGTTTCCCATTCGGTGGGGTGCGGTGCCCCTCTTACGTTGCGTTCGGTGTGACGGCGCTGACCTATTACCACGACACTGCCGTGTATCTCGACCAGATGTACGTGGAGAAGAAGCTCGGGCGCATGCCGCCGGCGAGGGCGCTCGCCGACCTCACGACCGGCGCGATCTACCTCTACCTGCTGATCGTGCTCTCGATCGAGATCGACCGACCGCTGTACTTCACCATCACGTTGCTCCTGTTGCTCGGCGCCGGGGAGGTGCGGATCCTCCTCACGTGGTCGTTGTCCGGCCGGATGCTCGACGTGGAGCGGGGATTCTTGATCACGACTGCCGGTGCGTTCTTCGGCGTTCTGGTCTCCCTGTTGATCCTGGACGCCGCGGCGTCAGACTCACTGAGGAACACCATCCTCAAAGGAGTGGTGCTCGGATTCACCGTGGCACGCACAAGCCTTCAGTACGTCCTTTCGTACGAGGCCTACTTCCCCCCGGACTGACGTTTGTCGCTGGAGAGCGATCGGACAACAGAATCGTCCGTTCGCGAGGGAACTACAACGAAGTTCGGGAGGATCATCGACGAACTGGTCTCGAGGGCGTGAGCAGGATGCTCGCCTCCAGGACGTCGCCGAGCCACCGTTCGTACTGATCGGCAGACCGGCCCTCGCCCACGTGCGTCGTGAACAGCTCGGGCCCCGTCAGGGACCAGAGCGTCATGGCCAACTCTTCGGACCGGAACCGGACCCGATCTCGTCCAACCCGCGATACGAGCCGCCGGGCGGTCCTTCGGGAGCGCCGTAGCCGCTCCGACGAGATCCCATTCCACATGGCGGCGATCCCCGGATCGAGTGGCGCGGATGCGCGCACCACCTCGAGGACCGAACCTGCTCGTTCGTAGATCTGCCTCGCGTTCCGGGCGATCAGCCGCAATTGCCGCCGCGGATCGGGCTCGCTGAGCTGCTCCTTCCACCACTCCTGATCCTCGACAGTCCCTCCGTAGCTGGCTCCGGTCATTGCTCTGTCGACAACCTCTGCCAGGAGATTCCGCTTGTTCGTGAACACCTTGTAAACGGTGGGGACTGCGACACCCGCGGCTCGTCCCACATCCTCGATCCGGGCCCCGGCGAACCCGCGCTCCTCAAAGACCTGGCGGGCGGCCTCGAGTATGCGCGACCGGGTGGCCGCGGCCTGCTCGGCACGGAGGTTCGAGACGTGCTTGACACTCGGCACAGCGTGAGTATAGCGTGTCGATACTGAATAGAGTAATACTCTACCCAATTCTGCCGCAAAGGAGGACCTCATGTGGCGCCCGGATGGATGGGATGCACGATGGAGGATCGGGTTGGTCACTCCCCATGCGGACGTCGGCCCTGAGTCGGAATTCCGAGCCATGGCTCCCGATGAGATCGGGATCCACGCTGCCAGAGTCCCTCTCGCTGTGTACAAGAGGCCTGGTGGCGAGATGGATCCCACGATCTCGCTGGAGCCTGTTCGGGCATTCGCCGAATCCTCCGACCTCGATGAAGCCGTGAGGATGCTCGCTGCAGCGCCGCTCCATGCGATCGCTTATGGGTTCACGAGCTCTGCATACGTGATCGGCGATGCGGGCGAGACCGCGATGTTGCAACGTCTGCGTGACCAGTCGGCCGGGATCCCTGTCGTCGCCACGGTCACCGCGGTGGTCGAGGCACTTCGCGCGCTCGATATCCGCAGGATCGCCCTCTTCGATCCTCCCTGGTTCGACGTCGAGCTCAACGCCCTCGGCCGCCGGTATTACGAGTCGGCGGGATTCGAGGTCGTGCTGTCCTCGCCATGCGACTTGCCGAGCGGCCAGGCGCTGATTCAGCCGCGGGAGCTCCACGGATGGATCAGGTCACGCGTGCCGGATGCGGCGGACGCGATCGTTCTCGGCGGCAACGGCTTCCGAGCGGTGGGCGTCATCGAGACGCTCGAGGCCGACACGGGGAGACCGGTGGTCACACCGAACCAGGTGTTGCTGTGGGCAGCGCTTCGGGCTGCCGGAGCGGACACGTCATTGGTATCGGGCTTCGGTCGAGTGTTCTCGATCGATCCAACCACGAGTGCAGGTTCGCGTTCAGTGAGTGCGAACGCGTGATCCCGAAAGCTGTGCGTGGGCCGGGCAGGATTCGAACCTGCGACACGAGGCTTAAAAGGCCCCTGCTCTAACCAGGCTGAGCTACCGGCCCGCGGGCGCGAGCAGTAGTTTACCGACGGCCGTTCCGACCATAGGGGGAATCAGGCGACCACGTTGGTTAGGCTCGAGTTCTACGACGAGTCCTGATCCCCGGCGACCTCCCGCGTCGACGCCGGACCCTTCTCCTCCTCTGGGCCGGGGCCCCGGCGGTAGCCGTTCGTGATCGGCATCCGGCGGTCCCGGCCGAACGCCTTCGGCGTGATCTTCACGCCCGGCGGTGCCTGGCGGCGCTTGTACTCCGCCCGGTCGATCATCGACACGACGCGCGTCACCGTCCCCTCGTCTCCCAGGCCCTGCGCGACGATCTCCTCGGGGCCGAGGTCGTCCTCGACGTAGGCCTCGACGATCGGATCGAGCTCGTCGTAGGGCGGCAGCGAGTCGGTGTCCTTCTGGTCGGGCCGGAGCTCCGCCGACGGTGGCTTCTCCAGCACCCGCTCCGGGATGACCTCGCCCTGCTCATTGCGCCACCGGGTCAACTCGTAGACCAGTGTTTTCGGGACGTCCTTGATCGGAGCGAAGCCGCCGGCCATGTCGCCGTACAGCGTCGAGTACCCCACCGCGAGCTCGCTCTTGTTCCCGGTCGTCAGCACGAGCGACCCGAACTTGTTCGACAGCGCCATCAAGAGATTTCCCCGGATGCGCGCCTGCAGGTTCTCCTCGGCGATGTTGTCCTCGGTCCCCCGGAACACGTCGTCGAGCGCCCCCAGGTAGGACTTGAACACCTCGTCGATCGAGACCTCGTCGAGGCGAAGGCCGAGCCGGCGAGCGACCTCGACGGCGTCATTCACGCTCTCGGGTGAGGAGTACGGCGAGGGCATCGCCAGGACGCGAACGGCGTCCGGGCCGAGCGCGTCGGCGGCGAGCGCCGCCGTGAGGGCGGAGTCGATGCCACCGGAGAGCCCCATCACCACCTCGCGGAACCCGTTCTTCCGCGCGTAGTCGCCGAGCCCGAGCGTGAGCGCCCGGTACACCTCCTCCGGGCCCTCCGGCCACGTGCGCCGGACCTGTTCGGAAGGGTCGTCGTCGATGTCCACGACGATCAGGTCCTCCTCGAACATCGCGGCGCGGACCACGACGTCGCCCTCGGGCGACACCACCATCGACCCGCCGTCGAAGATGAGCTCGTCCTGCCCGCCGACGAGGTTCACGTAGACGATCCACGCCCCGGTCTCGGCGGCGCGGGCGCGGCAGATCTCGACGCGCTCGCTGCCCTTGTGCCGGTGATACGGCGAGGCGTTGATGTTCGGGATGACCTGCACGCGACGGCGTGCGTACTCCTCCCACAATGGTCCCGGCCGCCACGCGTCCTCGCACACGCTGACGCCGAGATCGGAGCCGGCGACCCGGAGTGAGCAGGCCGAATCGCCCGCCTCGAAGTAGCGCTTCTCGTCGAATACCCCGTAGTTCGGCAGGACGACCTTGTGGTAGCGCGCCACGATCTCGCCGCCGCGCAGGAGCCCGGCGGCGTTGTGCAGGCCCTGCTCGGATCGGTCCACGAACCCGGTGAGGATCACGCAGCACTCGCTGCTCTCGCGGGCGAGCCGCTGCACCGCCTCGAGGTTGTCCCGGACGAAGTCCCCCCGGAGCACGAGGTCCTCGGGGGGATACCCCGTGATCGCGAGCTCGGGGAAGCACACCAGGTCGGCTCCCTGCTCGGTGCCTCGCGCCGCCCACTCGGCCATCTTCGCGACGTTGCCGTCGAGATCGCCGACCGTGCAGTTGATCTGTCCGAGCGCGATCCTCACGTCGGAGCCAGGCTACGCGTCCCGTGACGTCTTTGACAGTCTGGCGAGGTCAGGCCGCGAGTTTCGCGACAAGCCTGCGGAAACGGACGGCCGCCTTTCCCTTGATCGGCGAGCCGTGGCCGAAAACCGCCACCTCGAACTCGAGCTCGGCGATCTTCCGGAGACTCTCCTTCACCGTCGGGAGGTCCTCATGGGATGTGGGGAGCGACAGCCGCCCGAGCAGGTCCGCCGCCGCATCGCCAACGAACAACACGCCCCCGTGAGCCGGCCAGAGATAGGAGACATGGCCGGGCGTATGTCCGGGCGTGTGGATGACGCGGATGCCGCCGACTGGGAGCTCGTCGCGGTCCTGGAGCTCGCGTGTAACCGGTGCCGCCTCGGCAGACTTCGGCACCATGGCCATGACGAGCGGGGCGAGCACCTTCACCGGTCCGCGGACCGTGGGTCTCGGGACGTCGAGACCATCGCGGATCACGGCGGCGTCCTCCGCGCCGACGTACACGTTGGCCCCGGTGATCCGGACCGCCTGCGCCAGGGTCCCGATGTGGTCGAGATGATAATGCGTGATCGCGATGTGCCGGATGTCGGACGGTTCACGGCCGGCGCCGCGGATCGCGTCGAGTAGGCGGCCCCATCGCTTCGGCAGGAGGGTGTCCACGAGCATCGCCTCGCCGTCGGTGACGAGGAAGGCGTTGACCGACCCCCCGCCGATCCCGAAGAGACCCGGAAGGATCTGCTGGCTGGCCACGGGCGCGGAGCGTACTACGGGTTACAGGATGGGGAGGTAGCGCTCCAGCTCGTATGGGGTGACGTAGGCCTTGTAGGAGTCCCATTCCTCGCGCTTGTTGCGGATCAGGTACTCGTGCACGTGCTCGCCGAGGCAGTCGCGCATCACCTTCGAACCCTCGGCAACGCGGATGGCCTCGTACAGGTCCTCCGGCAGCGACTCGATGCCCGCGGCGCGCCGCTCCTCATCCGCCATCTCGTAGATGTTGTTCGACGCCTCCGGCGGCAGCTCGTACTCGTTCTCCACGCCGGTGAGGCCGGCGGACAGCATCGCCGCGAACGCGAGATAGGGGTTGCAGGCCGGGTCCGGTGAGCGGAACTCGATGCGCGTGGCCGACTCCTTGCCGGGCTTGTACATCGGCACGCGGACCAGGGCGCTGCGATTCCGCCGCGCCCAGCAGATGTACACGGGTGCCTCGTATCCGGGCACGAGCCGTTTGTAGGAGTTCACCCACTGGTTCGTGACGAGCGTGATCTCGCCGGCGTGGCGCAGGATGCCTGCGATGTAGTGCTTCGCCACCTTCGACAGGTGGTACTCGTCCCCGCCGTCGAAGAACGCGCTGCGGTCGCCCTGGAACAGCGACTGGTGCGTGTGCATGCCGTTGCCGTTCACGCCGAGCACCGGCTTCGGCATGAACGTTGCGTACACGCCGAACTCCTGCGCCGCCTCCTTCACCGTGAGCCGGTACGTCATGACGTTGTCGGCCATCGTGAGCGCGTCGGTGTACCGAAGATCGATCTCGTGCTGCGACGGCGCCACCTCGTGGTGCACGTACTCCACCGGGATGCCCATGGCCTCGAGGTACTCAACGGTTCGCCTCCGGTAGTCGGTGGCGACGTCGAGCGGTGTGAGGTCGAAGTACCCGCCGTGATCGAGGAACTCCGTGCCCTCGCTGTTCTTGAAGTAGAAGAACTCGAGCTCCGGACCGACGTAGAACGTGAATCCCAGCTCCGACGCTCGCTGGAGCTGCCGCTTGAGCACGAACCGGGGATCGCCGTCGAACGGCGTGCCGTCCGGGTTGTGGATGTCGCAGAACATGCGCGCGACGCTCTCCTCCGACTTCCAGGGGATGATCTGGAACGTCGAAGGATCCGGGCGCGCCACCATGTCGGATTCCTGGATGCGCGCGAACCCCTCGATGGAGCTCCCGTCGAAGCCCATCCCCTCGGCGAACGCACCCTCGAGCTCCTGGGGGGTGATGGCGAAGGACTTCAGGAAGCCCAACACGTCGGTGAACCACAGGCGGATGAACTTGATCCCGCGCTCCTCGACCGTGCGCAGGACGAACTCGGCTTCCTTCGTGAGCGCCATCGACGATCGAGGCTAGCGAACCAGGCAGCGCGTCCGGTTACGGCGGCGTTAACTCTTGGCGGGACGCCGCCGCCTCCCTCCCGGAGGGCCCCTCGCCCGGGCGTACCATCTCAGGGTGGACGACCAGGCCAAACGAGCTCTGGCGGAGGTCGAGGACCGAGGCGTGCGGTTCGTGCGCCTGTGGTTCACGGACGTCCTGGGATTCCTCAAGTCCTTCGCCATCCCCGCGCCGGAGCTCGAGAAGGCGTTCCGCGAGGGCATCGGGTTCGACGGTTCGGCCGTGGAGGGCTTCGCCCGGGTCGAGGAAGCCGACATGCTCGCCCGGCCCGATCCATCCACGTTCCGTCTCCTGCCGTGGCCGAAGGCGGAACCGGTCGCGCGTGTGGTGTGCGACGTCTTCCATCCGGACGGCACGCCGTTCGAGGGTGATCCTCGGAACGTGTTGCGGCGCACGCTTTCCGGGGCATCGGAACGCGGCTACGGGTTCGAGGCCGCGCCGGAGGTCGAGTTCTTCCTTTCGCGATCGAGCACCCACTTGGAACCGATCGATCGCGGGGGCTACTTCGACCTGACCACCCCGGGCGTGGGGGAGGACTTCCGCCGGGAGGTCACGGTCGCGCTCGCGGACCTCGGCATCCCGGTGGAGATGTATCACCACGAGGACGCCCCCTCGCAGCACGAGATCGACCTCGCGCCCGCCGGCGCGATGGCCATGGCCGACTCGCTCATGACGCTCCGCCTCGCCGTGAAGGAGGCGGCACAGGAGCTCGGGTTGTACGCGACGTTCATGCCGAAGCCCGCGGCGGGGATCCAGGGTTCCGGCATGCACACCTACTTCACGCTCACCGGCAACGGCGGCAACGCCCTGTTCGATGCGGCCGGCGAGGCCGGGCTGTCGAAAGAGGGCCGTTCCTTCATCGCGGGATTGCTCGCACATGCGCCCGCGATCACCGCGGTGACGAACCAGTGGGTGAACAGCTACAAGCGACTGGTTCCCGGCTACGAGGCGCCCGTGTACGTGTGCTGGGCCAGGAGGAACCGGTCCGCGCTGGTCCGGGTTCCGGCCGACCGTCCGAACGAGGAACGTTCCTGCCGGATCGAGTACCGAGCGCTGGACCCGGCCTGCAACCCCTACCTCGCGTTCGCCGTCATCCTCGCGGCCGGGATCGACGGCATCCGCGAGGGGATGGAGCCGCCGGCGGAAGCGACGGACAACATCTACGCGATGGACGACGACGAGCGCCGGGCAGCCGGCATCGCCTCGCTCCCGGAGGATCTCCTCGACGCCGTGCACGCGATGTCGCGGGACGAGGTCGTGGCGGAGGCTCTCGGCGAGCACGTCTTCGAGTGGTTCCTGCGCAACAAGCGGCAGGAGTGGGAGGAATACCGCACCCACGTGACCCCCTTCGAGGTCGAGCGCTACTTCCCGCTCCTATGAGATCGAGGTGACGGTGACGCCCGAGGTGCTGGGGCGAACACTCGCCGACGCGCCGGACCCCGAGCTCGCGCGGGTTGCCCTCTCGAGGATCGGCGAGGACCCCCGGGCCAGGGAGGTGCTGGCCCGGCCCGAGGTCATCGCGATCGTCACGCGGCTCGTCGGCTTCTCGACCGCCGCCACCGACTTCCTCGTGGCGCACCCGGAGGAGGTCGAGTCGCTCGCCGATGTGACTCCGAGGGCGCGAGCGCAGCTCGACGAGGAGGTGGCGCGCGACATGCGCGAGCGGCCGGCCGCGGATGGCCTCCGGCGCTTCCGTCGCCGGTCGATGCTGCGCGTCGCCGCGCGCGACCTGCAGGGAGCGCCCGTGGAGGACGTCGTCGCCGAGATCACCCGGATCGCCGAGGCCTGCATCGAGGCGGCGCTTCGTTCGGCGGCAACGGGAAGCGGGCTGGCCGTGGTCGGCATGGGGAAGCTCGGCGGGGAGGAGCTCAACTACGCCTCCGACGTCGACCTGATCTTCGTGCACGCGGGCAGCGGTCCCGGCCGCCAGCAGGAGGCCGAAGGGGCGATCCGCAGGCTGATCGCCGCGCTGTCCGAGCCGACGGCCGAGGGGATCGCGCTCCGCGTCGACGCCGCGCTGCGTCCCGGGGGGCGAGGCGGGTCCCTGTCGCGTTCGCTGCCCGCGATGCGCGAGTACTACGAGAAGCAGGCCGCGACGTGGGAGCGACAGGCCCTGATCAAGGCCCGCCCGGCGGCCGGCGACCTCGAGCTCGGGGCCGCGTTCGTCGACGCCGTCGCCCCGTTCGTGTACCCGGAGGAGCTCCTGCCCGAGGCCATCGACGAGATCCGCCAGACGAAGGTGCGTCTGGAGGAGTACGTGCGCGCGGCGGGGAAGGAGCACGTCGAGGTCAAGCGGGGCCGAGGTGGCATCCGCGACATCGAGTTCGCCGTGCAGCTCCTGCAGCTCGTCCACGGCCGCCGTGAGGAGCGTCTCCGCGGCCCGAACACGCTCCGCGCGCTCGCCGCCCTTGCGGAGCAGGGCTACGTGGCGGAGCGCGACAGCCTCGATCTCGCCGAGGCGTACCGCTTCCTGCGCCGTGTGGAGCACCGGCTGCAGATGGTTCGCGACATCCAGACGCACGACCTGCCGAGCGACCCACACGCGGCAGGCGTGTTGGCCCGGGCCATGGGCCTCCCGGATCGAGGGTCGCTCGTCCGCGACACCGAGCGCGTGACCACCCTCGTCCGGGGGTTGCACGAGCGTCTGTTCTACCGCCCGCTCCTCGAGGCGTTCGCCGGGCCGGCCGGGCCGAGGCCGGGCGTCGACCGGGCGGCGACCGAGGAGCTCATGACCGGTCTCGGCTTCCGGCGGCCCCGGGTCGCCTACGAGCTGCTCGACCGGCTGATGGAGCCGGGATCGCGCCTCGGGAAGGTGCTCGGCATCGTCTTCCCGGTGATGGCGCCGGCCCTCGCGCTCGCCTCCGACCCCGACGCCGCCCTCGTGCGCCTCGAACGCGTCGTCGCCGGCCTCTTCGGCGACATGGCTCTCGCCGACCGCCTGGCCTCCGACCCGCAGCAGGCCGAGAACCTCGCGCACGTCGTGGCGGCCAGCTCGTTCGCCACCGACCTCCTGGCCGCGAACCCTCGCCTGTTGAAGGAGCTGCCCGCCGACGCGACGTGGATCGAGACGGCACAGGCGATGCTGATCGAGGAGGTGGCCAACCATGCGGCGCGCCGCACGTCGCCGAAGGAGGCCGGTCTGCGCCTCACCAGGATCGCCGAGCACGTGATCGGCCACGCGCTCCAGGAGGCCGCTCCGGAGCTGCCCTTCGCCGCGATCGGGATGGGGAAGCTGGGCGCCGAGGAGCTCAACTTCGCGTCCGACCTCGACGTGATGTTCGTGTACGAGGGGGAGGGGCCTGCCCACTTCCAGGAGGCCGCGCGGACGGCGGAGCACGTCCTCGCGCGGATCAGGGACGCCGGATGGGAGCCGGACGCCGACCTTCGTCCGGAGGGGCGCGCGGGGCCGATCGCGAGATCCATCGTGGCCTACCTCGAGTACTGGCAGAGATGGGCCAAGCTGTGGGAGTTCCAGGCGCTGCTCCGGGCGCGAGTGGTCGCCGGGGACGAGCAGCTCGGGCGGCGGTTCCAGGCGGTGGCGTCGGACTTCGCCTATCCGGAGTCCCTCCCCGTCGAGCATGTCGCCGAGATCCGGCGGATGCGAGTGCGCGTCGAGAGGGAGCGCGTGAAGCCGGCCGATGCGGGGCGCTTCGCGTTCAAGCTCGGGTACGGATCGCTGGCCGACGTGCAGTTCGCCGTGGAGCTCTCGCTCATGCGACACGGCGGCCGGTACGAGGAGGTCCGGTCCCGGCGGACCCTGGACGCGATCGAGCGGCTCGCCGCCGCCCGCCTCCTGGAGGACAGCGTGGCGCTCTCGCTGTCGGAGGCGTTCGTGTTCCTGAACGACGTGAAGAACGCTCTCGAGGTCGACCGGCGGCTCCACGCCGCGGCGGTCCCGCCGTCGCCGGAGGACCAGGTCGCGCTCGCGCGGAGGCTCGGCTACGAGGAGTACCCGCGCCAGAGCTTCCTGGAGGATTACCGGCGCATCACGAGGCGGGCCCGTTCGGCGATGGAGCGTGTCTTCTACGGCGAGGACGACGGCTAGAGTCGCCGCCGTGGCCGAGCACGAGATCTGGCGGGAGCCTTCCCGGGGCGGGTACGCCGACCTGAGCTTCCTCGGCCTCGACGGCATGCAGCGACTGGACGCCTCCGTACGCGGCTTCATGCCGCCGCCACCGATCCACCACCTGTCCGGGCTGCGTCCGACGCGGGTGGAGGAGGGGCTCTCGGTGTTCGAGATGCCGGCCTCACCGTGGTGGCAGACCCCCGCCGGCGTGTTCACTCCGGGCGTGATGGCGTTCCTGGCCGACGCCCCCCTCGGCGCCGCGGTGTCCACCGCGCTGCCACCGGGGAAGATCCTGGCGACGTCGGATCTGTCGATGAGCTTCCTCCGGCCGGCGTCCGTGGAGAGCGAGCGGCTCGTGGCGCGCGGGCGGCTCATCCAGGCGGGGAGGTCGCTCGGCCTGTCGCAGGTCACCGTGGAGGACGCGCGCGGGCGGGTCCTCGCGCACGGCACGACCCGGTGCTTCCTGTACGAGGTCGTCTCACCGCCTCCGGAGCCCCCCGCGGAGCTCGTGTCGTACGAGCGGCCCGTCTTCGACACCCCCGACCCGTACCTGCGCGACGCGGTGGGCGAGATCCTCTCGCAGGACGTCTGGGATCGGATGACGGGGCTCGAGATCCTGCAGGCGTTCGTCGCCCAGGATCTCCCGTCACCTCCGCTGGGGAACTTTCTCGGCGGGCGATGGGTGGAGGCCGGCGAGGGCGCGGCGTCGTTCGCGCTCCCCATGACGGAGTGGCTGAACTCGCCGGGCATGCGCATCTACGGGGGCGCGATCGCGTTCCTCGCGGACATCGCCCTCGCCGGTGCGGTACAGACGACGGTTCCGGCGAGGTCGGCGTTCTCGCCGCTCGATCTCAAGGTCAACTTCGTGCGGCCCGTGGTTGCCGACGGACGTGACCTCGTCGGACACGGAACGGTCGTGCACCGGGGACGCACCCTCGCCGTCGCCAACGCGAGCCTGGTGAATGCGGATGGGAAGGTGGTCGCGCTGGCGAGCGGATCCACGCTGATCCTGCCGGACCGCCCGTGGATGCCGGGGCGTCCGGTGGTGGCGGAGGAGGAGGCGGCCGCGGACTCGGAAGAGGACGGGTCGGGCTAGGACGCCGAGGGATCCCCGGCGGCGGCCTCGTCACCGTCGCCACCTTCGACACGGAGACCCGGGGCGCCGCCCATCAGGCCCGAGACCTCGAGCACGCGGCGAACCTCCCCGGAGGGATTCAGCAGCACGAGCGGAGATTCCTCGGAGTACTCCTGGGCCGCGGTGAGCAGCACCCGGATCCCGATGCTGTCCATGAAGCGCAGATCCGTGACGTCGAGGGTGAGGGGCTCACCCGATCCCGCGGAGCGGAGGGCTTCCTCGAGCTTCGGCGCGGTGGTCAGGTCGAGCTCGCCGGCAAGACGGAAGCCGGACGGTTGTTCCGTTCGCTCGATCTCGATCTGGGCGCCCACCAGCATCCCCCCGGGCAGAGAGACTACACGCGCGCCGGAGACGTGCGCCCGGATGACCGGCCGCCGTTTGCCCGCGCCGCCGGAGGGGATGCGGATCGACGTCACGCGGCGGGCCGAGGTCGGGGAAGGACGACCTCCGCCGTAGCCGCTTCGTCGGTGACGTCGACGTCCGTGACCCGGGCGCCATGCTCGTTGGTCAGGATCTCGAGGACCTTCCACATGACCTCGACGCCCGCAACGCCATCCGGAAGGGGGACCGACGCGATGGGGCGTGATCGTGATGGGGGCACGCCCCGAACGTTACGACGGCCGGGCCGGGCCGTCGGTCCGGGACCGTACGGATCTGACCGGAATCTCACCTTCGGCCCTTGACACCCGGCACGGGTGAGCGGACCCTCGTCGATACACGACAGAGGGGAACCTCCACATGGTCGACCGCGCTGGGGCGACGGGGAACGCCGTCCTCGATCACCTCGAGCCCTCACTCGTCCAGAAGCTGGACCCTGATCTCCGACCCCGCGACCTCGTCTTGCGGGACGTGCTCACGGAGCGAGGAGAGAAGGTCGAGGACGTCTTCTTCGTCACGAAGGGTCTGGTGTCCATGCTCACGACCATGGCCGACGGCTCGTCCGTCGAGAGCGGCGTCGTCGGATCGGAGGGGGTTGCCGGCGTTCCGGCCGCAGTCGGCACCGGAAGGGCCACCCACGGCACCGCCATCGTGCAGGTCCCGGGGCGTGCGCTGGCCATGGCCGCCGACCGGTTCCGCGAGATGGTGGCTGAGGAGTCCCATCTGCGGGACCTCGTCGACCGGTACACCAACGCGGTGCTGACGGTGGCGACCCAGAACGTCGCCTGCAACCGCCTGCACCCGGTGGAGGGGCGCGCCAGCCGATGGCTGCTGATGACGCGTGATCGAACCGAGTCCGACGTGTTCCCGATGACGCACGAGTTCCTGTCGCACATGCTCGGCGTGCGGCGAGCGTCCGTTTCCGAGGCCGCGGAGCAACTCCAGGAGCGCGGGGCGATCGAGTACCGCAGGGGCGAGATCCGCATCCTCGACCGAAGCCGGCTCGAGGCCTCGGCGTGCGAGTGCTACGCGGTCGTCAGCGGCGTCTTCGACGGCCTGTACGACTGAGCCGCCGCGTCACACGTCGTACCACTTGTAGAACTCCCACGGATGCGGCCGGAGCCGGATCTCGTCGAGCTCCGAGCGCTTGTAGTCGATCCAGGTGTCGATCACGTCCTGGGTGAACACGCCACCCTCGAGCAGGTACCCGTGGTCGGCCTCCAGCGCGTTCAGCACCTCCTCCAGTGAGCCCGGCACCTGGCGGACCAGTGCGGCCTCCTCCGGCGGGAGGTCGTACAGGTCCTTGTCGACGGGGTCTGGAGGCTCGATCTTGTTCTTCACGCCGTCCAATCCCGCCATGAGCATCGCCGGGAATGCGAGGTATGGGTTGCACGATGGGTCCGGCGAGCGAAACTCGACACGCTTCGCAGCAGGGGTCTGGAAGTACACGGGGATGCGTGCACACGCCGATCGGTTGCGCTGCGAGTACACGAGATTGATCGGCGCCTCGTAGCCCGGGACCAGGCGGCGGTACGAGTTCGTGGTCGGCGCCGCGAACGCGAGGATCGACGGTGCGTGGGCCAGCAGACCTCCGATGTACCACCGGGCCATGTCGGAGAGTCCCGCGTAGCCGACCTCGTCCCAGAACAGGTTCTCGCCGTCACGCCACAACGACTGGTGCGTGTGCATGCCGGAGCCGTTGTCCATGAAGATCGGCTTCGGCATGAAGGTGACGGTCTTGCCCGCAAGGCGAGCGGTGTTCTTGATGACGTACTTGTACTTGAGCACCGCGTCCGCGCTCTTGAGGAGCGTGTTGTAGCGGATGTCGATCTCCGCCTGGCCGGCGGTTCCGACCTCGTGGTGCTGCACCTCGACGTCGATGCCGACGTTCTGCAGCTGAAGGACCATCTCGCTGCGCAGGTCCTGGTAGTGATCCATGGGCGGCAGCGGGAAGTACCCCTCCTTGTACCGGGGCTTGTAGCCCTTGTTGCCACCCGGCTCGTCCTTTCCCGAGTTCCACACGCCCTCGATTGCGTCGATGAAGTAGTACCCCTCGTGCTGGTTCTGGTCGAAGCGGATGGAGTCGAAGATGTAGAACTCGCACTCCGGTCCCCAGTAGCTCGTGTCGGCGATGCCGGTCTGCTGCAGGTACAGCTCCGCCTTCTTCGCGATGTAGCGCGGGTCGCGGCTGTACATCTCGCCGGTGACAGGGTCCTTCACGAAGCAGTGGATCACCAGCGTCGAGTGCTGCAGGAACGGATCGATGTAGGCGGTCTCGGGGTCGGGGAGCAGGAGCATGTCGGACTCCTGGATCTCCTGGAACCCGCGGATCGAGGAGCCGTCGAAGCCGAACCCGGAGTCGAAGTCGTCCTCGGACAGCTCCGACATCGGGATCGAGAAGTGCTGCATGAGGCCGGGCAGGTCGCAGAAGCGCAGGTCGACGATCTGCGCGCCCGCGTCCTTGGCGAGCGACATGACGTCCTTGGGTGTGGCCATGGAACCCCCTTCGTGTTGGACCGGCCGGAGCGTATCCCGAACCGAGTATCGGAGGGGTTTCGCCGTCGTTAACTCTGCGTGAACTTATCCCCTAGAGGAAGGTATACTCTCATGGACGCAGAGTTCAGAGACAGGGCTTTCGAGCCGACAAAAGGTGTGCGACCATACGCCCACGACCCTGCGTTTCCGCAGGTAGAAGCACACATATGTAATTTGGGGAGCGAACATGCCGGGACCGCGAAAGAAGAAGATCCACCTCGGGCCAGGAGCACCCGAGATGGACGCAACGGTGGTGCCCTTCCAAGCCGTGACAGAGAACTTCAACGAGTACCTCCTGTCGGATGGGACGGTCCTCAACATGAAGCTGGTCGTCACGGAGGTTGTCCGTATCGACAACATGTACGACGACCAAGGCCAGCCCGTGTACTCGGTCAATTCGCAGAACGTAACGTCGATCTCGGTGCCGGACGAACTGTTGCGGCGCCCGGATGGCGGGACCACGGAGGGCGAAGCGTGATCAACACCAAGGAACTTCAGCAACATATGACGGAGCAGAAGACAGGCCTCTTCAATCGAGATCAGCCGTCTGAGCCAAACTGGCTCCAGGTGGTGTCGGAGATTGTGCCCGTCACCGAATCACCTACGGAGAGGCTTCTCAGTAAGTACATCGACCGAGCCATGCTCCGTGCAATCACGGAGCGGGTAGAAGATGGCACTTACTTCGCCTCAATCCCAGACATGCGTGATGTGTGGGGAGACGGTCCCAGCGAGGAGGACAGTCTTCAGAAGCTCGCGTCGGTCCTCCGAGCCTGGGTCGAGTGGAAGATTGAGGATAAGGACGGCGACCTGCCTGTCATTGACGGCATTGACCCCAACATCCTGTCGTGACCACGCATGCCGCTTCCCAGGCAAACAACGGAAGCCGACTTCTACGCCCGGTTTCGAGCGTTGGGATACGAGGGACCCTTCCAGCGTGGGCCACATCCCTTCATGAAGAGGGGAAATCACAAGCCGGCGATTCCCAACCCGCACGACTTCCCGCTTCGAATTGGGCTGCTCACACGCGTTCTGAGACAGGCTGGCATCAGCGAGGAGGCATGGCTAGATGAAGAAGACGACGAGCGAACGTCCGACGCACCAGACGGTGACGGGGAATCCAGTGGTGAAGAAGCCGCTGACCCGCGCTAACTTCTTCCGTGATTTGAAGAAGGCTGCTACGAGACAGGAGCCTTCGCCACAACGCGGGACAAGAAAGCGCTGAACATCCCGCGTTCGTTGTCCCGATTGTTGTAACGGAAGGTGTACTCGTCCAAGTAGGTCTGAAGGTGCTTTGCACTGACGCCGTGATAGACGCCAGTGATCCCACGCTTCACCAGCGACCAAAACCCCTCGATGGTCTGCGTATGAATGTTGCCGTGGACGTACACCTTCTGCGAGTGGTGGATTCGGCGGTGCGTGTAGCCCTCGTCCGGTAGCACGTCGTAGGAGTGCCACTCCTCGGTGTAGACGACGGACTTCGGAAGTACCTTCGTCTTGATGTGTGGGAGTAGGTCCTTCCTGCTTGCTGACCCCACGACAACCGCCTTGACCTTGCCGGACTTTCCGCCCTTCCCGCGCTGAGCAATACCTAGCACCGGGGTCTTCCCGTACCCGACGCGGGGCCGACCTGGACGGCGCTTGCTCTTGTGCTTCCAGTGATCCCGTCCTCCGACGTAGGCCTCGTCTGCTTCAACCTCTCCGTCGAAGGGCTGTCCATCGTCTCCTAGCATCGAGCGAATCTTGTGGAACATTCTCCATGCAGTCTTATAGGTCACTCCAAGCTCGCGTTCGAGCTGCTTCGCGCTGATACCGCATCGCGTTTGGCTCATCAGGAAGATGCCGTGAAACCACAGCTTCAGGGAGGTGGCCGAGTCCTCGAAGATCGTCCCTCGCATGGGGTGTTCATGGCGCCCGCAGAACTGACAAGAGTAGGAGGGGCGGGACTTGACGCGGTGGTGCTTCGTGACTCTGTCACACTTCGAACAGTGGATGCCGTTCGGGTACAGGAACTCTACGAGCCACTCCAGGCAAGCCTTGTCGTCGGGGAAATCCCGCTCGAAGTGCATGAACGTGTAGCGAGATTCCGAGGCGGTCGAACGCTTTGGATTGTTCCTATCGCTCTTGCTCATGAGGGGAAGGTAGCATGAGCAGGTACCTACGTCAAGGGGATAATTCCCACTCTGCGTTACCGCACGGACCGTCCTAGTGTGGAAAGCCTCATCACCGTCACCGAGGAGGATCTCCTTTGAAGAGCAAGATCGCAGCTCTCGCCGCATGCAGCCTCGTCGTGGCGCTCGCCGTCGCCGCAACCGGGGCCGGCTCGGCGGCAGCGTGCCCGCCGGGATTCCATCCTGCAGCGCAGGACACGGCGCGGGAGCGGACGTTGGCCGACCTCGCTCCTCCAGCGGCGGCGCAGACGCGGACGGCCCGGGCTGCCGGGGTCTGCGTGAACGACCGCCACCCCGAGTCCTTCGACGAGATCGAGGCCATGAGTGGCCAGCGAGCGGCCATGTCCTCGGGCGAGCGGCCGGGGTCCTACGCCGCGGCCCTCCGCCAGGCCCGGGCGCTCGGTGCGAAGCGCTCCTCCATCGCGGGGACGGGCGGCGAATGGAGCCCGTACGGGAGGGGGCCGCTCATCGCGGACGACCCCCGCTTCGTCAGCGTGAACGGGGAGGGTCTCGACCAGCTGTCGGGGCGCGTGGACAGCCTGGACTACGACGGCAAGGGGCATCGACTGTTCGCCACGATCGGGACCGGGGGCGTGTGGGTCTCCACCGATCTCGGCAAGCACTGGCGTTCGATCGGCGACCGGCTGCCCTCACAGATCAACGGTGCCGTCGGCTGGACGAACGCCGGGGGAGGAACGGTGATCGTGGTCGGGGGCGAACCGCTGAGCGGAGGCGACACCTACACCGGCGCCGGCGCGTTCTGGAGCAAGGACCTCGGCAAGCACTGGCGCCGGGCGAAGGGTGTCCCGACCGGCGCGATGGGGTACCAGGTGGCGATCAGCCCGCGGAAGACGAACGTGGTGTACGTCGCGACGAGCCAGGGCCTGTATCGATCGCGCGACGCCGGCAGGCATTTCGCGAACGTGCGCCTCCCCACCGGTCCGTGCGCCGGCAAGGTCGGGTTCGGCCAATGCGAGTTCGCCAACTTCGTGACCGACGTGGTCGTGAAGGTCCCGGGCGGCACGACCCACGCGCACGGCGGCGGCGTACTGGCTGCCGTCGGCTACCGCGCGGGCGGGGCGACGTTCTCGAACGGCAAGCCCCAGGCGAACTGGAACGGTCTGTACCGATCCCAGAGCGGCAAGCCCGGCACGTTCAAGAAGCTCGGCCTGGACGGCTTCGCGCCGCAGGACCACGTGGGGCGCACCGAGCTCGGCCTGGCCACCGGGCCGAAGCAGAACCATAACTTCGTCTACGCCGTCGTCGAGGACTCGAAGATCTTCAACGACGGCCAGACCGGCCAGATCGACGCACCGGATGATCTCGGCACGGGAGCGAGCAACACGGTGCTGAACGGCATCTACGTGTCGAAGGATTTCGGCAAGACGTGGACGCAGATGGCGGACACGAACGAGATCTCCGAGAACCCGAACACCGGATCGGCGCTCACGGGGGCCGGGCAGGCGACGCTGTATGCCCCCGGCGTGCAGGCCTGGTACAACGAGTGGATCAAGGTCGATCCGACCCGCCAGACGAAGAGCGGCGTCCCGATGCGCATCCTCTTCGGTCTCGAGGAAGTGTGGGAGAACCGCCACACCGATCAGCCGCAGGACGGATCCTCGGACGACCCACAGGGCGACTTCCACGTCATCGGTCCGTACTTCGCGGACAAGACGTGCATGCTCCTCGACACCGGACAGCCGAACTGTCCGACCCGTGACACGACCAGCCGCACGACACACCCCGACCAGCACGACGCGATCTTCGTTCCGGACCGGAAGGGCGGCGGCGTCACCCTCCTCGTGGGCAACGACGGCGGCGTCTTCCAGCAGCACGCGAAGAGGGGTCAGGACTTCGAGGCCGACAGGTGGGGCGAAGGCACGAACGCCGGGTTCCACACGCTCCTGCCGTACGACGCCGACATGGCCAACGACGGCCGGACGTGGATCGGTCTGCAGGACAACGGCAGCGGGTTCATCGACGGCACCGACCAGAAGCAGTACATGGCCTTCGGGGGCGACGGCTTCTACGTCGCCACCGATCCGAACAACAGCGACGTCGCGTACACGGAGACGACGTTCGCCGACATGCGCGTGACGACCGACGGCGGGGCGTCCTGGGCGTGCATGGACCCGCCCGAGGATCCCGCCAGCGGCGGGTCGCAGTTCGCGAACCCCTTCGAGATGGATCCGACAGACGCCAACCATCTGCTGACGGCAGGGACCCACGTCTGGGAGACGATCTCGGGGCCGGCCACCGCCGGCACGGAGGACCCAGTGCTTGGGGCGGCCTGTCTCGGCACGAAGTGGCAGGACGTGTTCGACCTGACGTCCGGCGGCAACGGCGTCGCGCTGATGTCGGGGTTGGCCGTGCACGGCGACGCCTCGTACGTCGGGTTCTGCGGACCGTGTGACCTGCTCGGCAACTGGGACACGGGGTTCCAGACCGGGCTGGCCACGAACGTCGGCGGCACGGTGCCGCCGAAGCGGGCCACGCCGGCCGGATGGCACTTCGCGTCGGCCGCGGGCCTCCCGAACCGCTACATCACGGACGTCGCCATCGACCCGGCCGACCCGAACACCGTGTATGTCACGCTCGGCGGGTACACGAACCGGCAGTGGGTGCCGCCGGGCTCGTATCTCGATCCGAACAAGCACATCGGGACCGGCCACGTCTTCAAGTCCACCGACGCCGGCGAGCACTTCACCGACGTGTCCGGCAACCTGCCGGACGCCCCGGTCTTCGCGGTCGAGCTCCACGGCGGTCAGCTCGTCGCGGGCACGCAGGTGGGCGTGTTCATCTCGAACGACACGAGCGGAGGCGCATGGGCGACGCTCGGCCACGGCTTGCCGAGGACGCCGATCAGCTCCCTGTCGTGGAAGGGAGGGGACGACTCGTCGAACGTGCTCGTGACCGCAACCTTCGGACGCGGGGTGTACGTCTACCGGTTCGCGTAGTCATCGAAGTGACGTAGGCTGACCGGCGTGAGCGAGCAGCCCGAGGCCGTGCAGAGCACCGCGTCCGACGCGCCCGACGCGCCCGCGGACGGCGCGACGGAGTCGGTGGGCCTCGATCCGCAGAAGCTGATCCGGATCGCGTCCGTCACGCGTGAGGTGCTCGACGAGGCGAGGCGCATCCGTCCCGAGCCGGGGGCCGTCGACCATCTCCGCCGTTTCCACGAGCGGGTCTGCACCGAGTTGAAGGAGTCGCTCCCCCCGGAGCTCTACAAGGAGCTCGACGAGCTCACGCCGGACATCAAGGAGGGCTCCCTCGAGGAGCTCGCCCTCGGACACGCCGAGATCCTGGGATGGCTGGAGGGTCTGTTCCAGGGGACGCAGATCGCCATGCAGATGCAGGCCATGCGCGCGTTCCAGGAGGCACAGCGCCGGCAGCTTCCGGAGGGATCGGCGCCACCGGGCCCCGACGGCCAGCCGCCTGCAGGTGCCCGCGACCCCCGCTATCTGTAACGCGCTCCGAGGGACGCTCCCGAGGGCCGTCGCGCCCTCTCTTTCAGCGGATCCCGCCGGTGCTAGTTGCCCGACCCGTCCCCCTCGCTGTCCTCGGCAACGACCTCGTTCGTGTTGCCCGTGAGGGCGTGACCCTCGGTGTCCTCGGCCACGGTCTGGTTGCCGTTCAATGCGATCCGGTGCGCCTCGGCGTCCTCTCGGATGGTCTCGTTCGCGTTGTTCTGGACGCCGTGTCCCTCCGTGTCCTCGGACACCGTCTCGTTGGCGTTGGTCCAACCGCCCCGGTCTCGCTTCGTCATGATTCTCTCCCTTCACTTGGAATCCGTGTCTGACACGACCCTATGTCCCGGTTGGGACTGGTTCTTTCGCCTGCCCGACACCCCTGGTGTCAGCTTCCCGACAACCTGGGGATTCGCTGCAGGGCCTTCAGATTCCTCCGTACGGAGGCGATCGCGGGGTGGGCGGGGTCCATTCCGGCCTCGAGGAGCTCGAGAGCCCTGCGGTAGAGGACCTGCGCCTCGTCCAGCCGGCCCGCGGCCTTGCACACCAGGCCCAGGTTGTTGAGTGTGATGCCGATCTCCGGCGAGTCCGGTCTCAGGAGCTGCTCCTTGATGGCCAGGGCGCGCCGGTAAAGAGTCTCGGCCTCCTCCAGATCCCCTCGCCGCTGGGCGATGGCCGCGATGTTGTTGAGCTGGACGGCCACCTCGTGGTGCGCGGGGCCGAAGGCGGCCTCGAGCTTCGGGACGGCGTCTCGCAATATCGATTCCGCCTCGTCGCTTCGGCCCAGTCCGTCCAGAAGGGATGCCCAGGCGGCTCGATCGAGCACCGTCCTGACATCGTCCGGCCCGAGGACGCGTTCCCGGATCTCCACCGACTTCCTCGCGTACGGCTCACCGCGCGCGAAGTCCCCGCGAGCGTGCTCCAGTCCTCCGAGGTTGTGATAGAGCGACGCCAGGTCCGGATGGGTCTCCCCGAATGCTCGCTCCGTGATCTCCACGGAGCGCAGATACGTGGCGATCCCCTCGTCGAACCGCCCGCTGAACTTGCACAGCACCCCGAACGTGTTGAGCGCGATCGCCAGCTCCACGCTCCAGGAGCCGAAGGCCCGCTCCGTCAGCGCAACCGCACGCTGCAGCAGGGGCAGCGCCTCGTCGTACCGGCCCTGTGCCCGGACGCAGTTCCCCAGCGCGTTGAGTGTGAGCGCGACGGCGCGGTCTCGTTCCGTCTCCGGAAGGGCTTCCGCGAGCGCGAGCGCGTCCCGCATCGGTCCCTCCCCGGCGGCCGGCTCACCGCGCTCCTGTCGAAGCCGTCCGCTCTCGAGGAGGACCTCCCAGCGGGCGGGCGATCCATCCGGGGCGAGCTCGACGGCTTCGTCGATGGCTCGCTGCGCTTCGTCGAACCGGGCCTGCGGCTCGAGGACGTACGCGAGGAGGGCGAGTGCCGCGGCCCGAATCGGGTTGTTCCCGGCGGACGACGCAGACTCGATCGACCGCTTCGCGTTGCGTTCCGCCTCGTCTTAGTCGCCGAATGCCTCGTCGAGGCGGGCAAGCCCCAGGAGGGATGCCGCGAGACCTCCCGGATCGTCCGCATCGACGTGGACGGCATCTCGAGCCGCCGCTCGCGCGCGGGCGTACTCCCCGGTCGACCGAAGCCCTTCGATGCTGTCCACGGGACTCCTCCGGACGTTCATCGGCCCGAGCCGGCGATGGCCCGGGCCGATGTCTGGTTGGTGATCCTGCGGATTGCTACCGGGACGAGGTGTCCTCGGCCACCGTTTCGTTGGTGTTGATCCGCGTGTCGTGGCCCTCGGTGTCCTCGGCCACCGTCTCGTTGGCGTTGCCCGCCCATCCGTGGCCCTCGGTGTCCTCGGCCACCGTCTCGTTGTGCTGTAGGCCCGACCCGTGGCCCTCGGTGTCCTCGGCCACCGTCTCGTTCGTGTTTCCGAGATTCACGCCGCGCCCTTCGGTGTCCTTTCGCATGACTCCTCCTTCCGGTCGGTCCGATGTCTTCACACGCACGATATGCCCGGATATGCGCCCGGTCGTTCTCCCAGCCGACACCCTGCCTGTCAGCTTCGCGACACCTCGCAGGGGATCTCATTCGCGCCGCGCCCACGGAAATCCTGCATCGCGCTCGCCCCTCGATCAGGGCCCCGGCCCGGGGGGGACGAGGTCGCCCTTCGCGGGGGCGGTATCGGTGACCTCGGGCTCCCCCTCGCCGATCCTGTTCACCTGGGCCGGGAGGACGGCTTCCAGGCGGCGGGCCAGGACGGCCGCCACGCCGCAGGCCACGACGAGTCCCAGGAACAGCTCCGCCGGACGCTCGGCGGCCAGCGCGAACCCGGCAATGGTCGGCCCGAGCATGAAGCCGGTCGTCCACGCGAGCGTAGAGACCCCGTTGTACCGGCCCCGCAGCTCGTCGGGCGCGAGGTCGTTCACGATGGGGTTCAGGGTGGGACCGAGCAACGTCTC
>JBHELK010000077.1:0-14688 GCA_046263085.1 Actinomycetota bacterium
GCGACCCGAACTCCACCGCGACGTCCTTCGCGCCGGGGGCCTCCAGGATCGAGGGCGCCACGTACCCGTCGAACGTGATCTCCGAGTACGCCGCGTCGTGGGCGACGAGCAGGTCGTGCTCCCGGGCGAACGCCACCGCTCTCTCGAAGAACGCGAGGTCGGCCACACCGGTGGTGGGGTTCGACGGATAGTTCAGCCACATGAGCTTCGTGCGGTCGTTCGCGGTCAGGGTGTCGAGGTCAGGCATGTACCCGCGCTCCGCACCGAGCGGCATCGGGACCGGCGTGCCGCCGGCGAGCATGGTGCCGACCCCGTAGATCGGATAACCGGGATCGGGGACGAGCACCTCGTCGCCGGGATCCACGAACGCGACCGCGAGATGCGCGAGCCCTTCCTTGGATCCGACGAGCGGCAGCACTTCGCGATCGGGGTCGAGCTCCACGCCGAAGCGGCGACGGTACCAATCGGCGATCGCCCCCCGGAACTCCGGCATGCCGTAGTACGAGGGGTACTGGTGGGTCGAGGGGTCGCGGACGGCCTCGGCCGCCGCATCGACCACGTGCTCCGGTGTGGGGGAGTCCGGGTCGCCCACCCCGAGCGAGATGATGTCCTGCCCGGCAGCGCGCCGCTCGGAGATGCGCCGGTCGAGCTCCGCGAACAGGTACGGCGGGAGGGTCTCGACCCGCTTGGCGATCCTCATCCGGCGAGTCCCGCCTCCAGCCACGCAGGCTCCAGGACGCCCTCGAAGGTCCGCTCGACGGAACCGGTCATGAACACGTGGTCACCCTGGTCGCGGCGCCAGTCGACGTCGAGCGTGCCGCCGGGGAAGGTCACGTCGGCTCTCGCCGGCACCAGCCCCGCGAGGTGCGCCGCGACGAGGGACGCGCATGCGCCGGTGCCGCAGGCCATGGTCTCGCCGACGCCGCGCTCCCACACGCGCACGGCGAGGCCCCCGGCGGCGGGCGCGGCGAACTCCACGTTCGTCCCCTCCGGGAAACGAGGGTCGCGTTCGAGCCGGGAGCCGATGCCGGCAACATCCACGTCACGCGGATCGGTGTCGACGAACAGCACGAGGTGCGGATTGCCCATGGACACGGCGCTCCCCTTGTAGGAGTGCCCCTCGACCTCCACCGGCTCGGCGAGGAACGACGAGGCGGGATCCCCCTCCATCGGAAGCGATCCGCGGTTGAGGGCCGGGGCACCCATGTCCACGGTGACGGCGTTCACCACGCCGTCGTCCAAGTGCAGCGACACGTACTTCAGCCCGGCCCGCGTCTCGATGGCCAGGTCGCGCTTGTCCGTGAGGCCTCGCTCGTACACGAGCTTGGACAGGCACCGGATGCCGTTGCCGCACATCTGGGAGACGTTGCCGTCGGCATTGGAGTAGTCCATGAAGAAGTCGCCCTCAGACGACTCCGTGACACGGATGAGCCCGTCGGCTCCCACGCCGCGGTGCCGGTCGCAGATGGCGGCGATCAGCTGGGGACTCAGCGTGTACCGGCCGTCGACGTCGGCGATCATCACGAAGTCGTTGCCGGTTCCGTTGTACTTCCCGAACGGGATCTCATCCACGGCGATAGAACTCCTCAAGGTCGTCGATCAGCTCGCTCGCTCCGCCCGTCCCCGCGCGGAACCACCGGATCCTCGGGTCGCGACGGAACCAGGACAGCTGCCGGCGGGCCAGGGCGCGCGTCCGTTTCACCGTGCGTTCGGCCGCCTCGTCCAGCGAGATCCGTCCGGCCACGTGGTCGATGGCCTCAGCGTACCCGATGGCCTGACGCGCGGTCAGGGACGGGCCTGCGCCGTGGGCGAGGAGCGCGCGGATCTCCTCCAGCAGGCCGGCCTCGAACTGGGAACGCACGCGGCGCTCGATCCGATCGCGCAGCGTCTCCGCGGGAAGCTCCACGCCGGCGGCCCGGACACGCTCGGGTGGGAACCGCTCCCAGGCCGCGCCGAAGCTCGAGAAGGGTCGCCCGGTGACAGCCGCGACCTCGAGGGCCCGGACGGTGCGACGCACGTTCCCGGGCTCGATCCTCGAGGCCGCCTCCGGATCCGCGGCGGCGAGCGTCGCGTGCAGGACCTCCGGGCCCGTCCCCTCCGCCTCGGCCTCGAGGGCCCGCCTGATTTCGGGATCCGTCGGCGGAAACTCGAGGTCGTCGACCACGGCCCGGAAGTAGAGGCCGGTGCCCCCGACGAGCAACGGACGACTCCCCCGGTCCTCGATCTCCGCCATCGCTTCACGGGCGAGGCGCTGGTAGCGGGCGACGGAGAACTCCTCGCCAGGCTCCGCGACGTCGAGGAGGTGATGGCGCACCCGCGCGCGCTGCTCGGGGGACGGCTTCGCCGTCCCCACGTCCATCCCGCGATAGACGCTCATGGAGTCGACCGAGACGATCTCGACGCCGAGCCTCGGCGCGAGCCGTTCCGCGGCGTCCGTCTTGCCCGACGCCGTCGGTCCGACCAGCGCGAGGAGGGGCTCCACCCGACGCCCGCTACCCGGTCAGCGCGGCGACGGGGACGGGCTCCCCGTCCAGATGGTGCGGGTGCGCCGCGGTGATCCGCACGTCGAGGAACTCGCCCTCGGCGCGGGCCCCGGAGAAGTGGACCAGCTTGTTGGTGCGGGTGCGGGCCTGGACACCGCCCTTGCGCCCCTGACCCTCCACGAGGACCTCGAGCTCATCGCCCACGAGGAGCTGGTTGCGTTCCAGGGAGATACCTTCTTGAAGCGCGACCAGGCGATCGAAGCGCTCCTGGACGATCTGCTTCGGGATCTGCTCGTCGAAGACCGCGGCCCTGGTTCCGGGGCGCGGTGAGTACTGGAACGTGTAGGCCTGGTCGAACCGAGCCGCCTCGACGACGCGCAGGGTCTCGCGGAAGTCGTCCTCCGTCTCGCCGGGGAAGCCGACGATGATGTCCGTCGAGAACGCCACCCCGGGGATGGCCTCGCGGATGCGCCGAACCCAGGAGAGATAGCGGTCGCTCCGGTACGAGCGATTCATCAGATGCAGCACGCGGTCGGAGCCCGACTGCATCGGGAAGTGGATGTGCTCGCACACCCGCTCGCACGAGGCCATGGCCTCGATGACGTCCTCGGTGAAGTCGTGGGGATGCGGGCTCGTGAACCTGATCCGCCGGATGCCCTCGACGTCGTTCACCGCTCGCAGCAGCTCGGCGAACAGCGGATGCCGCGGCGAGTCCGGGACGGTGAGGTCGCGGCCGTAGGTGTTGACGTTCTGGCCGAGGAGCGTGATCTCCACCACGCCCTGCCGCGCCAGGCCCTCCACCTCCGCCACCACGTCCCCGAGCGCCCGCGAGAGCTGCGGGCCGCGGACGAGTGGCACGATGCAGAAGGTGCAGCGGTTGTCGCAGCCGACGCTGACGCTGACCCATGCGTGATGCCGCGAATCGCGCCTCGCCGGCAGCGCGCTGGGGAAGATCTCGGTGTACTCCCGGACGTCCATCTGCGGTCCGTCGCGGCGGGCCCGCTCCATCAGATCAAGCAGCGACGGGAGGGCGTGCGTGCCGACGACGACATCGACCCACGGAGCGCGGGCCTGAATCGCGCCCTGATCCTTCTGTGCCAGGCAGCCGGCCACCACGATGCGAAGTCGCGGGTTGCGCTCCTTCAACGGCTTCAGGTGGCCGAGCGATCCGTAGAGCTTGTTGTCGGCGTTCTCCCGCACCGCGCACGTGTTGAGCACGACCACCTCGGCGTCCTCGGCACCGGCGGCGGGTGAGTAGCCGTCCGATTCGAGCAGCCCCGCGATCCGCTCCGAGTCGTGCTCGTTCATCTGGCACCCGAAGGTGCGGATGAGATAGCGCTGCTCAGGCGGCATGGACCGAATCTAGCAGAGCGACCCTCTCGCTCCGCCGATCCTGCCGGCGACCGGTGGCCTGGCCCCCCGCGGGCCCCCTTCAGGCGGGAGGGGGCGGAGGCCCGGCGGCCATGGGGGCAGCCGTCGTCGTCATCACCGCGCGATTGCCGAAGAACCCACCGATCAGCGCGAGGACGCCGCCCACCAGGACCAGCCACATCCCGATGTCCACGTCGTCGATGCCGAGGTTGACCCCCTTCACCCGGTACAGCGTGATGACGAACAGGATGAAGGCCACGATGCCAACGGCGCCCGCGAGGCGGGTGAGGACCCCCGTTCGCATGGCGAGCCCGAGGATCGCCACCAACCCGATCACGATCGTGATGAACCCGGCCGACGCCAGGAAGTTCGGATCCGAGCTCGGGTTCGTGCTCCAGAAGATGTTGGCGCCGACATCGGTACCGTGTGTCGGTCCGGCGCCCTTCAACCAATCCAGGAACGCCCCGATGATGAGTCCCGCCGCCCCGACGAGCGTGAGCAGCACGCGCAGCGCGATCGTTGCCGGCGGGCGGTACGAGGTCTGCGTAGCCATGGCTACCTCCCTTCCCCCGCCGATGTTAGTCCACGGGGGCCTCGCTCCCGTGTAGGAGGGGTGTCCGTTCTACTTCGCCAGCTCCACCGCCCTCGTCTCGCGGACGACGGTGATCTTGATCTGCCCCGGGTACTGCAGCTCCTCCTCGACCTGCTTGGCGATGTCCCTGGCCAGGACCTGGGCGGCCAGGTCGTCGATGTCCTCGGGCTTGACCATGACCCGCACCTCGCGTCCGGCCTGCATGGCGAAGGTCTTCTCCACACCGGGGTAGGAGGTGCAGATCTCCTCGAGTCGCTCGAGCCGCTTGACGTAGGTCTCGAGGGACTCCCGCCGGGCGCCGGGCCTGCCGCCCGAGATGGAGTCCGCGGTCTGGGCCAGCACGGCCTCGATGGTCCGCTGCTCGACCTCGCCGTGGTGCGACTCGATGGCGTGGACGACCTCGGGGGCCTCCTTGAGGCGTCGCGCGAGCTCCGCGCCGATGAGCGCGTGGGAGCCCTCGACCTCGTGGGTGACGGCCTTGCCGATGTCGTGCATGAGGGCACACCGCTTGACGAGCACGGGATCCACGCCCAGCTCGGCGGCCAGTCCGGCCCCGATGTGCGCCGACTCCACGAGGTGGCGCAGGACGTTCTGGCCGTAGGACGTGCGGAACTTGAGCCGGCCGAGGACCTTGATCATCTCGGGGTGCACGTCGGTGATGCCGACGTCGTCCAGGGCCTCCTCGCCGGCGCGCTTGATCTCCTCCTCGACCTCGCGCTGACTGCGCTCGTGCGTCTCCTCGATGCGGGCCGGGTGGATGCGCCCGTCGGCGACCAGCTTCTCGAGCGTGAGCCGGGCGGTCTCCCGGCGGACGGGGTCGAACGAGGAGAGGACCACCGCCTCCGGGGTGTCGTCGATGATGAGGTTGACGCCCGTCAGGGCCTCGAACGCTCGGATGTTGCGGCCCTCGCGGCCGATGATGCGGCCCTTCATGTCCTCGGACGGGAGCGGGAAGACCGAGACGGTCGACTCGGAGGTCTGTTCCGAGGCCACCCGCTGGATGGCGATGGTCACGATCTTGCGGGCTCGTGATTCCGCCTCCTCGCGTGCCCGCTGTTCGATCTCGCGAACCGTCCCCATGGCGGCGCGTTTGGCGGCGTCGACCACCTGCGTCTGGAGGGCCTCCCGGGCCTCCTGGGCCGTCATGCGGGCCACGGTCTCGAGCTCGCGCCGATGGCGCTCGGCGACCTTCTCGAGATCGGTTCGGATGCGCTCGAGGTTGCCCTCGAGCTTGCGGAGCTCCTCGTCCTGCCGCTGGAGGTCGCCCTGCTTCTTGTCGAGCTGGTCCTCACGGCGGGTCAGGCGTTCCTGGAGCTTGGTGACCTCCTCGCGGCGAACCCGGACGTCCTCCTCCGCCTCCCGGCGCATCGAGGCGACCTCCTCCTTCACCTCGACGAGCGAGGTGCGGACCTTCGTCTCGGCCTCGCGCTCCGCATCCAGGACGAGCTTCTGGGCGCGGGTCTCCGCGGTCTGCACGTGAGAAGCCGCCAGGAAACGGCGGACGGCGTATCCGATGCCGATGCCGACGAGGAGGGTCAGCGCGGCGACTGCCACGATCATCGTTGCCTCCTAGGGTCGAGCCATGGGAGGCCGAAGCGATGGCCGGCCGGCCAGGTGCGTCCTGCTGCGATCGGGGCAGAGTGGCCCCCGGGGGCTCAGGGTTGGAAGAGCCCCTCGCGTTCCCCTCTGGTCAGGTCGTGTGGTCTCGGGTTCGGAACGGTCACGTCAGTTGCACTCGGTCGATCAGTCGATTTCTCCAGCCTCTCAATTGCACAATGTACGGCGTCGGCTGGAGGGTTGCAACGGCCGGCCGACCGGCGTCAGGCGTCGTCGGGGGCCTCCCCCAGTGCCCGGCGGGCCACCGAGAACGCCATCCCGGGGTCGAAACCCCGTCTGACCAGGAGCGACGAGAGCCGTCGGAAGGCCACGGCGGGCTCAAGCGAGCGCAGCCGGGCCACCTGACGCCCGGCCAGGGCCTCGGCACGCTGCTCCTCGGTGGACGAGAGCCCTTCCGCGGCCCGCTCCGCCATGGATCGGCTGACGCCTTTCGAGAGCAGGGACGACATGACGGCCCTGCGGCCGGCGAGGCGGCCCCGCTGGGCGTGCTCCACGACCTGGGCCGCGAAGCGCTCGTCGTCGATCAGGCCGGCCTCGGTGAGTTGGTCGAGGGCCGGCGCGATGTCCTCTGCCTCGAATCCCGCCATGGCCAGGCGCCGCTCGAGCTCCCGCCTGCTGCGATCGCGAGCCCCGAGGAGGCGAAGCGCCCGGTCCTTGGCCGTACCCCGCGGCTGGACCGGGCCTTCGCTGTCCTCTTGGGATCGCGGGGCGCGCGATCGGGAGCCCCTCCGGGGACCGGACATGGCCCCTTCCCCAGTCAGCCTGCCGGCACCCCGGTGGGCTCCCTGTCTTTCGGCTTGGTCTTGGTCGCCGGACCGTCGCCGTCGTCCTTCGCCGCGACCTTGGGCTTGGCGCGGCCGTTGCCGTCCTCGATGGCGGAGAGATCGATCTCCACGGGCTGGTCGTTGTCGACCTTGTCGAACGCCGTGAGGCCGACCGCCTCGCGGATGCGCCGCTCGATCTCGAGGGCCATGTCGGCATGCTCGGCGAGGAACTGGCGGGCGTTCTCCTTGCCCTGGCCGAGCTGCTCACCCTCGTAGGTGAACCAGGCGCCCGACTTCTTCACGATCTCGGAGTCGACGCCCATGTCGATGAGCGATCCCTCCTTGGAGATGCCCGTGCCGTAGATGATGTCGAACTCGCACTGGCGGAACGGCGGCGCCACCTTGTTCTTGACGACCTTGACTCGGGTCCGCGAGCCGACCACGTCGGTGCCGTCCTTCAGCGTCTCGATCTTGCGGACGTCGAGCCGCACCGACGAGTAGAACTTCAGCGCCCGACCACCGGGGGTCGTCTCGGGCGAGTTGTGGACCACCACGCCGTCCACGAGGTAGTTGTGGCTGCCCTCGACCTCGATGTCGAAGCGGCGCATCGACCTGGTCTTCGGCTTCCATTTGATCCCGAGGACCGGCATCGGCATCAACTCGTAGCGCATCGGCGCGAACACCGGCTCGACGTCGAACTTCCCTCGGAAGCGTGGGAGCAGTTTGTACTGCATCGAGGGATGCACGAACGGTGCGATCAGGGCGTGGAGCTTGGCCGTTTCGTCCTTCGGGAAGACGAAGATGGTCTTGCCGGCCACGATCTTCACGCTCGGGGTGATCCCCCAAGTGTCGGACAGATACTCGGCGAGACGGCTTCGCGTGGTGGGCTCCATCGCCTCGACGCAGATCGTGGCTCGGCCGCTCCCGTCGCGTGTCCGCTCCTGGAGGCCCTTCGCCCGGATCGTGAACGAGCCGTCGTCCATGTACCAGATGGCCAGCGAGAGCGGCGTGAGCTGTTTGAGGTAGTCCCAGCTGAACACCTTCTTGCCGCCGATGTAGACAGCTTCCCGGAGCTCGGCCAACTCAGGGAGCGGGGTCATGTCGTGATGGACGACCCCCTCGGCGTTGGTAGAGCGCGAGCCGGACACGTTCGCGAAGAGAGAGCCCTTCCAGTCCGCATACTCGGTTTGCTTTCGCCCGTGGCCGAAGCGGAATCGGGCCCCGAGTCCACTCCTGGAATGCGTCAGAGAACCGTCGCCCATGAGACCACCGAGCAGGACCTGCCACTGGAAATCAGAGAGGCGGTGCGGAAGAGCTTCCAGCACCCGATCCCCCACAGAGAGCTCCTGTGCCTCCTTCCAGCCGGCCGGCGTGCGGATCTTGTGATTCGGGGTGCACGCGAACTGCGATCGTCCGTTGCCGCGCGGCTTCGCCACGGTGAACTGGAGGAAGCGGTCCGTCGTGCCGTTGTCGAACCAGTTGACGACCTTCTTTGGGACGATGGCGCCATTGTCCGGGTCGTACGACAGCACCTCGACCGGGAGCTTCTGGTTGACGATCTTGCCGATCTTCTCTTGGGTCCCGTCGGCGAGGGTCACCCGGGTACCATAGGAGAAGCAGCCCCACATCACGCCGATCTTCTCTCTCAGTTGGTTGATGAAGATCGCCGTGGTCTCGAAGCGGCTCAACGAGCCCGCCAGCTTGCGCATGGCCTGCGACATCAGCCGGGCCTGCAACCCCACGTGGGAGTCGCCCATCTCGCCCTCGATCTCGGCGCGCGGCACGAGCGCGGCGACGGAGTCGACCACGACGAGGTCCAGCGCGCCCGAGCGCACCAGGACGTCGGCGATCTCGAGGGCCTGCTCGCCGGAGTCGGGCTGCGACACGAGCAGCTCGTCGCAGTTCACGCCGAGGCGGGCGGCGTACGCGGGGTCGAGCGCGTGCTCCGCGTCGATGAACGCGGTGATGCCGCCCTTGCGCTGCGCCTCCGCGATGATGTGCAGACACACCGTGGTCTTGCCGGACCCCTCCGGGCCGAAGACCTCGACGATGCGCCCGCGCGGGATGCCGCCGACGCCGAGCGCGATGTCGAGCGCGAGCGACCCGGTGGGCGTGACGGTGATGCCCTCCCCCGCCCGGTGCTCTCCCAGCCTCATGACGGCGCCCTTGCCGTACTGCTTCTCGATCTGCACCAGCGCAACGTCGAGCATCTTCTCGCGGTCCATGCCCATGCCTTCGCCTCCCTGCTCCGACCCGCCTCTCGGGTCCGTCACGCGAACCCTAGCGATGGGGTACGACACGAATTACACGCCTGTATTTCCTCGAGGTCAATGCGGACAGTACCGAACGCGTGTTCGAGAGTCAACGACCGAGGGGAAACTCCCCGATCTGCTCGTAGCGAGGGGCCGGTCGCTGCAGGTGGCTGCGGTACAGCACCAGCTTGTCGATCGAGAACCGCTCTCCGCTCACCTCGATCCCCTCGAGCTCCCCAGCGAGGCTCACCGTGGGATCGAACCTGGCCACCGTGAGGTGCGCCGTGAACGGTCGCTTCTCCACCTTGAACTCGCTCGAGAGCGCGTCGTCGAGACCCGACACGATCGACGCCAGCCGGCCGGCGGGATCGTCGAGACCGACCCACAGGACGCGCGCCCGGCGCTCGTTCGGGAACGTCCCGAGCCCGGTCAGCGACGTCTCGAACGCATCGCGGGACCGGGCCACGCCCTCGCAGGACGCCTTGACCCAGTCCACGACCCGGGGCCACGTCGCACCCAGGAACTTCAGCGTGAGATGCCAGTTCTGCGTTGGCACCCACTTGCCGCGCACCCGCTCGCGGAGTGGCGCGATCCTCGCCGCGACGTCGTCTCGAAGGGACTCGGGCACGTCGACGGCGACGAACAACCGGACCGGCTTCGCCTCCGGCCTCGACGCGCGGTCGCCCGCCACTACTCGCCCAACGTTCCCTGCAGGTACCGGCGGAGCATGTCGAGCGCGGCCTGCTCGGCCCACCGCCTGACCTGATCGCGATCACCCGGCGCGCGGAAGCCGCGCGCGTGCTGCTCGTCGCCGGCGTCGAGCCCGATCCAGATCTGGCCGGGCGGCTGGCCTCCGTGCGGATCCGGACCGGCCACGCCCGTGAGCGACACGGCCACGTCCGCGCCGAATATGTTCCGCGCACCGGCGGCCATCTCCCGCGCGCACTCCTCGCTGACCACGCCGGGGCCGTCGAGCGTTTCCCTCGACACGCCGAGGACCTTCTCCTTCGCCTCCTCCGTGTAGCAGACCGCGGAGCCCAGGAAGTACTCCGACGCGCCCGGAGCCATGGTGAGCCGGGAGGCCAGTCCCCCGCCGGTCAGCGACTCCGCGCACGCCACCGTCCTGCGCCGCGCCCGGAGCTCTCGCCCCACCGCCTGCTCGAGCTCCTCGTCGCCCGTCGTGAAGACGTGCGGCGCCAGCCGCCCCTCGACCTCCGAGGCCAGCGGCGCGAGGAGCTCCTCGGCCTCCCCCCGCGTCTCCGCCTTCGCGGTGAGGCGGACCTTCACCTCGCCCGAGGACGCGAGATACGCGACCGTCGGATTCGTGCTCGACTCGAAGAGGTCGGCGAGCAGCTCCGCGACACGCGACTCCGGGATCCCCGTGCACCTGATCACGCGGGAAAGGATCGCCGATGGCCCGCCGCGTTGCTCGAGCTCCGGCAGCACCGTCCCGGTCATCATCTCCCGCATCTCCGCCGGAACCCCGGGAAGCGCGTACACGACCTTGCCGTCCGTCTCGCACGCGAGCCCGGGCGCCGTGCCCCGCTCCGCCACGATGTACCGGCCGCCCTCGGGAACGTCGGCCTGCACGAGATTGATCTCCGGCATCGCGCGACCGAGGCTCTCGAACCGCGCACGGAGCGAGTCCTCGATCTCCGGATGTCGCTCCAGGCCGACCCCGATGGCCCTGGCCAGCCCTTCCCGCGTGATGTCGTCCTGCGTCGGACCGAGGCCGCCCGTGGCGATCACCACGTCCGAACGCGACAGGGCCAGACGGAACGCCTCCGCGATGCGATCGAGGTTGTCGCCGACGGCCTGGTGGTGCAGCACGTCGACCCCGATCTCGGCGAGCTTCTGCGAGATCCACTGCGCGTTGGAGTTCGCGATCTGCCCGAGCAGGATCTCGGTACCCACCCCGACGATCTCCGCCCTCAACGGGTCCTGACCCTGCCCGACACGTGGAGGAAGTAGTCCAGACCCGAGTACACCGTGACGGCGACCGCCACCGACAGAACCACGAGCTTCACGCCGTGCATCGCGTGCGACAGCGGCAGCATGTACAGGCCGATCGCGGTGAGCTGCACCACCGTCTTCAGCTTCGCGATGTCCGACGCCGGCATCGACGCGCGTCTCGTCCCCATGTACGCGCGGAGAACCGAGACGGCGGCTTCCCGGACCACGATCACCGCCGCCGCCCACACCGGGAAGCGCGAGACCGCCGCCAGCGAGATCACGGCCGCGGCCACCAACAGCTTGTCGGACAGCGGGTCGAGCCACGCGCCGGTGAGCGTCGCCGGGCCGAAGCGCCGGGCGAGGTAGCCGTCCAGGAAGTCGGACAGCCCGCCCGCCACGAACACGGCCGTCGCCGCGTACGAGGCGCGTTCCGTCTGGGCCAGCACGAGGATCACCACGACGGGCACGAGCAGGATCCGACCGAACGTGACGATGTTCGGCCAGCCGATGCCGAGCGGCACCACGCCGCGCTCTCGGATGACGCTAGCCCCCACTCGATCGCCGGAAGTCCTGCGCGTTGAACGACGCCGCGTAGGCGTGACCGGGCTCGCCCGGCGCGCCGATCTGCTTGCCGTTCACGACGAGGAACGCCGACTTACCCTGACTGAGCTCGATGCGGATCACGTCCGCGCCCTCGAACGGCTTGGTCTGGCCCTGATCGAGCTGCCCGGAGAACGAATGCCGGCCGTCGACGACGACCTCGGCGTGCACCGGCTCCAGGCCGGTCATCACCAGGGTGACCGTCTGCTCCCCCGTGGTGGTGGCGCCCGTTTCGGCCGAGGCCGGCGTGGCCGCGATCGGCGGGGCGGAGCCGTTCCGGGTGAGCAGCCCGACCGCGCCCGCGGCACCCAGGCCGACCAATGCGATGATCACTGCGAGCGCCCAGTTCCCCCTGCGGTGCAGGAGCTTGTGGAGGCCGGCCTGGCGCAGCGGCTGGACGGGGGGCGGGCCCGGGAGGTCGTCGGCGTCCCTGCCCGAGGCCCGGACGTAGACCGAGACCACCTTGTCCGGGTTCAGGCCGAGATAGGACGAGTACGAACGCAGGAACCCGCGCACGTAGACGTCACCCCTGAGGGTCTGGAAGGCCTCGCGCTCCAGTGCAAGCAGGTAGTCCGGACGGATGCGCGTGTCGCGGCTGGCTTCCTCGATGGACTTGCCGCGGGTCTCTCGGGCCTTGCGCAGGGCTGGGCCGATGCCGGTCCCCGGTCCTCCGTACAAGAAAAAGCCCTCCTCTGGAGGGGTGGGTGACTGGCCGGGAGTATAACGAGGCACGGCTCGGGGCCGGCCGGGAACCGCTCGAGAGGGAACGGGCAATACGTGGCGATGCTGCAGATGCGAACGGATGCGGAAGCCATCGCCGCCTCCCGGCTCGATCCGGAACGGTTCGGGGAGGTCTTCGACCGGCACTTCGGGTCGATCCACCGGTATGCCCATCGACGGGTGGGGAGGCATCTCGCCGACGACATCGCGGCCGAGACGTTCACCCAGGCGTTCCGGCAGCGCGATCGCTACGACGGGAGCCCCGACGCGCGGCCGTGGCTGTTCGGGATCGCCTCGAACCTGCTCCGGCGCCATCACCGCGGGGAGCGACGGCAGCTCTTCGCCTACGCGCGGACGGGCGTCGATCGGGTCGCGCATACCGACCTCGACGACGCCGACGCGCGCATGGACGCGGAGGCCCGCTCCCCGCAGATCGCGCTGGCGCTGGTGTCGCTCCGATCGGAGGACCGGGAGGTCGTGCTGCTCCTCGCGTGGGCCGAGCTCACGTACGAGGAGATCGCGCGAGCGCTCGGGATCCCGGTTGGAACGGTCCGCTCGCGTCTGCACCGGGGCCGCAAGCGGCTCCGAGATGTGCTCGACGCATCCGGAGGTTCTCCGGATGACCAAGACGCGGAAGGAGAAACTCGATGAACGATCTCGATCTGCTTCGTGGATTCAGGAACGACGTGGAGGGACCCGATCCGGAGGTCGTCGCTTCAGCCCGTCAGCGGATGTTCGCCGGCGGCGGTGACGACGCGGTCTCGGAGCTTCGCGATCCGAGGCGGCGTCGCCCCGGAGGGAGGTGGGCCCTCGCCTCGGGTCTCGCGGCGGCCGCGGTGGCCATCGCCGTGGCCGTTCCGGCCCTGCTTCCGGGCGGTGGTTCGGGAGGGGCGGATCGGGCCAAGGCCGACGTGCTGCTGGAGCGGGCCGCGGTCGCAGCGAGCCACGACCAGGAGTGGGCGGCGCCGGGCCCGGATCAGTACGTGTACACGAAGACCCAGGGGAAGTTCCTGAACGTGTGGGCCGATGCCGGACCGACCCACGAGGGGTTCTCAGTGCTGATGCCGGAGACCCGCGAGGCATGGATCGGCACCGACGGAAGCGGGCGGCTCGTCGAGACCACCGGCGACCCGACGTTCCCGTCGGAGCGGGACCGCGTGGTGTGGATCGCCGCGGGACGCCCTGACCTCGGCGGCAACCAGACGCATGACGACGCGTTCCCGGCCGCGGCTCCCGATGAGGGCGGCCTCTTCTACTTCGACCTGGCGAACCTGCCGACCGATCCCGACAAGCTCCGCGAGCTCATCGAGGATCGGAAGGTCGAGGGCGGGCCGCCGGGCAACGCCGAGACCTTCACGATCATCGGCGACATGCTGCGTGAGACCTATGCGCCGCCGGCCCTGCGCGCCGCGCTGTACCGGATCGTCTCCGACCTGCCCGGCGTGGAGTACGTGGGGCCGGTCACCGACGACCTCGGCCGCCAGGGTGTCGCGGTGGCTTTCCCCGAGAGCGACAGTGGGGTGCGCCAGGAGCTGATCTTCGACCAGGACACCGCCGTGCTCCTCGGCGAGCGCACCGTCATCGTCGATGCCACCGACTCCCCCGCGATGCACGAGGGCGCCGGCACGATCCTCACGTCGGCCACCTACATCGCGTCCGGCATCGTCGATTCGACGAAGGAGCGGATGTCGTGAGTCCTTCAGTGGACGTACCTTGCGAGGGCAAAGTCATCCTCCGGTCCGCACTTCCTCTTCAGGGTTACTCCTGCGGCGACGATTCTTCCCTGGGGATCGATCCGCATGGCCTCATATCGGCCGGTTGCCCCCCCGGGAAAGGTGCTCTCGACCTTTCCTTCAGGAGCAAACGAATGATCTCGTTCGCCATCTGCCTGAAAGCCGAGGAGGGCGAAGTAGCATCCAGGTGAGCTTCCCGCAGCAACGATCCTTCCGCTCTTTCGAATGGCGATCGAGGAAAACGTGGCGTCACCCCGGCCGGCCCAGCCGTTTCTCCCGAACGACTGATCCACTGTTCCGTCGGGAAGGACTCTTGTCAGGCTGGAGCCGTAGCCCGCGGTCGCCGCGACTATTTCGCCCGATCCATCGACGGCGATGTCAACGGGTGTGACAGATGGCATGGGTTCGCTGGCGACTCCGTTGTCGCCAAAAGTCGTATCCGGCGATCCGTTCGGCTCAAAACGAGCGACGATCAACTGAAAGACTCGTGGGGACGGACCGTTTGCTGCTCCGAGGACGAGGATCTTGTGATCCGGTTGTCGCGTCAGACCGTGGGCTGCGGCAGGTGGGTCGACGGAGACTGTCGTTCTCCCCTCTGTGCCG
>JBHELK010000078.1:0-10756 GCA_046263085.1 Actinomycetota bacterium
CCTCACGGTCGGGTTCGCCCGCCGGGTGGCCACCTACAAACGGCTGTACCTCCTGGTCGCGGACCTGGAGCGCGTGTCCCGGCTGCTCCAGGGCCCCCCCGACATGCAGGTCATCATCGCCGGCAAGGCCCACCCCGACGACGAGGATGCCAAGCGGTCGTTGCAGGGGCTCTTCCGGGAGCGGTGGGGGAGTCGCTCCGGCGTGCGGGTGACGTTCCTCGAGGATTACGACCTCGCGCTCGCCGCCCGCCTGGTGGCGGGGTGCGATCTCTGGGTCAACCTCCCCCGCCCGCCGCTCGAGGCGAGCGGGACGAGCGGGATGAAATCGGCGCTGAACGGCGGGCTCAACCTGTCGGTGCTCGACGGGTGGTGGGCCGAGGGGTTCGACGGCACCAACGGATGGGCCATCTCCGGGGACGTCGCCGAGAGCCCCGAGGAGCAGGACGACCGCGACGCCGAGGCCCTGTACTCGCTCATCGAGCGCGAGGTCCTCCCGCTGTTCTACGACCGCGACGAGGCGGGCGTTCCGAGACGGTGGCTGGAGCGCGTGAAGGCCTCGCTGGTCACGATCGGCCCGATGTTCTGCGCGACGCGCATGCTCGAGGACTACCTGTCGCGTTCCTATGGAGCCGCAGTCGACGCCCCTCGGTAGCCCGCGGCGCGAGCGATCAGAACGTGACGATCGGGCAGGTCAGGGTTCGCGTGATGCCCTCGATCGCCTCGATCCTCGACAGGACGTTGCGTCCGAGCTCGTCGAGGGTGGTGGCCTCGGTGCGAACGACGACGTCGTACGGCCCGGTGACGGGGTCTGCCGAGATCACGCCGTCGAGGCGGGCGATCTCGTTGCTCACCTCGCCCTGTCTGCCGACGGCGGTCTGGATGAGGATGTATGCGTACATGGCGGCTCCTGCCCGGCGGAGGCGGCATTGTCCGAATCGTCGCCTGTCATGTCAATCCGACCAACTTCCGGCCTCTGCATTCGTACAATCCACCCATGGCGCGGAAGCGGTTCTCGGCACGGCTCGAGGAGGACGAGCGCGGCGCGTGCTCGTTCGTGGTCCCCGATGAGATCGTGGGATCGCTGGGGGCCGGCAAGCGGCCTCCGGTGAACACGACGATCAACGGCTACCCGTACCGAACCAGGGTGGCGGTGTACGACGGCGTCTCGTACGTGGCGCTGCGCAAGGACATCCAGGCGGGTGCGAGCCTCGGACCCGGCGACCGCGTGACCGTGACCATCGAGCTCGACGAGAGCCCGCGAGAGATCGACGTCCCCCCGGACCTGGCCAGGGCCCTCAACGGCGACCGGGCCGCGCAGGCCGCCTTCGACAAGCTCTCGTTCACCCACCGCAAGGAGTACACGCAGTGGATCACCGACGCGAAGCGTGAGGAGACCCGCCGCCGACGCGTCGGCCGCGCGGTGGAGATGCTCCGCGGCGGCGTGAAGACGCCCTGACGTGACCGTCGTCCTCGGCTTCCGCCACGGCCTGGTGGAGAACCCGCAGGGCGTCGTGTACGCCCGCCTTCCGGGATTCCCGCTGGCGGCGGAGGGCCTGCGCGGGGCGGAGGCGCTCGGGAAGCTGCTGGCCGCCGCGCCGGTGCGAGCGGTGTACGCGAGCCCGCTGGAGCGCGCGCAACAGACCGCCCGCGCCCTCGCAGCTCCCCACGGCCTGGAGGTCGTCACCGACGACCGACTGATCGAGTGGTCGTTCTGGGTGCGGTGGGCCGGAACCCCCTGGGCGGGCCTCGCGGCGGCCGATCCGGCCGTGGCGGATTACGAGGAGGATCCCGGCTCGGCGTGCCCGGACGACCCGCTCTCCGAGGTCGGCACCCGGGTGCTGGCGTGGGCGCGGGAGGCCGCCGATGAGCACGAGGGCGTGGTGGTCGGCGTCTCGCACGAGGCCCCCCTCGCCGCGGCCTACCTCACCGGGCGCGGAGGCGATTTCTCGGGGTTCCGCGCCGTGAACGTGCCGCCGCTCGGCTGCGTCCGCCTGGAGCCCGGCCCACCCGAGATCGTCGACCCCGTCGCGTCCTTGCACTGCTGAGGCTTCGTAGACTCGTTCCATGCGACCCGAACCCCCGGCGAGCCCGGCGACGAATAGGGGTGTGATGAGACGAGTGCTCGCGACCGTCGCCGTCGTCGTCGTGCTCGGCACCGCCTGCTCGGTGACCCGCGCCGTCGCGCCGGAGCGCGCGTCGATCCACCTGCGTCCGCTCGTCGCCGGATCGAAACCGCTCCGGGTCCGCCCGGGGCAGGACCCCGTCGTTGCGGTGGTGCAGCGCGTCCGCCCGGCGGTCGTGAACGTGACGACGAACCTCCTGCAGAACACCGGACTGGGGTTCGAGCCCGGCAAGGGAGTCGGCACGGGCTTCGTCGTGCGCTCCGACGGCGTCGTGGTCACGAACTACCACGTCGTGGAAGGCGCGCAGCGCATCACGGTGATCACGCAGGGGCCGGACGTGCAGCGGTACGAGGCCCGCGTCATCGGCGGGGATGCCTCGGCCGACCTGGCCGTCCTCAAGATCCCCGCACAGGGCCTTCCGACCGTGGCGCTCGGACATTCGTCGCAGCTGCAGCTCGGGCAGCGGGTCGTGGCCATCGGGTACGCGCTCGCGCTCGCCGGCGGCCCCACCGTGACCAGCGGGATCGTGTCCGCGCTCGGGCGGAGCATCACCGTCCCCGACGAGAACTACCGGCCCGAGGGGCGCCGCACGTACCCCAACGTGATCCAGACGGACGCCGCCATCAACCCCGGCAACTCCGGCGGCCCGCTCGTGAACCTGCGAGGCCAGGTGGTCGGCATCGACACGGCCGGCGCCGGCGCCGCGAACGCCGAGAACATCGGGTTCGCCATCGCCATGGACGCCGCCAGATCGACGATCGAGGATGCGCTGGCGAATCCCGAGGGCCCCGTGGCGTTCCTCGGCGTGACGAGCCAGGACGTCACGCAGGGGCTCGCGTATCAGTTCAACCTCCCGGTCCACCAGGGCGCCTACGTGGACGACGTGGCGCCGTCCGGTCCCGCCGAGGACGCCGGCATCAAGGGCGGCGACGTCATCGTGGCCTTCGACGGCAAGACGGTGGACGGATCCGAGTCGCTTGGTTCGCTCATCCGCTCACACCGGCCCGGCGACACCGCCACGGTGAAGGTCGTGCACGCCGACGGCTCCAGTGAGACCTACACGGTCACGCTCGGCGTCAACCCCCTGCCCTAGCTGCGGGTTCGCTACGCTGTGGCCCGTGAGGGTCAAGCTCCGCAACCCCGACCGCGAGCTGCACGTCGCCGGTCCCCGGAAGGTCCACGACGTGCTCATCGAGCTCGGGGTCGACCCCGACACCGTCCTCGTCATCCGGCAGAAGGCCCTGATCACCCGGGAGGAGCGCCTCGCCGACGACGACGAGATCGAGATCCGCCCCGTCATCAGCGGAGGCTCCAATCCGGGGATGAAGTGCAAGCGCTGCCGGGGGCCCGCGGTGATCGAGGTCCGCCGTCACAACGCGTCGTTCTGTCAGGAGTGCTTCGAGCATCACGTCCGCGAGCAGGTGCGGCGGGCGATCAAGTCGCACGACATGATCCGCCCGGGGGATCGGATCCTCGTCGCCGTGTCCGGGGGGAAGGATTCCCTGGCCCTCTGGGACGTGCTGCTGGAGCTCGACTACCGGGTCAGCGGGCTCTACCTCGGTCTGGGGATCGGTGAGTACAGCGATCGCTCCGGCGACGTGACGCGCGCCTTCGCCCGCGAGCGCGAGGCGGAGCTGATCGAGGTGGACCTGCGCGCCGACTACGGGTTCGACATCCCCACCGCGGGCAGGACCGGCTCCCGATCGACCTGCGCGGTCTGCGGGCTGTCGAAGCGCTACGTGTTCAACCGGACGGCGCTCGAGCATGGCTTCGACGTCGTGGCCACCGGCCACAACCTCGACGACGAGGCCGCCACGCTGCTCGGCAACACCCTCCGGTGGGACACCGAGTACATCGCCCGCCAGTCACCGGTACTCCCGGCGCGCGAGGACGGCATGGTGAAGAAGGTGAAGCCCCTCTACCGCCTGAGCGAGCTGGAGACGGCGGCCTACTCGTTCCTCCGCGGGATCGACTATGTGGTCGAGGAGTGTCCGCTCGTCGCGGGGAACACGCAGCTCCGCTACAAGGAGGCCATGAACGCCATCGAGTCCCGTTCGCCGGGAACGAAGGCCCAGTTCTTCATGGGCTATCTCGACAAGGCCGCCCACCTGTTCTCGAGCGAGGACCGCGCCACCCTGACGGCGTGCGAGGAGTGCGGGCAGCCGACCACCGGGCGGTTCTGCGCGTTCTGCCGCGCCAGGGCCCAGGTGCTCGGCCGCACGCTCCTGGCTCCCGAGGATCTCCAGACCGTGGGGGAGCTCTCCGAGGAGGTCCTCCCGGCCGAGCTGTACGGCACCGCGGACCGGAGCTAGCCGGATGCCGGCCCCCTTCCGGGAGGGCGATCGCTCCCTGCTGATCGATCCGAAGGGACGGCGGTTCATGATCCGCCTGGTCGACGGTGGGGAGTTCCACTACCACGGCGGTGTGGTGCTGCACTCGTTGATCATCGGTGCGGACGAGGGCACCGTCGTGCACTCCACACTCGGCGGATCGCTGACCTGCTTCCGCCCCCGGCTCTCCGATTTCGTCCTGAAGATGCCGCGCGGGGCGCAGGTCGTGTACCCCAAGGACCTGGGGGCGATCCTCGTCCACGCCGACGTGTACCCCGGGATCAGCGTCCTCGAGGCCGGATCCGGCTCGGGCTCGCTCACCATGACCCTGGCCCGGGCCGTCGGCGAGAACGGACGGGTGGTGTCCTACGAACTGAGGGAGGACTTCCACCGCAAGGCCGCGGAGAACGTCGCCGCCTTCCTCGGCCGGATCCCGCCGTGGGTCGAGCTCCGCCACGGCGACCTGCGCGACGTGATCGCGACGGGGGAGCAGTTCGATCGCGCCGTCCTCGACATGCCGGAGCCGTGGGAGCTCCTGAAGGTGGCGTCCTCCGCGTTGTCGCCGGGAGGCCTGCTCTGCGGGTTCCTCCCGACCACGGGGCAGGTGCAACAGCTGGTCCTCGCCATGCAGGACCTCGGATACGAGGAGGTCGAGACCTTCGAGACGCTGCACCGGGGGTGGCACGTGACCGAGCGCAGCGTTCGCCCAGATCACCGGATGGTCGGGCACACCGGCTTCATCACCGTGGGGCGTCTGGGGGGTCCGGCCCTCGGATGACCGGCCGACCGTCCCGGCCGATGAGAGCCATGTCCGCTGGTTGAAAAGGGTGACAAAGAAATCCCTCTTCAGGGGTCGTGTCGGGGCTCCGACTTATACTTCTGAGCCACGGGAGGGCCAATGGTGAAAGAGAGCTTTGATCCGCAGGAACGTCTCGAACGCTTCGAGAAGGAGGCGCACGAGCTCAACACGCAGATCCGTTTCCTCGAGGACGAGGTCGCGCTCCTGCGGCGACGGCTCACGAACGCGCCCCGCCAGGTGAAGCTGCTCGAGGAGCGGCTCGTGCAAGCTCGCTCCGACCTCTCGAAAGCCTTGGCCCAGAACGAGAAGCTCGTCACCACGTTGAAGGCCGAGCGCGACAAGATCGAGGGCCTGAAGGAAGAGGTCGAGAAGCTCACGAAGCCGCCGGCGTCCTTCGGCGTCTACCTCGGCACGAACGACGACGGCTCGGTCGACGTGTTCACCGCCGGCCGCAAGATGCGCGTGAACGTCGACCCCGAGCTCGACACCGTGAAGTTCCGCCGCGGTGCGGAGGTGATCCTCAACGAGGCGCTCAACGTCGTGGAGGTCCTCGACGAGGACAAGCAGGGCGAGGTCGTCACGGTCAAGGAGCACCTCGGCGAGGACCGGGTCATCGTGATCGGCCGCGGCGACGAGGAGATCGTCGCCATGAAGGCCAACTCTCTCAAGGGCCAGCTCATCAGGGTCGGCGACTCCCTCCTGCTCGACCCCCGCTCGGGCCACGTGCTGGAGAAGCTCCCGAAGCAGGAGATCGAGGAGCTCGTGCTCGAGGAGATCCCGAACATCTCCTACGAGGACATCGGGGGACTCAAGGGGCAGATCGAGGCCATCCGCGACGCCGTCGAGCTGCCGTTCCTGTACGCCGAGCTCTTCCTGGAACACCAGCTGAAGCCGCCGAAGGGCGTGCTGCTGTACGGGCCGCCGGGCTGTGGCAAGACGCTCATCGCCAAGGCCGTCGCCAAGTCGCTCGCCGAGCAGGTCGCGCAGAAGACCGGCAAGCCCGACGCGCACTCCTACTTCCTGAACGTGAAGGGCCCCGAGCTGCTCAACAAATACGTGGGTGAGACCGAGCGGCAGATCCGGCTCATCTTCCAGCGTGCCAAGGAGAAGTCCGACGAGGGCTTCCCGGTCATCGTGTTCTTCGACGAGATGGACTCGCTCTTCCGCACCCGCGGCAGCGGCATCTCCTCCGACGTGGAGAACACGATCGTCCCGCAGCTGCTCTCGGAGATCGACGGGGTCGAGACGTTGAAGAACGTCATCGTGATCGGCGCGTCGAACCGTGAGGACATGATCGACCCGGCGATCCTTCGGCCGGGCCGCCTCGACGTGAAGATCAAGATCGAGCGGCCCGACGCCATGGGCGCCCGCGACATCATGGCCAAGTACCTCAACCCCGGCGTGCCGCTGCACCCCGACGAGATGTCGACGTCGGCCGGCGACACCGAGAAGGCGCTGCACCGCATGATCGAGCGCACCGTGGAGCGCATGTACGCCGATTCCAACGAGAACAAGTTTCTCGAGGTCACCTACCAGTCCGGCGACAAGGAGGTCCTGTACTTCAAGGACTTCAACTCGGGCGCCATGATCGAGAACATCGTGGCCCGGGCCAAGAAGCAGGCCATCAAGCGTCTGCTGCAGTCCGGGGAGAAGGGGATCAAGGGCGAGGACCTGCTCACGGCGATCCGGGCGGAGTTCAAGGAGAACGAGGACCTGCCCAACACCACGAACCCGGACGACTGGGCGCGCATCTCGGGCAAGAAGGGCGAGCGCATCGTCTACGTCCGGACCCTCCTCGGCGAGAACTCCGAGGAAGGCCGCCAGGTCGAACGCGTCTCCACCGGCCAGTACCTCTAGCCGCCGGGGCGCTCGTGCGGCGCATCGAGCGCAGGCTCCTTCGGATCAACGACGAGCTGGAGCGGCTTCGGCGCGAGCGCGAGCTGGTCGAGGGGGAGCTCGAGATGCACCGTCACCTGGCCGACGACGCGGTTCGCGACGCCGCGGTCTCCCAGGGGCTCGAGCGTCGTGAGGCGCGAGATGCCCTCAAGGACGTGGCCGGCCAGGAGCGCGCCCTCGCCGCAACCCGGGACCGCATCGCGAAGCTCGAGGCGAAGCGGGATGCGCTGCTGGACCGGTTGAGCCGGGGCTGAGGATCGATCAGCCCCCGACGTGGAACTCGTAGTTCCCGCCCGCGGCGACGAGGGCCACGAGCGCGATCAACTCCAGGGCGCCGAGCACGATCCCGGCGACGGCCATGCCGTGACCGCTCTGCCACCCGCCGGACTTGTTGATCTGCGAGACGGCCACCGCTCCGAAGATGATCGCCAGGATCGGCGGGACGAGGAGCACGAAGAGGAGGAGCCCGACGAGCCCCAGCACGAGTGACGCGACCGCCAGACCGTTGTTTCGGGGGTGCTGATGCGGGGCTGGCGACCCCGGCGCGGGTGGGGGACCGGACGAGTAGGTCATGGCTGCTCGAGCCCGGATTCTAGGCGTTTCGCGTAGTACCCTCCTTCCGTGGCTCTCCCGAAGGTCATGGGGATCGAGACCGAGTACGGCATCTCGGCCCCGGGCGCCCCCGACTTCAATCCCGTCCTGAGCTCGTCGCTCCTGATCAACACCTACGCGGGGGCATTGCGTCGGATCCGGTGGGACTACGAGCAGGAGTCGCCGATGCGCGACGCGCGGGGGTTCGAGCCGGTCCAGGTCCGTGAGCAGGGTGACGAGGATCTCGGCCTGGCCAATGTCATCCTGCCGAACGGCGCGCGGTACTACGTCGACCACGCCCATCCCGAGTACTCGACGTCCGAGTGCATCACCCCACGCGACCTGGTCATCCACGACAAGGCGGGGGAGCGGATCCTCGAGCGGTCCCTGCAGGAGGTCCAGCAGATCCTCCCCCCGGGCCAGCGCCTGAACATCTACAAGAACAACTCCGACGGCAAGGGCAACTCCTACGGGACCCACGAGAACTACCTGGTGGACCGGCAGATCCCGTTCGCCCGCATCGTGCGCGACCTCACGCCGTTCTTCGTCACCCGCCAGGTGTACACGGGGGCCGGGAAGGTCGGCCTGGAGGGACAGCACGGGGAACGGGAGGTCGGGTTCCAGCTCACGCAGCGGGCCGACTTCTTCGAGGCCGAGGTGGGCCTCGAGACCACCCTGAAACGGCCCATCATCAACACGCGCGACGAGCCGCACGCCGATCCCGAGAAGTATCGCCGTCTGCACTGCATCGTCGGCGACGCGAACATGAGCGAGGTGGCCACGTTCCTGAAGACGGGGGCCACGGCGATCGTGCTGAAGATGATCGAGGATGAGTTCCTCCCCGACCTGTCGATCGAGCACCCGGTGCAGTCGCTGCACGACGTGAGCTGGGACATCACGTGCAAACAGACGGTGAAGCTCGCGGACGGGCGCACGATCTCGTCGATCGACCTCCAGTACGAGTACCTCGACTACGCGAAGAAGTACGTGGAGGAGCACGACGCGAATGCCTCGAACGCCGACGTCCTGCAGCGGTGGGAGGCGACGCTGGCATCGCTCGAGGAGGATCCGCTGTCGCTGCACCGTGAGCTGGACTGGGTGGCGAAGTACCGCCTGATGCAGGGGTACAGGGAGCGTGACGGACTCGGCTGGAACGACTCGAAGCTGCGGATGATCGACCTCCAGTACCACGACGTGCGCCGCGACAAGGGCCTGTACTACAAGCTCGTCGCGACCGGGAAGGTCGAGCGGCTGGTGACCGACGCGGAGATCGATCACGCCATCATGAACCCGCCGCCCGACACCCGGGCCTACTTCCGCGGCAAGTGCATCGACCGGTACCCGGACGCGATCGTCGCGGCGTCGTGGGACTCGTTGATCTTCGACACCGGGGGCGACACCCTCCAGCGCGTGCCGATGCGCGAGCCGCTTCGAGGCACGCGCGAGATGGTCGATGGCCTGCTGGAGGACTCGCCGGACGCGGGATCCCTGGTCCACAAGCTTCAGGGCTGAAGGCTGAGGGCTCTGGGCGGCCGGTCGACGGCTTCAGCCGAGGATGTCGGAGGCCGACGCTAGAATCGAGGCTCACGCTGGGTGAGCGAAGGGGTGAGACGTGCCACAGGAGCAGGAACGGAAGCAGGTCGAGAAGCGCGAGGCCGAGCAGCGCGCCGAGGCCGACCAGGCGGAAGCCACCACCAAGGGCGAGAAGCTCAAGGAAGAGATGGACGACATCCTCGACGAGATCGACTCCGTGCTGGAGGAGAACGCCGAGGAGTTCATCAAGTCATATGTGCAAAAAGGGGGCCAATGAAGCGCTCGGCCGAGCCGCCGGAGCTTCCCTTCGCCACCGGCCCCGGCATCATCGGGGCCAATCCCAGCTTCTCCGACCTCCTTCATTCGACGCGGCCCGAAGCGGTGCCGCAGTCGCTGCCGCTCCCGCCTGAGATGGTTCCGCCGCACGGCACCACGGTCCTCGGCCTGAAGTTCGCAGGCGGGATCGTGATGGCGGGCGACCGCCGCGCGACCGCCGGGTACTCGATCGAGGACGACAAGGTCGAGAAGGTGTTCCCGGCCGACGACCACTCCACGGTGGCAATCGCCGGCGCCGCCGGCCAGGCCGTCGAGATCGTCAAGCTCCTCCAGGTAGAGCTGGAGCACTACGAGAAGGTCCAGGGCGACAAGCTGTCGCTCGAGGGCAAGGCCAACCGCCTCGCTCAGCTCATCCGGCAGAACTTCCCGCTCGCTCTCCAGGGCCTGATCGTCGTGCCCCTCTTCGGCGGTTACGACCTCCGACGCACCGAGGGCCGGCTGTTCCGCTATGACGCCACGGGCGGCCGCTGGGAGGAGGAGGACTACATGTCCACCGGCTCCGGCGGACGCCCCGCGAAGTCCTCGCTGAAGAAGCTGTGGCGGCCCGGTCTGTCGCGCGAGGAGGCCGTGCGGGTGGCGGTGGAATCCCTACGCGACGCTGCGCAGGAGGACGTTGCCACCGGCGGTCCCGATCCCACCCGCGGCATCTTCCCGATCATCAAGGTGGTCACGACGTCGGGAGTGGAAGACATCGCCGACGACGAGGTCCGCCGCACCTACGAGGCCATGGTGTCCGAAGAGCAGCAGCGAGGTGGGGCGTAATGGCGTTCCAGCCGTACGTCCCGCCCGAGCAGCTCATGAAGGACCGCTCCGACTATGCCCTCAAGGGCATCGCGCGGGGCAAGTCGGTCGTCGCGATGGAGTACGCGGATGGCCTGCTGTTCCTCGCGGAGAACCCTTCCGCCACGCTGCACAAGATCTCCGAGATCTATGACCGCATCGCGTTCGCGGCCGTTGGCAAGTACAACGAGTTCGAGAATCTGCGGCAAGCCGGGGTTCGCATCGCCGACCTCCGCGGGTACTCCTACGACCGCGAGGATGTGAACGCGAAGACACTCGCGAACGCGTACTCACAGGCGTTGTCGGCGATCTTCACGCAGCAGATGAAACCCTACGAGGTGGAGATCCTGGTCGGGCAGGTAGGGGAG
>JBHELK010000079.1:0-4314 GCA_046263085.1 Actinomycetota bacterium
GAGGACAAGTTCCTGGTGCGCCGTGAGGAGCTGATCGACGAGCTGGCGATGCTCCTCGGCGGGCGCGTCGCCGAGGAGGTCGTGTTCGGCGACATCACCACCGGGGCTCAGAACGACCTGGAGCGCGCCACGAAGATCTCCCGACAGATGGTCACGGAGTACGGCATGAGCGACACGCTCGGTCCACTGACGCTCGGCCAGAAACAAGGCGAGGTCTTCCTGGGACGCGACTTCGCGTCGCACCCGGACTACTCCGACCAGGTCGCCTTCGAGATCGACACGGAGATCCGCCGGCTCATCGACGAGGCGCACGACGAGGCGCTGGAGATCCTGCAGAGCCACCGCCCGCACCTCGACAAGATCGCCGAGACCCTCATCCAGCGGGAGACCATCGACATGGACGAGCTCGGCGAGATCATGGTCGGCCTCGAGAAGCGCCCCCAGCGCGAGGGTCGCGGCGTGGGCGCCGCGGTGGCGCGCCGCTCGGTCCGGCAGCCCCCGCCGGGCCCGCCCCCGGGCGGCGGCACCCTCCGCTAGCTTCAATAGATCGGATGACCTCTCTAAGCTAGGTGCGATGGAACACCTGTACGAGCGCCTGGCGACCCACGTCCGGGAATGGCGCGCGAACGGCTACCCCACGCCGAACGACGAGTTCCCGGCCATCGCGGAGATCCTGGAATGGGCGAGAGGGACCGAGGAGGAGGGCCTCAGGTTCCTGCGCCTGCCGCAGGTGGCTGCGCTCGAGACGTACTGGTACCTGCGACTGTTGGAGCGCACGCCCCACGTCTTCGAGCTGTACCGCCGCTTCTATCCGCCGGAGGAGGATCGGCGCGCGCTCCTCGAGGCCCTCGGGGTGTCCGACGCCGCCTTCGCGGAGGCCAACTACGAGCTGGATCGCCTCTGGAAGCTGGCTGAGGACGACGACGGCTTCGTCAAGAAGCACCAGCTCCACGCGCTGCGCGAATCGCTCACGCTGTCCTACCCGAGCTACATCCTCGCCCTGGCGATGGGAGCCGGGAAGACCATCCTGATCGGCGCCGTCGTGGCGACCGAGTTCGCCATGGCCCTGGAGTACCCCTTGGCCGACTTCGTGGAGAACGCGCTGGTGTTCGCCCCTGGGAAGACCATCATCGAGTCGCTGCGGGAGCTGACCGAGGTTCCGTACGGCCGCATCCTTCCGGACAGGTTCCACAAGCGTTTCGCTGCCTCCCTCAAGCTGACGTTCACACGTGACGGCGAGAAGGACGTCCCGGTGGTCCCTGGCTCGTCGTTCAACGTCGTCGTGACCAACACCGAGAAGATCCGGATCCAGAAAGAGCAGATCCGCAAGTCCGACATCGGACGGCTGTTTGATCCGAGGAAGCTCGAGGAGGCCCGCGCAGAGGTCGCGAATGCTCGATTGACCAAGATCGCGAGCCTTCCGCACCTGGCCGTGTTCTCCGACGAGGCTCACCACACGTACGGCCAGTCGCTGGAGAAGGGTCTGAAGCGTGTCCGCCAGACCGTGGACTACCTCGTTGAGAACACAAACGTGGTGTGCGTCGTCAACACGACGGGCACGCCCTACTTCAAGCGTCAGCCTCTGAAGGACGTGGTCGTCTGGTACGGCCTGTCGCAGGGCATCCGCGACGGGATCCTGAAGGACGTCTCGGGCAACATCCAGGGCTACGACTTCTCGGGTGACGCGGCCGCGTACGTCGACCACGTGATCCGCGATTTCTTCGCCGACTATCGCGACGTCGCCCTTCCGAACGGCGCGCCGGCGAAGATCGCGCTGTACTTCCCCCAGACCGACGACCTCGGCGAGCTGCGATCGGTGGTGGACAGCGCACTGATCGAATCCCGGCTGGAACCTTCCGTGTGTCTCGTCAACACGTCGAACGCGGCGCTCACGAAACCGGCCGACGTAGATGCGTTCAATCGCCTGAACGATCCCGCGTCGCCGCACCGCGTGGTGCTGCTGGTGAACAAGGGGACCGAGGGCTGGAACTGCCCGAGCCTGTTCGCGTGCGCGCTGGTCCGCAAGCTGAAGTCGTCGAACAACTTCGTGTTGCAGGCTGCCAGCCGGTGCCTGCGTCAGGTCCCGGGCAACGCTAAGCTCGCCCGGATCTACCTCTCGACCGACAACTACAACATCCTCGACCGGCAGCTCAGCGAGACGTACGGGGAGTCGATCCAGCAGCTCAACCAGCGCCCGACCGAGCGCCGGACCGCCAGACTCGTCCTGCGCAAGCGCGACATCCCGCCGCTGGTCGTGAAGCAGATCGTGCGGACGGTGGTTCGCAAACCCGCGCAGGACGGGAGATTGCAGCTCGAGATGGAGCCCGCGGCGGCGCCGCCCACGCTGGCGAAGCGCACGTACACGCTCGCCACACAGCACGTCGGCCGGCGAGTGCTCCGCCAGATCGAGGACACGGAGCTGCTCCGTTACATGCCCGAGACGGTCGACGTCTACGAGGCCTCCGTGCAGCTCTCGGCGCTGTATCGCGTCGATGTCTGGCAGGTCTTGGACGAGCTGCGGAGGCTGTACACCGACGACGTCCCGGTGGCCCATCTCGACGGGCTGGCCCGGCAGATCGAGGACCAGACCGGCCATTACGACGTCCTGGAGGAGGAGGTCGAACGCGCACTGGCCCTGGTCAAGCCCGAGGGGTTCACGCCCTCGCTCGACGCCGACGGTGCCGAGATCTATACGGCCGAGATCATGTACTCGAAGGACCGGGAGCGGCTCCTGTTGTCACTCGCAGAGGCGATGGGCCACAAGACGGAGTTCGGCTTCCACTACGATCCCTACAACTTCGACTCGCAGCCGGAGAAGCACTACTTCGAGTCGATGCTGGGGGAGATCGACCTGCACCCGGAGGAGGTGGAGGACATCTACTTTACCGGCGGCATCACGGACTCCGCCAAGACGGACTTCTTCGTCGAGTACCGCGACGACCAGGGGAAGTGGCGCCGTTACACGCCGGACTTCGTGATCCGCAAGAAGGCACCTCCCGGCCGCGCCGCAGGCTCCGGCAAGGTGTTGATCGTGGAGATCAAGTCGCCGCTCGATCCGGTGAAGACGGAGATGAAGGCGATGGCGGTGAAAGGGTGGGAAGAGCTGAACCCCGAACGGATCAAGTACGAGCTGATCGTGACCAAGTCCGAGATCGTCCCCGCGGACCTCCTCGAGGCCTCGCGGGTGTTCGTCCGGGAGTCGGTTGGCGACGGCCTCGCCATCGACGTCGATCGAGCCACGATCGAGGAGTTCTGCAAGAAGTGGAACATCACCGAATTCTCGTTCTTCGGCTCGGTTCTGCGAGACGACTTCGGCGACGACAGCGATGTCGACGTCCTGGTGACGTTTTCGGATGACGTCACATGGAGCCTGTTCGACTTGATTCACGCTGAAGAAGAGCTGGAGGGAATCTTCAGTCGATCGGTCGATCTCGTGGAACGTAAGGGCGTCGAGGAGAGCGAGAACTGGATCCGGCGGAAGCGGATTCTCGAGAGTGCGGAGTCCTATCTTGTCAGCCAGGGATGAGGCCTCGGTGACCGACATGCTGAACGCTGCCCGTGTCGCCCTCTCCCATGTTGGCAGAATGTCCAAGGATGACTTCCGTGAAGACATCAAGACTCAGGATGCTGTGCTCAGACGCCTCGCCATCCTCGGCGAGGCGGGACGCAGGGTCAGCGATGACTTCAAGAGAGGACACCCCGAAGTGGATTGGAGCGGCGCCATCCGTGCAAGGGACAAGGTCACACACGGGTATGACGTCGTGAACCTGGATCGTATCTGGGAGATCATTCAAGACGATCTTCCTGGACTGATCCGCCTCCTCGAACCCTTGGTCTCCGAGGAACCGCAGTGACGAGCGCGGCTTCTGCGAAGCCGAAACGGGTGAAAGTCACGGCCGCGAAGGGCCGGCCGATGCTTACCTGGGTCGGCAAGCGTCCGCTCTCTCACGTCACCGCGTTCCCCGCCCAGCACGTCGAGACCTTCGATCCGACGGGTCAACTCACGCCGTCGCGAACGGAAGAGATGTGGAGCGACTGGCCGGCCGCATACCCGAAGGGCGGCCTGCTCTTCCACGGCGACAACCTGGAGGTCCTCGCCCATCTGCTGGCGAACGGCTTTCGAGGCCAGGTGGACCTCATCTACATCGACCCGCCGTTCGACTCGGGAGCCGACTACGTACGCCGGGTCTCGCTGCGCGGGAGGAAGGAGGCCGCGAAGCTCGAAGGCGAGGGCTATACGCTTGGCGAGCAGATCCAGTACACGGACATCTGGGCCAACGACAACTACCTCCAGTTCATGTACGAGCGCCTTCT
>JBHELK010000080.1:0-79613 GCA_046263085.1 Actinomycetota bacterium
AGCTGTACACGGCGGCGCTGGCCGAGTTCCGCACGAAGCTGGCCGAGGCCCAGGCGCTCGAGACGAGCGCCCGGCTCGCCGAGAACGCCGTGCTCGCCGGACGGTGGGGCGAGGGCCTGGAGCTGGCGAAGACCACGCTGAACAGAGTTGAGTGCCTCGGCGGCCTCGCCGTGCTGCGGGCGCTGCTCCTGCGACAGATCGGGTCCGCCCTCATGGGTCTGAACCAGCCGGACATCGCCCAGCAGCGGCTCCAGGAGAGCCTCCGGGCTGCGCGCTCGGCCGGCGCCGACTACGAGGTGGCGCTCACGCTCCGCGCCGACGCGCGACTCGCCGAGCTCCTCGGCCACATGTGGGCTCCCGACCTGCTGGCGCAGGCGGGTTCGATCCTCACCGGGCTGGGGGTCATCGAGGTCGCGGAACCGCCCGTGGTACTGACCGCGGCTCCTGCGGTGCCGGCGGGCCCGGCGACCGCCCCGGTCCCGGCCGGGTAATCCGAACCGCCTCTGTCTACGAGGGCCCTCCGGCTTCGCCGTCGCCGTCCGATCCTGCCACCGGCACCGGCTCGACCGGCGCGTACCCCGCGACCTTCGGCGGCGCCTGCACCGTTGCCGGCTCGAGCTCCCCCTCACCGTTCGTGGCCTCGGCCGGCTCGAAGTGGCCCTTCTCCTCGACCATGACCGTGACCTCGCCCTCCTTGACCTCCACGGCCTCCTGGCCGGGACGAAGCACCTGGTACACCTTGAGGGGGTCGGTCTTGCCCTTCACCACGAGCGGCGGCAGCTCGCCGAGGCGGATGCCGGCATCGAGCAGTCCGACGCGGTACGCGGTCTCCTCCGTGCACACGATCTCGCCCGGTCCTGCGACGCCGCAGAGGCGACTGGCCGTGTTCACCGTGTCGCCGATCACGGTGTAATCGAGGCGATCCACCGAGCCGATGTTGCCCACGACCGCGTCGCCGGAGGCGATCCCCACGCCGCACCCCTTGACCTTGAGGCGAGAGGCGGCGGAGCCATTGCTCATTGCCTCGTCGATGAGGTCCTGCATCCGCATCGCGGCGTCGATGGCCTTCTGCGCGTGGCGAGGCTCCTCCTTCGGAGCGCCCCAGAAGGCCATCACGCAGTCCCCCATGAACTTGTCGATGGTCCCCCGCTCCGCGAGGACGGCACGGGTCATCGCGTCGAGGTACACGTTCAGGGCCTCGACGACGTCCTCGGGCGCGGCGTCCTCCGACGCCGCGGTGAATCCCCGGAGATCTGCGAACAGGATCGACAGCGGCCGGGAGACGCCCTTCAGCGTGGCCACGGCGTTCTCCGGTGCCGCGAGGACCTCCTCGACGACATCGGGCGCCACGTACCGTCCGAAGACGTGGGTGACGCGCCGCCGCTCGCGGACCTCGGTGAAGTACTTCACGCCGAGCGCCGCGATGTAGGACAGGATCGCCCCGAGCACCGGATACACCAGGTTCATCACGTGTTGCTCGTCGAATCGCCGGAACGCGATGGCGAAGAACATCGCCACGAGGCCCAGCGTCAGGAGCGGCGACAGCCACAGCCACAGGAACGCAACCGCGAGGGCCACGATCAGCGAGAAGACGCCGACCGCGACGAGCGTCGTCCCCCGACTGTCCGGGACGAGATAAGTCCCGCGGAGCATGGTGTCCAGGGCGTTCGCGTGGACGAACACGCCGGCCTGCTTGGTGCTCTTGTCGAGCGGGGTGGGGAGCAGATCGCCGAGGCCGGTCGCCGTCGCGCCGACCAGCACGATGTGTCCGCGGATCGCGTCGGGCGAGACCGACCCGTCGAGGATGCTGCTGGCCGAGATCTCCCGGAACCCTCTCGTGTAGTCGATGTCCATGAGGTGCGCGGGGCCCGTCGGGACGAACAGGCTCCCCATCTGGAAGCCGTCGGGGCGCACGGTGATGGGTTGGTCCGCCTGGCCCGCCTGCAGCGCGTACAGAGCCAGGGACAACGAGGGCATCAAGCTGCCCTCGGGCGTCTCGATGGCCGGCGGGACGGCCCGGACGACCCCGTCGGTGTCCGGGTAGACGTTCGGGTGCGCCACCGCGGCAGCGCCCGCGGCCAGCGATGCCAACGGCTGCGTCACCGCATTGGCCCGGAGCACGTCACCCGGCTTCGTCTGCGGGAACGTGGCATCCGCGGCGAGCACGACGTTGCCCGCATTCTGGATGGCGGTCGCGAGCGCCCCGTCCGAACCCAGCGTGCTGGCCTGCCCGAAGGTGACGTCGTAGCCGACAAACGCGGCGCCGTCCTTGTCGAGCTCGGAGATCAGGTCGGCGTGGACGGTCCGGTCCCACGGCCAGCGCTGTCCCACCGCGTCGAGACTTGGTTGATCGATCTTCACGACGACGATGGCCGGGTCGGAGCCCCCGGAGGGGAACAGCGCGTCCGACAGACGCAGCTGCGTGCCGAAGAAGACGTCGTTGGACAGCCCCGTCCACGCCAGCCCGGTGACGGCGCCGGCGATCAGCACCGACGCAACGAGCCTGAACCTCAGTCGTCTCATGTCTCCCTCCGAGAAGTGTTCGATCCGTTCCGTCGTCTGAGTCGTCGCAGCAGCAACACGGTGAGCGGAGGCAGCACGGTGACCGTGCCGTTCACCGGATCGGCCGGGTCCGGGGCCTCCACCTCGATGGTCACCCGGGTCGCGTTGGATGTCGCCAGGCCGTCCGATGCGACATAGGAGAAGTGGTCGACGCCCGCGAAGCCGGGGTCGGGCGTGTACGTGAAGGATCCGTCTGGCCGAAGCGACACCGATCCGTGGGTGGGCGGCGTGCCGTGCGGGACGACAAGACCTCCGCCCAACGAGCTGCGGTCGTTGCCCAGCAGACCCGGGCGCGCCAGGACGTGCAGGGCCTCCCCACTTGTGGCGCCGTAGTAGTCGGGTTGCGCCCACACCACGTCGTGCCACTGTGCGTCGGGGCTCGCGTGTGGCGAGGGCTGGGGCGCGGCGTGAGACCGAGCGTGATGTGTCCGGCGCTCCCCCGGCCGCGCTGGGCCGGGATGCACGGACGCCTGCAGCCGGCGGGTGGGAGACGCCTGCGCCGACTGTCCGGAGACCGAACCGCACGAAGAGCCGTCGAACGTGTTCGTCTCCGAGAAGCTGGCCGGGCTTCCATCGGCGTTCAGCGTGAAGGTCGCGACTCGCCACTCTCGGAGATTGCTCGTCTGCGGCAACGTGACGACGTGAATCGTGCCGTCGGCGGACGTGAACATCACCGTGGCGTCGGTGTTGAAGAAGGAATCGGTGCAGCCGTAGTTCTCGACGTGCGCCACGTACTGGCCGGCCTGGAAGGTCCCGGTGTCCGGGTCGGGCGTGATGGTGATCGTCTCGGCAGCGGGGCCGGGACAGATGCAGTCATGATCGAGCGAGGCCCAGGGCTGGGGATGGGTGCTGTAGAAGGCGACCTCTCCGAAGCTTCCGGGCAAGCCCATGTGGAGGTCGAGATCCTCGGTCGACGAGTTGCTCCACTGCAGCTGGCTCGTGACGGCCTCACCCGACGCGGTCACGTGAACGGTCACGGTCTCCGTCGTGCTCTCGAGACCGTCCGGATCCCGGACCTGGTACTGGAAGGTGTCCGTCCCCGTGTAGCCGCTGTCGGGCGTGTACGCGACGCTTCCATCGCCATTGTCCGCGACCGACCCATGGGCGGGGTCGGTGAGCACCGAGAAGACCAGCGCGTCGCCGTCGGGATCGGAGGCATACGTCGGCACGATCGTGATGTCCGTGGGCCCGCTTGCTGCTGCGCCCGCGGACAACGACTGCGCGGTGGGGCCATGGTTCACCGCGGGCGTGGGGCTCGGCGTCGGGGTCGGGGTCTCCGTGGGCGCCGGCGTGGGTGTCGGGGTCTCGGTCGGCGTGGGGGTGGGCGTCGGAGTTTCGGTGGGCGTCGGAGTCTCGGTCGGCGTCGGCGTCGGGCAATCGGACACGACTTCGTCACCCGGCGCGTGCGGGTTCCCGTCGTCGCACGGGCTCACGGCGTCGACCGTCCACGACCACGACGCGGGGGACGTGGAGACGTTGCCCGCCGGATCGAGCTCGACCAGGAGGAAGAGGTGCTCCCCCTCGCCGATCCCTGTGTAGGTCGTTTGGCATGCGTGATATCCGGGCTGATCCGGGTTGACGGGGTCGAGGGCGCAGAGGAAGCCGATCTCCGACGAGGCCAGCGAGACCGCGTCGCCCACGAGCACGTCGTCCTCCCCGGCGTGATAGGTGAACGTCGCGGTCGTGTCGGTGGTGTTGCCTCCAGGGCTCTCCGTGGGCCCGCTGTCGATGACAGGAGTAGCCGGCGGCGTGAGGTCGATCGTCCAGACCCAGGATGTGGCCGGCGATCGGTCGTGCGTGCCGGCGGCGAACGCACGAACCTCGAACCGGAACTGGTCCTCGAGCGCCCCACCCTCGCCCACCGCGATCCCCTCGAGCACCGATTGCGGATAGACGGCCGTACCGGGCGTGGCCCCGGGGCAGGAGGAGAACTCCGCCTCATGCGTGAAGGAGCCAAGGTTGAGCGCGCATTCATATGTCACCGTCGGCTCCACGTCCGCGGCCATGATCCCCGCGGTCGTCGCCGACGTGGGCTGCTCGAAGGCGAAGGAGGCTGTGGTGTCGTTGGAGGGATCGTGCGGCCCACTCGTGATCACGGGCGCGTTCGGACCGGACGGTGGCGGCCCCTGTGTGGGGCCGGGTGTCGGCGTCGGGCCCTCGCTCGACGTGGGCGTGGGATTCGGGGTGGGGCTCTGCGTCGCGGACGGGCTCGGTGACGACGTCGGCGAGGGCGCCGGCGTCGGGGTGTGCGACGGCGTCGGGCTCGGAGCGGGCGACGACGTGGGCGACGGTTGCGGCGACGGCGACCCCGATTCGGTGGGGCTCGGCTCGGGGCCCGGGCCCGGCGAATCCGACGGACCAGGGCCAGGTCCCGGTCCCGGCGTGTCGGCGACGGTCTGCGTGCCGTCGCCGGTCGGGGTGGCCTGCGGGGTTGGCGTGAGCGATTCCGTCGGCAGCGGCGCGGGCGTCGGACCCGGGGTCGAGATGAGCGGTGCGCACGACTCCTCGTCACAGGTCTCGTTGAACGTGACCCAGGTGTCGTTGAGATCGGCGTCGGTCAAGAGCTCGACCACGCTCGGTGTGCCGTCCGGGGCCACCGAGAGCTTCTCGCCGGCGTGCACGAAGAGGATGCCGTCGGCGGTCTGCACCGCGACGACGCCGTCCAGCACCTTGATGATGCTGGTGCCGTCCGGCAGCACGATGACGGTGAAGACCGTGCCCTGCACGGACGCGGTCGCGGTGGGCGTCGTCACGTCGACACGGCTCTGCGAGTCGGTGAGGTGCACGATGCGGTTGTAGGTCTGGCCGCGGAGCTGATGGGCCTCGATCACCTTCGATCGCGCCGTGTTCTGGATGGTGCGCAGCTTCCGCACCCGGAACAGGCTGTCGTAGTCGATCCTGGTGGCGCTGCCGTCGAAGTAGTCGAGCTCCGCGCGGCCGTCCGAGTTCGTCTTGATGAGGTCGCCCTCGTGGACGGTCATCCCGTCACGGGCCGGCGCGAAGGTCGTGGCGCCGGCGGTACGAACATCCACCGAGCCGGTGAGCACGCGCAGCGTGGCGAATTCCTTCGCCGTCGCGGTTCCCGCCGTGAAAAGGAGGAAGAGCGCGAACAATGCGCTCACGCCCACGAACGCGCCCACCCCGAGCGCAGCTCTCCGCCGGTCCAACTTGAAGATGGTGACCGTCCCCCCGTTCGGCCGATGTTGCCTCGGCGCATATGGTGCCGCTCGTTGGGCTGGAATGGCAACCCTTTGCCCACCTTCGGCCGGGGAAGAACCGACTTTCGGTGAAGCGGGTTGTCCGGTTCAGTCCCGGTTTGCCTGAAATCTGAGGGCCGCCTCGATGAGGCGGTCGAGGTCGCCGTCCAGGACCCGGTCCACGTCGCCGATCTCCACGCCCGTCCGGTGGTCCTTGACCATGCGGTACGGATGGAGCACGTACGAGCGGATCTGCGAGCCGAAGTCGATCCCCCGCTGTTCGCCGCGGAGGGCTTCGACCTTCTCCTGGCGCTCGCGTCGCTGCCGCTCCGCGAGCCGCGCTTTGAGGATGCGCATCGCCACGGCTCGGTTCTGCATCTGCGACCGCTCGTTCTGGCATGCAGCGGTGATGCCGGTCGGCAGGTGGGTGATGCGGACGGCGGAGTCCGTGACGTTCACGTGCTGTCCGCCGGCGCTCGAGGAACGGTACGTGTCGATGCGCAGCTCCTTGGGGTCGATCTCGACCTCCTCGTCGTCCTCGAGGAGCGGGATGACGTCGAGGGAGGCGAACGAGGTGTGCCGCCGCGACTGCGCGTCGTAGGGAGAGATGCGCACGAGGCGGTGCACCCCGCGTTCCGTGGAGAGCAGCCCGTACGCGTTCTGGCCGTGGATGATGAACGTGGCGCTCTTGATCCCCGCCTCCTCCCCCGGCTGGACCTCGTCGAGCTCCACGTCGAGCCCGTCGCGCTCGGCCCATCGCAGGTACATCCGAAGGAGCATCTCCGCCCAGTCCTGGGACTCGGTCCCGCCGGCTCCGGCGTGGAGGCTGGCGACGGCGTCGCTCTGGTCGAACTCGCCGCCCAGCAGCGCCGCGAGCTCCACCCGCTCGAGATCCTGCTCCAGCGTCTCGAGGGACCGCCGGAGCTCGGCGGCGAGCTCGGGGTCGTCTTCCGCTGCGAGCAGCTCGTCCATGGCTCGCGCGTCCTCGAACCGGCGCTCTAGCGCGTCGTATCGCTCGATCTGGGATCGGACACGGGACAGCTCGGTGGTGACCCGTTGGGCGCGGTTCTGATCGGCCCAGAGATCGGGTTTCGCCGACTCCCCCTCGAGCTCCGCTAGGCGCGCGCGCTTGGTCTCGACGTCAAAGGTACTCCTTCGCCGACGAGACTCGTTGGGAGAGCTTCTCCAGTTGCTCGGTGTACTCGCTCATGAGCGCACATCCTACGGAGAGCTCTTCTCCTCGGTCATCCCCTCCTCGTCGTGGACGACGAGCTCCGCGCCCTGCTCACGAGCCAGGCGCTCCCCCTCGCGGACCGCTTCCTCCTTCGAGTCGAACCGGCGGGTCCCGGTCTCGTCCTCGCCGGTCCCCTTCACCGACCACCCACCCTCCGGGTCGGCGTAGACCTGCACGTTGTTGGCCATATCGTCTCCTCCTCGTCGGGACCCTCCATCCGTACCCAGGCGCGGCGATGCGGATGCCACTCAGCCCATGCGTCCGAGGAGGAAATACGCCCGCGTGGACCCCTTTCCCTTGAGCTCCACGTCACCGCGCTCCTCGAGCCGATATGCGCCGCCCAGGGAGCCTGCGAGGGCCGACGAGACCTGGATCCGGTCCGGCAGGGACGTCGTCTCGAGCCGGCTCGCCACGTTGACCGTGTCCCCCCACAGGTCGTACACGAACTTCCTGGTGCCGATCACGCCCGCGATCACCGGCCCGACGTGGACGCCGATCCGGATGCTCCACGGCTCCCCCACCTCGGCGACGGTCTCTCTCATCGCCAGGGCCAGCTCCGCGACGGCGGCCGCACCAGGCTCCCGCGTGCCCGGCAGGCCGGCCGCAGCCATGTACGCGTCACCGATGGTCTTTATCTTCTCGACGCCCAGCTCCTCGCACGCGGCGTCGAACCTGGAGAACAGGCCGTTCAGGGTGGAGACGAGCGTCGCCACCGGCAACCGAGCGGAAATCTCCGTGAACCCCACGAAGTCGCTGAAGAGCACCGCCACGTCCTCGTACCGATCGGCGATGGCCTCCTCGCCCGCGTTCAACCGGTCGATGATCGGTTGCGGGAGCACGTTCAACAGCAGCGCGTGGGACCGCTGCCGCTCCTCATCCAGCTCGGCCATGAGTCTCTGCAGTACCCGCGAGTTCGTGTCGCGGATCTGCTCGAGGTGTTGCATCGTCGCTTCAAGCCTCCGGACCCGGCGCGCGAGCCGCAGGTTCTCCTTGCGGGGATCGTCCTCCGGAGGACGCTCCGCTCGACCGGACCCGTCCGTCACGAGCCGAGCAGGAGGGTGACGAACGTCTCGTTGAGGAAGCGACTGCCGCCGGTGCCCTCGATGGGACCGAACTCCCCGAAGCAGTAGAGGCCCGCGATGGGGATCTCCGAGCCCAGGACGGAGCGAGCCAGCTCGGACTCCACGGGCGTCTTCGAGCCCAGAAGGAACTTGCGGATGGCGCAGGAGAAGATGAGCGCTGCTTCCGGCGTCGATCCCGCGGGGAACCCTTCGGCCGCCTCCCGCAGGGCGGCTTCCGTGCCCGAGATGATCTCGTCGGTCGCCGCCGTCGTCAGCTGGACCTCGGCCCCCTCCGGCACCGAGCCCGGCACCGTCAGCGATCCGGACTCGAGATCCGACTGCGGGATCGCCCGCAGATAGAACTCCTCGCTGCCCTCCTCGAACACGGCGAGCGGATTGCCGAAGGCTGCGGGCCCGATCACATCGATGTAGTTGCGCACGAAGTCCGCAGCGGGCCTCCCGTCGATCTCCTCGATCGCGTGCGGCGACGCCCCCGTGACCCTTCCCCTGGGGCCGATGGTCTTCCAACCGGTCCCGACTGCAGTGGAGAAGGTGACGGGGCCCGAGAGCAGAAGCACGGCGATCCCGTCCGATGCGACGGCCTCGTTGCAGAACTGGTACGTCGGCGTGAGCTGCGAGAAGTCACTCCGGGCGGAAGCTCCACCCACGAGCACCACGCCGGGCGGGAGAGCCGCCCGCATCGCCTCGAGCACGGCCCTGGGGTCCGCGGCGATGGAATCGGCGAGCACGACGCAGATCCTGGGCTCTCGATCGGTGGCGGACGTCGCCTGCTCGACCGCGGCCCTGCAGCCCTTTTCTACGTCCCGGCCCAGCCCGGAGCCGAGGCCGACCGTGAAATCCACGGAGTCGGATGCGAACAGCGCCAACATGATCGAGTCCTCGCGGTAGCCGCTCGAGGAGATCTCCGCGGCCGAGGTCGTGCCCGCCAGCCCCACGCCGGGGAAGGCCTTCCGAACGGCGGCAACCACGTCGGGATGGAAGCTCTCGAAGGCAGAGAAGAGGATCCCGGCTTGCGGCGTCAGATCGCCGAGGGCGGCTCGGCACTCGTCGATGGCGGCAGCGACCGCGTCGTCCGGATCGACGTCGTCACTGTGGCCAACGGCCATCTTGAGCATCTCGTGGCCTTCCCTTGGGGGCGCGAGGGCGCATGGTAACTCGGGCTCGGCCGGTTCCGGAGGCTCACCGAACCTTGCGCCGCACCTCGCACCGGTAGAAGTGATCCCGCCGGTCCCCGACGCAGACGTCGTGAGATCCGAGGCCCCCGTCGATGAAGTCGTTGCCCCGCACCCCGTCCCGGGAATCGATGTAGTCGTCCCCGGCCTCCCCGTCGAGGTGGTCGGCTCCCGGGCCTCCGTAGACCCGGTCGGCCCGCAGGCTCGCCGGGATCAGGTCGTTGCCGGGGCCGCCGAACACGACGTCGCCCACGGGCGCGCGGATGCCGCCGGAGTTGATGAAGTCGTTGCCGCGTCCCCCATGGATGACGTCGTGTCCGGTCCCACCGAAGATGAAGTCGTTGCCACCCTTGCCGTACATCTCGTCGCCGCCGCCCGAGTAGCAGATGAGATCGCGACCCCGGGTCCCCACGAGGACGTCGTGGCCCGGCGTCCCGTTGATCGTGCACCTCGGCCTGAAGTCCGGGTCCCCCGCCTGCCCGGCACCCGACTCGAGAAGACGCGGATCGGAGCCGCCCGTGTCCATGGAGTACAGGTCGAGGTTGCGCTCGAACACGATGCGGGTGTCGTCGGGCGTGTAGTTCGGGTTCGCGTCGACGTCGTCCCCGCCCGTCAGCCGTTGCTGATGCTTGCCGTTGCCGTTCATGACCCAGATGTTGCCCCGGCGCTCGAACACGACGTGGCGGCCGTCGGGCGACCAGTTCGGGGTTCGGGCTCGCTTCGCGAGCTTGTGGACGTCCTTGCCGAGATCGGTCATCGCGTAGATGCCGTAGTGGCCTCCCCGGTTGCTGGAGAACACGATCGTCTGCCCGTCGGGCGACCAGGCGGGCTCGATGTCGTCCACCGAGCGGGACCTGGTCCGGTTCTTCGCCCTCGTGGCGTGGTGCGTCATGGTCCAGATGTCGGCGGGGCCGTCGCCGTTCGCTCCCCACCGCGCCCGCGAGAACGCCAGCCGGCCGCCGCCCGGAGCCCACGCCGGACGCTGCTCGTCGAGCCCCGGCGTGTGTGTGAGCCGGCGCTGCTTCTTCCCCCGGGGCGACATCCACCAGATGTCTCCGGCACGACGGCGCCCGCCGGCCCGTCTCGAGGACACGAACGCGTCTTGGGCCCACCCTCGGGGGACCACGTCGGCTGCGACTCGCTGAGCGAATTGCGCCCCGTGATGTTGCGCAGCCCCTTCCCCGACGGCTCGATCTCCCAGAGGTCGGTTGCCCCGCTACGCAGGATCCTGGTGAAGACGAGCGTGCCGTTGTGGCCGACCGTGGCGGCGACGGAGCGATCGGGCGAGACACCGAGCGTCACCGTGGTCGTCGCGGCGAGCAGGATCGCGAGGACGACGACGCTCTTGCGCACGGACCCTCAGGCGGTGGCGCCGTGGCACTTCTTGTACTTGCGACCCGAACCGCAGGGGCACGGGGCATTCCGGCCCACCTTGTCGCTCGAAGCCTGCGTGGTCGAGGCGCCCTGGGAGTCCTCGTGCTGGGCCACCACGCGCTGGGGCCGGGGCCGTGCGGGCTCGTCCTGGCGGACCAGTTCCACGCGGTAGATGTAGCGGACGAACTCGTCGCGGATGCCGGCGTTCATCTCCTCGAACATCGAATGCGCCTCACGCCGGTATTCCGTCAGCGGATCGCGTTGCCCGTAGGCCCGGAGATGGATCCCCTCCTCCAGGTAGTCCATCTCGTAGAGGTGTTCGCGCCACTTGTTGTCGACGATCGACAACAGCACCATGCGCTCGAGCTCCCGCATGGTCTCGGCCCCGAGCTCCTGCTCCTTCTGCTCGTACATCGCGAGGGCCTCGGCCAGGACCTTTTCCTCGACCTCGGCGGCGTCCTCGATGCCCTCCAGGCTCTGCTTCGTCAGCTCGGTTGGGTAGATGGACTGCAGCGAGGTGAGCAGGGCCTCGAGGTCCCACTCCTCGGAGAACACCTCGGACGAGACGTACTGCGCGACCGCCGTCTGCACGCCCGAGGTGATCATCTGCAGGGTGTCGTCACGGAGCTCGCGGCCCTCCAGGATCTCGCGTCGCTGCCCGTAGACGATCTCGCGCTGCGTGTTCATGACCTCGTCGTACTTCAGGACGTTCTTGCGTCGCTCGAAGTTGACGCCCTCGACCTGCTTCTGCGCGCTCTCGATGGCCCGCGACACGATCTTCGCCGTGATGGGCTCGTCGTCGGGCCACTTCAGGCGGGTCATGATGCCGGCGATGCGGTCGGAGGCGAACAGCCGCATCAGGTCGTCCTCGAGGCTCAGGTAGAACTTCGACTCGCCGGGATCGCCCTGGCGGCCGGACCGGCCCCGCAGCTGGTTGTCGATGCGTCGCGACTCGTGCCGCTCGGTGCCGAGGACGTACAGCCCGCCGAGGCCGACGACCTCCTCGTGCTCGGCGTCGGTCTGCGTCTTGAACTTGTGGAAGATCGGGTCGTAGTCCGCCTCGTACTCCTCGCGTTCCTCGGGCGTCAGCTCGAACATGAGGTAGCGGTCGTTGTCGAACCCCCGTGCAGCCATCTCCTGCCGGGCCAGGTACTCGGGGTTGCCCCCGAGGAGGATGTCGACCCCGCGGCCGGCCATGTTGGTGGCCACGGTGACGGCGCCCTTGCGCCCGTCCTGGGCCACGATCATGGCGTCCTTCTCGTGCTGTTTGGCGTTCAGGATGTGGTGCGGGACGCCGCGGCGGCGGAGATAGCCCGACAGCCGCTCCGACTTCTCGATGGAGACGGTGCCGACCAGGACCGGCTGGCCGTGCTCGTACCGCTCCGCGAGATCGTCGGTGACGGAGTTCCACTTCGCGTCCTCGTTCTTGTAGATCTGGTCCTGCTCGTCGCCCCGGACCATGGGCTGGTTCGTGGGGATCTCCACCACGTCGAGCTTGTAGGTGTCCTGGAACTCCGCCAGCTGGGTCTTGGCGGTTCCCGTCATGCCGGCGAGCTTGTCGTACATGCGGAAGTAGTTCTGGATCGTGATGGTGGCGAGGGTCTGGTTCTCCTCCTTGATCCGGACGTTCTCCTTGGCCTCGATGGCCTGATGGAGGCCCTCCGAGTAGCGCCGCCCCTCGAGCACGCGCCCGGTGAACTCGTCGACGATCTTCACCTCGCCGTCGGTGACGATGTAGTCCACGTCGCGCTTGTAGAGCTCCTTGGCGCGAAGCGCGTTCTGCATGTGATGCACGAGCGGCGTGTTCACGTGTTCGTAGAGGTTCTCGATGCCGAGGCGCTCCTCCACCTTGCGCACGCCCTCCTCGGTGACGGCGACGGTGCGCTTGGACTCCTCGACCTCGTAGTCGGTGTCCTTCCGCAGGCTCGGGACGATGCGAGCGAACGTGACGTACCACTTCGCGGAGTCGGCCACCATGCCGCTGATGATGAGCGGGGTCCTCGCCTCGTCGATGAGGATGGAGTCCACCTCGTCGACGATGGCGTAGTTGTGGCCCCGCTGGACCATGTCCTCGAGCTGCATGGCCATGTTGTCGCGGAGGTAGTCGAACCCGAACTCGTTGTTCGTGCCGTAGGTGATGTCGGCGGCGTACTGAGGGCGCCGCTCCTGCGGCTCCATGTTGGCCTGGATCAGCCCGACGGTGACACCGAGCGCCCGGAACACGCTCCCCATCCACTCGGAGTCGCGCTTCGCCAGGTAGTCGTTGACCGTGACGACGTGGACGCCGTTGCCCCCGAGCGAGTTGAGGTACGCCGGCATGGTCGAGGTGAGGGTCTTGCCCTCACCCGTCTTCATCTCGGCGATGTTGCCCTGGTGGAGCACGGCCGCCCCGAGGACCTGCACGTCGAAGTGGCGCTGTCCGATCGACCGTCGTGCGGCCTCCCGGACCGCCGCGAACGCCTCCGGGAGCAGGTCGTCCAGGGTCTCGCCGTCGGCCACGCGGCGGCGGAACTCCTCGGTCTTCCCCTTGAGATCGTCGTCCGAGAGGTCCTCGAACTCGGGCTCGTACGTGTTCACGAGCTCCACGGCTGACTGGACCTTCTTGACCTTGCGGCCCTCTCCCATGGAGAAGAACTTGTTCAGATCAACCACGGCACGACCTCACGGGTGGGTTCGGAGTCTCGATTCTACCGGTCCCCCGGCACAAGCCCCGGGGCGACCGTGATCGCCGGCCAAGCCCGCGATCACTGGATGTCGAGCAGCTTCTCCTTGACGGCGTACACGACGGCCTCCATCCGGCTGTGGAGATGGAGCTTGTCGAGGATGTTGCGGATGTGGTTCTTGACGGTGTTCTCCGAGATGAACAGCTGCTCGGCGATGTCCTTGTTGTTGAGGCCCTGCGCCACGAGCCGCAGTACCTGCATCTCCCGCGCGGTGAGCTGCGCGCCGCCCGCCTTGGGGTCGCCTGCCCGCTGGCTCATCGCCGCGAACTCCGTGAGGAGCTTCGACGCCATGCTCGGTGAGATGCGGGATTGCCCCGACCACACGGATCGGATGGCGTCCGGCACCTCCTCGATCGAGATCTCCTTCAACAGGTATCCGGAGGCGCCGGCCTTGATGGCCTCGTAGAGGTCGGCCTCCTCGTCGGACATCGTCAGCATGAGGATCTTCGAATCCGGCAGCTGGTCGCGGATGTCGCCCGCCGCCTCGATGCCGGAGCGGCGGGGCATGCGCACGTCCATCAGGACGACGTCGGGTTTCAGGGACCGGGCCTTCTCCACCGCCTCGGCTCCGTCGGAGGCCTCACCGATCACCTCGATGTCGGGCTCGGCTGCCAGGACCATCTGGAGGCCCCGCCGGAACAGGGCGTGGTCGTCGACGATCAGAACGCGCAGGCGCTGGTCGTCGTGCGGCCTCTTGCCCTCCATCCCGGTCGTCCCCCCCGTCCCCGGCCCGGGGGCTCGTGGTTGGCTTCTTATTCTTCCTTGCCGCGCCCCCCAGGGCCGATACGCGGGGATTTTAGACGATTGACCCCCAGAGGAAACCGCTTTTTCCGCTTCTCCCGATAGTCACGAACCTGCCGCTCCAGACGCTCCACGAGCAGATCGAGCCCCGCGTCGATGTCGGGAGCGGAGGCCGTGGCCCGCACGGTATGCCGCGGGAGGACCAGCGTGGCGTCCAGGCGCTTCGTCCCGTTGAGCTTGGGCGTGTTCTCGGAGCTGATCTCGATCTCGAGCCGCTCCAGGCGCGGATGCAGCCGTTCGAGCTTGGAAAGCTTGTGGTCGACCTTCGATCGGAATTGCTCCGTGATGCGAACGCCACGCCCCTTCAGGGTGAGGTCCATCCGCTCCCCCTCCTCACGAGGTCGGGACTCCCGCCTGACTGACCTGGTCTTTGACCCCACACTCGCCTGCCGAGGGGTTCACCGCTCCGAGGCGGCTTAGCTCCTTCTCCCGATCCGGTCGCCCGGCCGGGGCAGGACTTACATCTAAGTCGCACCATGCTCAGGAACCAACGGTCCCCTTACGTGGGTCGCTTCGCCTGCGACTGGCATCGACTACCGGGAGCGAGTCCCGGGCAACCACAGACTCAGACGGGAGCCCGGGCGATGATAGCACCGGGCAGGAAGCGGTCCGGCGACCGCGCGGGCGGCGGTGAGCACGCCCACCTGCCGGGCGCCGGCCGAGAGCAACACGCGGGCGCATTCGGCTGCCGTGGCGCCGGTCGTGAGGACGTCGTCGACGAGGAGGACCTGGGCCGGCGGATCCCGGCCGGTGGCGTGGAACGCCCCGCGCATCGCCCTTCGCCGCTCTACGCCGGAGCGCCCAGTCTGGGGCGGCGTATCCACCGTGCGGATGAGCATGGCGGCGGCTCGGATGCCCAGAGCCCGCGCAGCGACCGCGGCCAGCGCGCCTGCCTGGTCGTAGCCGCGATCGGCCCGGCGGGCCGGGGAGAGCGGCACCCAGGTCACCGCGTCGGCCTCGAAGGCGTTCACCGCGGCCATGGCCCGTCCGAGGGATGCGGAGACGGCTCGCCAGCCGTTGAACTTCAGCCGGAGGAGCGCCCGCCGGACCGCGCCTCCGTACAGGAAGGGCGCTCGGGCCGAACGGAGCTCCGGTGGCGGGCAGTGCCGGCACGACCGGAGGGTCTCCTCGGCCGGCACACCGCACCGGGTGCAGGCCGGCTCGAGGAGCGGGACGATCTCGTCGCGGCACGCGGCGCAGAACGGCCACGGCCCCTCGCCGCACCCGGCGCATCGCATCGGGAAGACCACGTCGAGGAGACCTCGCGCCATGCGCGCACCGTAGCGGGGGGCAGTGACATGGAATCCCCGTTCAGGGGTCCAGCGAGAGCTCGATCTGCGCGGGCCGCTCGCTCTTGCCGGACCCGCCGACGTCGATGCGCAGCGCCCGGTGCGATTTCAGCAACGGGTAGCCGCGCGCGATGCCCTTGCCGGAGGACGGCTCGACCTCCTGCTCGACGAGGTCGATCGTCGATCCATCGGCGAAGAGCCGGATCGTCACCTCCTGGGGCGGCCGCACCACGAAGCGCAACGAGAGGCCGTCGGCGCCCGACTGGCATCGTTCGATCGAGACCTTCGCGCCGCTCACCTCGACGGTCCGGTCCACGCGGAGACTCGCGGAACGGACGGTGCCCCGCGGCCACGGGACGCAGAACCGCTTGCCACCGGGCATCATCCGGGGGGCCCCGTCGATCTCGACATCGGCCTCCAGCCCGTACCAGCCGGGCTCAAGCTCCGCCACGGGGAACTCGAAGGGGACGAAGACGTCGCGATGGGGCGGCACGTCCAGCGTGACGCCCGAGACCGGCACCTCGGGCCCGGCCGGCCCCGGTACCCGCACCACCCGCGCCCGCAGGAACACGACTTGATGCGGATACGAGTCCTCGCCCCGGACGACGAAGGCCCCCTTCACGGTTGCCGGGAACCGCTCGAACCGAGCCCGGAGGGAGACGTCGCTCATCGTCGCTAGGTACCGAGCTCCCACGATCGCAGGTAGCGCTCCTGCTCCGCAGTGAGCTCGTCGATCTCCACGCCCATGGCGCGGAGCTTCAGCCTGGCCACCTCGGCATCGATGTCCTCGGGCACGGGATACACGCCGGCGGAGAGCGAGCCGCGCTCCTGCTTCGCGAGCCACTCCACGACGAGCGCCTGGTTGGCGAAGGACATGTCCATCACCGAGGCCGGGTGCCCTTCCGCGGCGGACAGGTTGACCAGCCGGCCCTCGGCGAGCAGGTAGATGCGCCTGCCGTCGGAGAGCCGGTACTCGTCGACGAAGTCGCGCACGCGCCGTGGCTCGCCGCCGATCTCGCGGAGCCCCTCCTTGTCGATCTCGACGTCGAAGTGACCCGAGTTCGCGACCACCGCGCCGTCCTTCATCGTCTCCATGTGCTCGCGCCTGATGACCGACGTGTCGCCGGTGACGGTGACGAAGATGTCGCCCTCTCTCGCAGCGTCGCGGATGGGCAGCACGTCGTAGCCCTCCATCGCCGCCTCGAGGGCCGGAAGCGGCGCGACCTCGGTGACGATGACCCGGGCCCCGAGGCCCCGAGCCCGCGACGCCACTCCCCGCCCGCACATGCCGTACCCGCAGACCACGACGGTGCGCCCGGCGATCAGGAAGTTCGTCGATCGGATGATCGCGTCGATCGTGGACTGTCCCGTGCCGAACCGGTTGTCGAACAGGTGCTTCGTGTTCGCGTCGTTCACCGCGACGATGGGGTAGGCCAGGACGCCTGCCTCCGCCATCGAACGGAGGCGGATGACCCCGGTAGTGGTCTCCTCCGATCCCCCGACGATCTCGCTCAGCTGCCCGGTCCGTTCCTTGTGCAGGGTGCCCACGAGGTCGGCGCCGTCGTCGAGCGTGATGTGCGGATGCCGGTCCAGCACCTCGTTGATGTGCTGGTAGTACGTCTCGTTGTCCTCGCCCTTGATGGCGAACGCCGAGATGCCGTCCTGCTCGCAGAGCGCCGACGCCACGTCGTCCTGCGTCGACAGCGGGTTCGACGCGCAGAGCGCGATCTCCGCCCCGCCCTGCTTCAGCGTGAGGATCAGGTTCGCGGTCTCGGTGGTGACGTGGAGACAGGCCGCGATGCGCAGGCCTTCGAGGGGACGTTCCTTCTCGAAGCGCTCCCGGATCAGCGCCAGGACCTGCATCTCGTTGTCGGCCCAGGCGATGCGGGAACGTCCCCGCTCGGCCAGCGCCAGATCCTTCACGTCACATTCCATCAGCCTGCCCCCTCTGTTCGCTCGGGTGCGCTGCCCAGCTCGGCGGCCAGTCGCGTGAGGAGCCTACCCAAGTCGCCGGCCCGCTCCTCTCCGATCCGCACCACGTCGGTGTGCGAGAGCTCCGGCCCTCCCAGGGCGTTGGTGACCACGAACAGGCCGAGCACGCGCATGCCGAGGGCCCTGGCCGGCACGGTCTCGGGGACCACCGACATCCCCACCACCGAGCCGCCGGCCCGCCGGAGCAGCTCGATCTCCGCCGGCGTCTCGTAGCTGGGGCCGGGCACTGCTGCATAGACGCCACGCGACACCTCCAGGCCGAGGTCGCGTGCCGCCTTCTCGGCCCGGTCGGCCAGGTCACGGTCGTACACCTCGCCGAGGTCCACGAACGCCGGCGTGCCGTCCGGCCGGTGCCACCCTCGAACCGGGTTGTCGCCGAGGAGGTTGAGGTGATCCGACGCCACGACGATGGTCCCCGTCTCGAGGGCGGGATCCAGTCCGCCGACCGACGCCGTGACGACCAGGGTGTGCGCCAGCAGCGAGGCGCTGAGTCGCACGGGGAGTGAGCAGAGTGCCAGCGGGTGACCCTCGTAGTAGTGGATCCGCCCCGCGAACATCGCCGCCGGGATCCCATCGATCGAACCCGCCAGGAACCGTCCCGGATGCCCGGGGGACGTCGGCGGCGGGAACCCCGGGATGCCCTCGAAGGAGAGCTCGACGTCGATGTCCATGCAGGAAGCCGCTCCCGACAGGCCGGATCCGAGGATGACGGCGAAGGTTGGGGCGACGTCGGTCCGCTCTCTGATGAGGGCGACGGCCTCCTCGTCGAGGCGATCGCCGGGTCCCGGCACGACGAAGGGCTCGGGTCCGCTCACCGCATGGAGCTCACTCGTTCATCTCGGCGAGCACACGCTTCAGCCGGTCGATCGCCTCGATGGGTGTCGGGTCCACGCCGCGAAGGAGTCCGAGGTAGACGCTGGCGGCGCTTCCCATCATCGACAGCGACAGCGCCTTCGCCAGCGGCGACTGTCCGGCGGCCCAGACCTCCTGCGTCTCGCAGCCGGCCTCGGCCGCGATCTGCAGGGAAACCGGGAACCGGACGGCGACCTCCCCGCTCTCGTCGTGGTGGCGCAGCGCGATCACGACGAACCCCTGGCCCTTGGCCTTCGTCCATCCCACGACCTCGTTGTGGTCGAGCTCCGGGAGCGAGGACGAGAACGCCGGCGTCTTCGCGTTCTCGTTGAGCTCGGTCTTCCACCTGGTGGCCGCGACGGACGCGATGCCCTCCGCGCCCCAGACGACCGCCACGCGCTCTCCGATCCACGTGGCGAGGACCTTGGCCGGGTTGTCGGGGAGCTCGACTCCGGGCCCGAGCTCCTCGGCGAGGTCCTCGAGTCCTCCCGCCGACTCGTCGATGTCCTCGACCACCGGCGGGAGCAGTCCCATCGACTCGAGGGCCCCTAGCGAGGCCCCCAGCAGCTCGCCCAGGGCGGCGCGGGGAGCGGGCGCGTCATCCGGGATCGTCGCCGTGGGAACCCCGCGCTCGGCAGCGCGGACGGCGAGCTCGCCCCCCGTCGAGAGCGCGAGGAGCCGGCACCCCCGGTCGGAGGCCGCGTCGAAGCACGCGAGCGTCTCGGCGGTGTTGCCCGAGAACGACGAGCACACCACGAGCGTGTCGCGACCACAGAACTCCGGCAGCACGGCGTCCTTCACGACCTCCAGCGGGATCGTGAGACGGTCCCGGTAGAGCGCACGCACCACGTCCCCGGCGACCCCGGATCCGCCCATCCCGCAGAGGACGATCGCCGAGAGCGACGACGCATCGGGCAGGGGGCTCAGGGACCGTCCGGCCTCGAACCCCGCTCGCAGCCGGCGAGGCAACGACAGGACCGCGTCGAGCATCCCCGCCGGATCGCCCTTCGAGACGGCATCGGTGTCGTCGAGGTCGAGACCGCCGCGCGCCTTCATCGGAGTCCTCGGCTGCCGGTGACGGACCTATCCTCTGGAGGTACCCGAGGCGGGCTTCTCCGCCTCGTCGATGAGCATGACGGGGATCCCGTCGCGTACCGGGTATCGATACCCGCACTCCCCGAGACACACGATGATCTCCTCCTGCTCCCGGTACTCCACGTCTCCACGGCAGTTCGGACAGGCCAGGATCTCCAGCAGCTCCTTGTCGAGACTCACGCAGACTCCTTTCTCCGATCGGGGGGTCCGCTCGCTCACCGTCCTTCGCTCGGATTCCCTCGGGGCGAGCTACCCCCCCGAACCCCCCTGGTCACGTTGAGGACCTCGGCGGTCTTCTCATCGAGCAGCTCCTCGGTTCGCGCCTCGACGTTCAGCCGCAGGAGCGGCTCGGTGTTGGAGGCGCGCACGTTGAACCACCAATCCTCGTACTGGACGGTGAGGCCGTCGAGCCGATCATGCTTCCCGTCGGCGAAGCGCTGCGCGATCTCCTCGATCTTGCCCGCCTGATCCTCGACGGTCGAGTTGATCTCGCCGGAGGCCGCGTACCGGCGGAAGGGCTGCAGCAGCTCGGACAGCGGCTTCGCGGCCCTGGACATCTCCTCGAGCACGTGGAGCCCGGCGATCAACCCGGAGTCCGCCCGGTAGTGCTCACGGAAGTAGTAGTGCCCGGAATGCTCGCCACCGAACACGGCGCCCGTCTCCGCCATGACCTGCTTGATGAAGGAATGGCCGACGCGCGTTCGCACCGCCTTCCCGCCGTTCTCCTCGATGACCTCCGGGACCACCCACGAACAGATGAGGTTGTGCACGATGCTCGCGCCCGGATGCTTCTCGAGCATGGACTTCGCCACGAGCGCCGTGATCAGCGACCCGCTCACGCCCTCGGCGTGCTCGTCGACGAAGAACACCCGGTCGGCGTCGCCGTCGAACGCCATGCCGAGATCGGCGCCGTGCTCGAGGACCGCCCGCTTGAGGTCCTCCTGGTTCTCGGGGTCGATGGGATCGGCGGGATGGTTGGGGAACGTGCCGTCGAGCTCCGGGTAGAGCGCGATGAGCTTCACCGGAAGCCGCTCGAACACTGCCGGGACGACCAGGCCCCCCATCCCGTTCGCCGTGTCGGTGACGACGGTGAGCGGTGCGGTGGCGTCGGGCTCGATGAACGACAGCGCATGCTCGACATAGCGCTCGAGCACGTCCTCCTCCCGCACCTCGCCCCGGCGGCCGGCGTCCGGGTAGTCGTCGCGCTCCGCCAGCTCGCGGACCTCCTGCAGCCCGGTCTCCTCGCCGACCGGGGCCGCGCCGGACAGACAGAGCTTCAGCCCGTTGTACTGCGGCGGGTTGTGGCTGGCTGTGATGACGGCGCCCGGCGTCTCCAGCTTGCCGGCCGCGAAGTACAGCATGTCGGTGGCGACGAGGCCCAGCCGGACGACGTCGACGCCGCGGGATGTGGCTCCCTCGGTGAATGCGTCGGCGAGCGCGGGGGACGACAGGCGACAGTCCCAGCCGAGCAGCACCCGGGGGCTCTTCGCCCAGTGCGCGAAGGCGGAACCGATCCGGCGCGCGACATCCTCGTCGAGGTCATCTGGATAGACCCCGCGGATGTCGTACGCCTTGAAGATGCGCGAGAGGTCCTGGATGCGGTCGGCCACGCTGCCATCGCATCCTACATGGGCGCGATGACCCGACGGACGGCACGAGGACCGGGAACTGCGGGGGACTACTTGCTGACGACGCCGATGACCGAGGCCAGGGGAACGAGCTCTCCGTCCTGGTACCACCACTTCGCCTCACACATGTGGCACGTGGTGAAGGAGAGGTCCTTCTCCCCGGCGGCCATCGAGATGGTGATCAGCTCTCCCGCCCGGCACGATGGACAACTCAGGTTGTTCATGTGTCCCTATGGTCGGCATCTGCGCCCCTCGAGCCCATAGCCCGCCGTGCTCATCTTTGCGCTGACACCGCAGGGCTATGCCGCTCGGCCCGCCGTCCCACGGCTGTCCCCTGGCCGGGGAATGGCCGGGGGACGGGTCCGGGGGATGCGCGTCTAGGCCCTTGGTCCAGGGTCGGCGGGGAGCTCCTTGCCGATGTACCGGGACCGGAGCCGGCCCTCCTCGCGCCAGTAGGCGTACCAGTAGGGGCCGTGGGGACACCGGGTGCAGTTCTCCCGCCCGCACTTCACCCGTTCCTGCCGATAGGTCACCTTGCCGGCCGCTCCGGGCTCCCTCCCCGGCGAGACCCCCTCCCGCGCCGCGATCAGGCCCCGGACGAAGATGAGGAGCCGGCGGAGATCGAACTCGTCGAGCTCGCGAATCTGTCGCATCAGGTCCCGGTCGACGGGCATCTTAGGGAGCAGATTACCTAAGAACCGAAATCAAGCAAACCGGCGCGAAAGGATGTGGAGCGGCGGGGTCCGCTCAGGCGCTCGAGGCCGCCCCGGATCGGTTGTCGGTGACCCGCCACCCCACCGGGGGAGACAGACGATCGGTGTGGGGCCCGCACAGCTCGAGAAGGTTCGGATCGCGCTCGGCCACGAGGTCCACGATCATGACCTCGCGGTCGCGGTACAGCAGGCCGACGGTGGCCTCCGCCGGGTCCGCGCATCCCGTCCGCAAGCATCCTCGCACGGACCGGGATCCTAAATCACAGCCGTGTGATCCTCAAGGAGGGGCGATTGGTCTTACCCAACGAGTTGCGCTACCTAAGAATCAAGAGGCAGGGCTCGGGCCCGGGGGCGATCGCCCGGCCCGAAAAACAGCACGTCGGGGGCCTGAAAAGACCTCCCGACGCGAAAAGAAGTACTCCCAAGTGGCTTCCGGGTCGCCCCATTCACCTCTCGGGAGTACAAGGGACATCGTACACCCGCCCGGCGTCGAGCGCAAGCCAAAACCCTGGAAATCGGAGAAAAGTTGGTTCGAGTCGCTCCGGGCCTACGCGCCGGTGGTGCCGGAGAAGGTGATGTTCCCCCACGGCGGCGAGCCGTAGATGATCACCTTCGCCCCGATCGGCACCAGCGGGTAGAGCGCCTCGGAGTCATAGATGTGCATGCGGATGCAGCCGTGCGAGGCGTAGGTCCCGATCGAGGAGTCGCTCGGGGTCCCGTGGATGCGGATCCCGGGGGCGTCCAGGTACAGGGCCCGCGTCCCCAGGGGGTTGCCGGGCCCGGGCCCGATGGTGGCCGGCTCACCGGCCGCCCAGCACCCGCCGCCGGGGCACGGGTTCACCCAGGTGGGGTCCTCCACCTTGTTGATCACGTTCCACTCCCCGATCGGCGTGGTGAAGCCGTAGCGGGCCGTGGCCACGGGGTAGGTGCGCTCCAGGTCGAAGCCGTCGAACAGGCGCAGGGTGTTCGAGCTGAGATCCACCGTGAGCGTCTCGCCCATGGAGTCGTCGCTCACCTTGGGCTCGACGTGCAGCAGCGGCAGGTACACGGTGGGCTTGCGGGACCGCATGGCCGAGATGATCAGCCGCTCGGCGACGAGCGGCTTCAGGGTCTCGCCGGTCCTCGAGTGCTGCATGACCAACCGGTCCTCGACAAGCTTGATGGCAGCGTTCTGCGGCTCCACCGCCACCGCCGAGGCCACCTGGCCGTCGATGAAGGCCTTGACCACGCCCGTGTTGTAGGTGAACGGAAGCGGGATGAGCTTGTCGAGCGAGTGGTGGGTGAGGCGGTGATACACCCTGGACACCCACGAGAGGGATCCGGACGCGTCGAACGCCTCATCGACGGCGCGAGCCGGGTTGACGCGCATGCCGAGCTGCCCGAGGGTCCGGGTCCACTGCTCGCCGCCCGCCCGGATGGTCAGCTTGCGGTGCATGGCGAAGGCCGCGCGGGCGTCGAGGGCCCTCAGCGCCTGCTGCCTGGTCATGCCGGAGACGTCGATCCCGGCGATCCGCACGCCGGGCAGGATGTGGTCGGTGGTGGCCTGGTCGTAGCCGTACGCGACCGCGGCCGTGCCGCCGAGCACCAGGCTCAGGGCGAGCCCCGTGATCAGCAGCCACTTCGGTGGCCTTGGAAGCCGGACGAACCGGCGCATGGCGTGCCTCGGCTTGCTCAGTTCTGCACCTTCCCCACGAACCCGCCTGCTACGGAGGTCATCATGATATCCGGCCTCGCGCGGATCGGAACCATTCCAAGCACCTACGTCTTGTGGAGCGCCGGGATCCACCGGCCGGGGATCGGCACGCCGACGGCCGTGGCGTAGCCGGCACCGTCCCCCGTAGAGGACGCCGCGAGGGGAACGAAGGTTCCGCTCGTCGCGACCGCGACGACCGAGCCGAGGCGGGCCCCCGCCGTGAAGTCCTCGGCCACGAGCCGGCTCTCCCCCGCCCCCACGTTGACCAGTCTCGGGCTGAGCTTCTCGGACAGCCCCGCCGCCGAGACGAGCCAGAGCGTGACCGAGGCCGTCTCCGACCCGGGGTTGGCGAGCATCAATCGCCACCCGTCCTTCGGAGACACGGCCGCGGAGGCCACGACCCACGCAGCGGACGGGGCCGCGCCCGCGGTCGACCCCTGGTCGGCACCGGGGCCGAAGGTCCGCCTCGCCACTGCCAGCCCGGCGTCCGTCGTGGCATCGACTTCGATGGAGGAGACCGGTTGGGTCGGGATGTCGTAGGTCCGGGCCTGATCGGCCTGCAGGGACTCGGCCCGGAACTGGCCGAGCGTTTGCCTGCCATCCTCCCGCAGGAGCGAGCCGTCGTACGTCGCGCGTCCGGGACCGGCGTCGGCGACGACGAGATCGCTCCGGCTCGTCTCCGGCCCACCGGGAAGAACGACGGCGTGCTGCGGGGCCGGGATGCCGATGACGGAGCGGATCCCTCCATCGCTGCTCGCTCCGAGGCTCGCCGCGGCGACCCGTCCGATGGACGTCTCGATCTCGGCGGCCACCGTGCGCTTCCCCAGCCGGAACTGATTCAGATGGAACGAGGTGCTTCTCCCGGGACGCAGCAGGACGTCGGTCCACTGCTTCGTCACGACGGCCTCCCGCTCCGTGACGAGCCGGATCGTGAAGATGGCCGGCGCGGCGGCGGGATTCATCACCACCACCCACGCATCCTCACCGCGCACGGTGGTTCCGTCGGGCAGGAGCCAGACCTTCCCCAGGGATCTCGTGCAGGGCTCGGCGGCGAGTCCCGACTCGTTCCCGTGCGCCTGGGCGAGCCACGAGGCCCCCACCCATCCGTCGAAGTACTCGAGCTCGGTCGCTGCGCCGCGGGTCTCGGCCTTCACCGGGACGCGGACCTCGGTGAGCGGCGGCACCGTGATGCGGCTGGGTGCGAGCGGCGCGCCTCTTCCGAACGTGGTCACCCTGACCTCGACCGGCCGGTCGCCCGGGTTGGTCACCGCGATCTCGACGTGCCATCCCTTGCCCCCGCCGTGGGGGCAGTACCACGCGCCCGACGATGAGGTCGCGGGAGGAGCTCCGTGCGCGGCCCGTGGCGTCACGGAGTCCAGGAAGAACCCTCCGACGACCACCAGGGCGACGGCGAGGAGAGCGAGCAGGCCGCGAAGACTCATGCGCGCGCCGGCCTCCTCGTGACCCACAGCGCCCCGAACCACAGCAGCGCCATCAGCGCGATCTCGAGCCTGCGGACCGTCTGGGGAGGCGGGACGAGCTGGACCGAACCGGTCTTCTCCGCCGGGAAGCGCATCGACCATCCGAAGACACGATCGGGCGACGAGGTCGAGCCCTCGGCCCGCAGGCGCCATCCACCGGCGAACTGATCCGCCAGGAAAACGGCGCCTGCATCCGGGACGCGGCCGGCGAAGGACCCCCCGCGCCGGGCCAGGAGCGGTGTCGTCTCCGTGGCGGGGAGCCGTCCGGCGTCGGTGAGGTTCTTGATGGCCGGCTCCACGTACTGCTCCTTCGAGGTGAAGGCGGCCTCTCGCAGCGAGCGGAAGTCCTTGAAGATGGTGAGGCCGATCGTCGGCACGATGTCGAGATCGACCTGCTGCCCCAGGCTCCGGCGGACGCCGCGCGGGAGATCCCCGGCCGACGCGACGATGAAGCGCACGCCGAGCGGGGCGAGCAGCGCCCCGCCGTGATCGGTGGTTCCCGAGACGATGTCCGCGAGGGCAGCCTCCAGATATCGGTACCCGGGGCCGCGCTCGTCGCGGCCGACGTCGACGTCGAGCGTGCCGAAGCGGTCCGTGAGCGCGTACCGCACCGATTCGCGCCCGAGGTCGAGCGTGGCGGTGGGATCGCCCCCGGGTGGCGCGAACGGCTCCCCGGTGAGGCGGCCGAGCCACAACACCCTGAACTGCCCGCCGTGACCCGGCGCATCGACGAGCGTCCACGCCGGGGGCACGCGATCGGTGCCGATGGCCCATCCCCCTTTCGCGGCGAGGGCCGCCTGCAGCCCGATGCCGCCGAGGAGGAGGCCGACCACGCCGACCACGGCGAACTGGCGGTATCCGAAGGCCGACGTGCCCATCCGGGGCAGCGCCGAGGCCAGCCCGTAGGCGACGAGCGCACAGTAGGCAAGCGCCGCCGCCCCGAGGTACGCCGCCGTGTTGGAGATGGCCTCTGGCAGGAGGCCGGCGGCCGACGCCCAGGCCAGGGACACGGCGACCAGCGCGATGATCAGGTACCGCGTGGCGGATCGGAACGCCCGGTCGACGAGCGTGAAGGCGAGGAGAGCGGCGATCGGGAGGAACCAGCTCACGGCCCACGATCCGGGACCCCCACCGGGGGCCAGGCGCACGAGCGAGAGGAACGAGGGGCGCCCGACGAACGAGGACAGCCCGTGCCCGCCGCCTGCGACGAGGTCGATGGCCTGCGGCAGCAGGAGCAGTGCGGCTCCCGCCACGGATCCCCCGAGGAGCGCGAGGGCACGCGTCTTCCGCTCGCCGGGGGTGGGGAACGCGAGCCAGGTCAGCGCGACGAGCGCGATCGCGAGGATGGACCCCGGATAGAAGGCCACGGCGGCGGCGAGGACCATCGACGTCGCGGCCACGAAGCGCCGCGAGCGCAGCCCCGGGACGCCGAACGCCATGTTGATGCGCCCCGCGAGCAACGGGAGCGCGGCGAGCATCACCAGCACGGGGATCCGGCCCTCCGACAATCCCCACAGGAGGACCGCCGACAGCCCATAGCAGGCCGCGCCGACCACCGCGGGCACGCGGTCACCGGTCTCGCGGAGGAAGGTGCGGTAGAACCCGTAGGCCGCCCCGAGCGGCAGGCCCACCAGCAACACCTTCTGTGCCACGGCGGTGCTCGCGCCGAGCACCATCGACATGACGCCGAGGAACCCGAGCGCCGGGCTCGCCGGCTGCGTGCCGCCGAGGCCGGTGTTCCGCGTGCTCGACAGGAGCTCCCGGAAGTAGTCGGTGGGGTGCGGCGGCGGGAGGGCGAGCGCACCGCCCTGGAGCGCTCCCCCACCGTAGAGCCCTCGGTAGGCGAACGCGGCGAGGACCGCCGTCAGGACGCACGCGGTTGCGACGGGGTGCGCGCGCGCCAGGCTCAGCGCGCGCCGCGTGATGGCCGGCGGCTCCTCGAGATCCTCGAGACCCTCGAGCTCCTCCGGCGCGAGCCCGCCTCCCCGCCCGACCAGCGTCCGGGACGCGATCTCCGCCCATCGGCGCAGCCGCAGGGTGGCGGGCGCCATGTACCGCCGGACGGATCGGTCCGGTATCGCCCGCACGGATTGCGCCCGCACACGGCGCCGGATCGTGCCGGGGAGGTGCAGGAGGTTCCACCCCCACGCGGCGAGGACCTGCCACACCTCCTCGAACCGACGCTCCAGCGCCCAGAGCGCGAGCTTGCCGGCGCCCTGAGCCAGGTACAGCGGGATCACCCACAGCAGCGAGACCAGCCCGTAGTTCTTCAGCATCACGCCGAGGCTGGCCCGCTCGGCTTCGAAACGGGCTCGGTCGGCCCGGCGAGCGAGCGGACGCTCACCCCGACGGGTCGCACCGCGATGCCGGGCCCGCGCCAGCGGCGTCATCACCACGCGGAACCCGGCCAGGCGCGCGCGCCAGCAGAAATCCAGGTCCTCGTGGAACGAGCTGAACCGTTCGTCGGGCAGGCCCGTGCGATCCAGGGCCGCCCTGGACACGAGCATGGCGGAGGAGGACACGAACATGACCTCGCGGACCCGGTCGTACTGGCCCTGGTCCAGCTCGTCCTGCTCGAGCGGGGAGTACGGGTAGCCGAACCGGTCGGTGGAGAGACCGACCTCTCGCAGGATCGTGGGGTCGTCCCAGTCGACCACCTTGGGACCGACCACGCCGACGGCATCGATGCGCTCGGCCACCTCGACCATGTGGGTGATGGCCTCGGGATCGAGGGCCACGTCGTCGTGGTGGATCAGCACGTAGTCGGCGCCCTGGGCGGCATCGGTGGCGAGCGCCGACTGCACCGCCGCCGGAAGCCCGGGGTTGTCCGGGCGTCCCAGGACCCTGGCCTCCCCCAGCGCGCGCCGCAGGATCTCCCTCGACCCGTCGGTGGAGCCGTTGTCGACGGCAACCACCCCCAACCGCGGGTAGGTCTGCTGCGCCAACGCCCGCAGACAGTCGCGCAACCACCGCTCCCCGTCCTTGACGACGAGGATGACGAGGACTGCGGGCGCGCGCCTTCCGGTCGCGCGCGGAGAAGGGTCACCGGGTGGTGCTTGGGTCGATACCAAGAGGGATCAGGGTCCTGTCGGGGTTGGCGAGACTAGCACGGCGTCTCCCCTCGGTTGCCGGCTCGAGCCGGACAGCGGAAGGGGGGCACCGTGGTGCCCCCCTCCGACCGTGTTGATGCCGACGGTGCCTCCTACCGCTTGCGAGCGGTGGACTTGCGAGCCGTCGACTTGCGCCGTGTCGACTTGCGAGCCGTCGACTTGCGGGCAGTCGACTTGCGGGCAGTCGACTTGCGCGCCGTCGACTTGCGAGCGGTCGACTTGCGAGCGGTGGACTTCCTCGCCGTCGACTTCCTCCTCGCGGGAGCCTTCCGTGCGGTCGACTTCCTCCGTGCCGTCGACTTGCGAGCGGTCGACTTACGCGCGGTGGACTTCCTCCTCGCGGGAGCCTTGCGGGCAGTCGACTTCCTCCGTGCCGTCGACTTACGCGCGGTGGACTTCCTCCTCGCGGGAGCCTTCCGGGCGGTCGTCTTCCTAGCGGTTGACTTCCTCCTGGACGCAGCCTTCCGCGTACCCGTCGATCGCTTCGCCGTCGACTTCTTCCTGGCGGTGCTCTTCCTCCGGGCGGTGGCCATGTGTCACCCCCTTTCAGCCTGTCAGGACGCCATTCGTTTCAGGCGTCGGCGTTCCCGTTCGCTCATGCCGCCCCATACGCCGTATCGCTCGTCGCGACGCAGCGCGTAGTTCAGGCACTCGATGCGAACGGGACAGTCCGCGCAGATGCGCTTGGCCTCTCGGGATGAGCCGCCCTTCTCGGGGAAGAAGACTTCGGGATCGTGTTCCCGACACCTGGCCCGCTCTTGCCAAGGGATGAAGTGATGCACCGCCATCCCCTCCCCTCAGAATCACACTGGTGTGATTCTGACGGATGAAGAGGCGTTTTGGCAAGAGGCAAGTTGCCCCTCGGACGGTTTTTCTCATCGCAACACAAAATCTTGGCGGTCCGTGCAACGACGTTCAAGGGGTTTTGGGGAAAAACTTGCTGGTCAAGCTAGTTGACGTATTCGGTCAACGAGCTTGACGGAATCGGGGGATGGGGCTCGTCTGGGGTGTGGATAACTGCGCCGGTTCGCGTGATGGCGTTGTGGAAAACTCAGCGTGGAGCCGGCGCATCGCGCACGGATCGCACTCGTCCGTACGTCGTCGTACGTTCCGCGGGGATGCGTCCGATCGCGCGGATCGCCGCGATGAGCTCGTGCGGTTCCTTGCGGATCCCCCACTCCGCGCCGGCCATGCGGCTGATCGTCTCCTCCATCAACGTGCCGCCGAAATCGTTCGCTCCGCCTCGAAGGAGCAGCTGACAGGCGTCCATCCCCATCTTCACCCACGAGACCTGCACGTTCGGGATGCGCCCGTGCAGCAGGATCCGGGCGACGGCGTGCATGCGCCGGTTGTCGTCGTGGGAGGGGCCCGGCCTCGCCTTCCCCGCGAGATAGATCGGCGAGCTCTGGTGGACGAACGGCAGGGGAACGAACTCCGTGAAACCTCCGGTCTCGTCCTGGATCCGGGCCAGGCGCCTGATGTGGGCCACCCAGTGCGGCGGCGCGTCGACGTGCCCGTACATGATCGTGGAGGAGCTCGGCAGGCCCACCGCGTGGGCGGTCTTCACGACCTCCTCCCCGGAGTCCGCCGGCAGCTTGCCCTTGGTGAGCACCCACCGGACCTCGTCGTCGAGGATCTCCGCCGCCGTCCCCGGGATCGAGCCCAGACCGCGGGCCCGGGCCTCCTCCAGGAACTCCCGGAAGGAGATCCCGAGCCGGCTGGAGCCGTTCAGGATCTCCATCGGGCTGAACGCGTGCACGTGCATCGCCGGCACGCGCTCCTTCACCGCATCGAGGATCTGGAAGTAGAAGTCGCCGGGGAGGCTCGGGTGTAGCCCGCCCTGGATGCAGACCTCGGTGGCGCCGTAGGTCCACGCTTCCTCCGCGCGGTCGGCGATCTCGCTCAGGCGGAGCGTGTAGGACTCCGGATCCACCTCCCGTTGCGCGAACGCGCAGAACCGGCAGCCCGTGTAGCAGACGTTCGTGAAGTTGATGTTGCGGTTGACCACATAGGTCACCTCGTCGCCGGCCACGTCTCGGCGGAGGTCGTCGGCGACGGCGCACAGGGTCTCGAGGGCGTCTCCCTCGGTCTCGAACAGCGCGACGGCTTCCGCGTCGGTGATGTCGTCCGGCCGCCCCGCGGTGGCCTTCTTCAACGCGTTCAGGACCTGGCGATCCGTGCGGGCCTGGTCTCGCTCACGACCGGCCCACTCCCGGGTGGCCGTGACCTCCAGTGCGTCCCAGTCGCCATGGACCGCCACGGTGTCCTCTCGCAGGCCCTGGCTCGGCGCCTTGGAGAAGGTCAGGGCGATCCGGCGGGGCTTCCACTGGACGTCCGGGTCCTGCCACGGGATCGGCTCGGGGCGATGACCCTCCCGGGCCAGCCCGTCGTCGGCGACGAGCGCCGCCACCGGCCCCTGCATCTTCCCGGCGATCCACGGGTCGGGGCGCAGCGCGTACTCGGGATGGACGGCGAGGCGTTCGCGGAGCACGTGGCCGCGTGCCGCCGTCGCTTCTCGCAGGCGTTCGACCTGGGGCCACGGCTTCTCCGGGTTCACGTGATCGGGCGTGAGCGGCGACACGCCGCCGTAGTCGTCGATGCCCGCCTCGATGAGGCGCGGATACCGTTCATCGGAGAGGTTGGGCGGTGCCTGCACGTGCATGCGGGCGCCGAACATGATGCGGGCCACGGCGATCGAGGCCAGGTACTCGTCGTGATCCGCATCGGGGTGTCCCTGCATCGCGGTCCCGGGCTTGGCCCGGAAGTTCTGCACGAGGATCTCCTGCACGTGCCGGTACTTCGCGTGCAGGTGCCTGATGGCGAGCAGCGACTCCGCGCGCTCGCGCAGCGTCTCGCCGATGCCGACGAGGATGCCCGTGGTGAACGGGACGGACAGGCGTCCGGCGTCCTCGATCGTCCGCAGCCGGACGGCCGGCACCTTGTCCGGCGACCCGAAGTGGGGGCCTCCCTTGCCGCTCAGGCGATCGGAGGACGTCTCGAGCATCAGGCCCATCGAGGCGCTCACGTGCTTGAGGCGGGCCATGTCCTCCCACGTCATCACGCCGGGATTCAGGTGCGGGAGCAGCCCGGTCTCCTCGATGACGAGGATCGACATCGCCCGCACGTACGCCAGGGTCGAGTCGTACCCGCGGGCGTCGAGCCACGCACGAGCCTCGGGGTAGCGATCCTCGGGCTTGTCGCCGAGGGTGAAGAGCGCCTCCTTGCACTGGAGATCGCGACCCCTGCCCGCGATCTCCAGGACCCGCTCCGGAGTGAGGAACGCCTCCTCCAGCTTCGCCGGCGGTTTGGCGAACGTGCAGTAGTGGCAGTGGTCGCGGCACAGCATGGTGAGCGGGATGAACACCTTGCGCGAATACGTGATCGTTCGGCCGTGGCCCAGATCCCGGATCCGCCGGGCGATGGCCATGACCGGCTCGAGGTCGTCGCCTCGAGCGCCGAGGAGCGCTTCGAGGTCGTCCACCGCGAGCGATTTCCCGGCATCCGCCCGAGCCAGGGCTCGCGACAAACCGTGCTCCAGACCCTTCCCCATCGGCGGCGAGCCTAGCACCGGCGCAGCTGAAGCCGGCCTTGCCCGCCCGGCCACTCGGTACGACACTTCGACCGTGGACATCCCGGAGACGCAGTACGCGAAGAGCGACGGTGTCGAGATCGCCGGGTCGGGAGAGGTCCTGGTGTCGGGTACGGTGAGGGATCTCGTGGCCGGATCGGGGATCGAGTTCCGTGAACATGCCTGAGACGAAGTACGCGAAGAGCGGCGACGTCAGCATCGCCTATCAGGTCGCGGGCGATGGCCCACGCGACCTCGTGTTCGTCTCGGGGTTCGCCACCCACGTGGAGCTCGCCTGGGAGTTCCCGCCGCTCGTCCGGTTCCTGACCCGGCTGGCCTCGTTCTCCCGTCTCATCGTCCTCGACAAGCGAGGCACGGGCCTGTCGGACCCCGTGACCGACGTCCCGACCCTCGAGACGAGGATGGACGACCTTCGGGCGGTGATGGACGCGGCGGGCTCCGAACGCGCCACGCTCTTCGGCCATTCCGAGGGAGCGCCCATGTGCATCCTGTTCGCGGCGACGTACCCGGAGCGGACGACGAGCCTCGTGCTGTCGGGCGCGATGGCCAGGTCCACCTCCGACGACGACTACCCCTTCGCCCTGTCGCCCGACGACTACCGGGCGGCCGCGAACGAGTTCATGGCCCCGGTCTGGGGGCAGGGGCTCCTCGACGAGGTGTTCGCGCCGAGCTTCGTGGACGACCCCGCCGCCCAGCGATGGTCCGCACGCCACGAGCGGTACTCGGCGACGCCCGCGATGATCATCCAGCTCTCGGAGATGTTCCTGGACGTCGACGTGCGGGACGTCCTGCCCGCGATCCACGTACCGACCCTCGTCCTCCACCGACGGCACGACCGCGTCGTGAGCCCGCTTGCGGGGAGATGGGTGTCGGACCACATCGCCGGCGCGCGATTCATCGAGCTGGAGGGCAACGATCACCTCCCGTGGGCCGGGGACCAGGATGCGTTCCTCGACCAGGTCGAGGAGTTCGTGACCGGGAGCCGCCCCGTCGCGGAACCCGACCGGGTGCTCGCCACGGTCCTGTTCACCGACATCGTGGGATCCACGGAGCGCGCCGCCGAGCTCGGGGACCGCGGATGGAAGGAGGTGCTCGCCGCCCACGACGATCTGATCCGCCGGGAGCTCGATCGTTTCCGGGGGAAGTTGGTCAAGACGACCGGCGACGGGCTGCTCGCCACGTTCGACGGCCCGGCGCGGGCGGTGCGGTGTGCGGAGGCCATCGTCGGGTCGCTCCGGACGCACGGGCTGGAGATCCGCGCCGGCGCGCACACCGGGGAGATCGAGCTCATGGGGGACGACGTCGGCGGCATCGCCGTGCACATCGGGGCTCGGGTCTCCTCGCTGGCCGGCCCGGGCGAGGTGCTCGTGTCCGGGACGGTGAAGGATCTGGCCTGCGGGTCCGGCATCGAATTCGAGGACCGCGGCATGCACGCCCTGAAGGGCGTCCCGGACGAGTGGCGGGTATACGCGGTCACATCCACATGAGGGTCGCCGCGCTGGCCGGCGGCGTCGGGGCCGGGAAGTTCCTGCGAGGGCTGGTCAGAACGGTTGCGCCGGAGGACGTCACGGTCGTCGGCAACACCGGCGACGACATCGAGGTCCACGGGCTGCATGTCTCGCCCGATCTCGACTCGGTCATGTACTGGTTGGCCGGGGTGGCCGACCGCGAGCGCGGCTGGGGCCGGGAGGGCGAGACGTTCCGGGCCACGGAGGAGCTGCGCCGCCTCGGGGTGGAGGGCTCGTGGTTCGGCTTGGGTGACCTCGACCTCGCCACGCATCTGCGTCGAACGTCCCTGATGCGCACGGGGCGCTCGCTGTCCGAAGCGACCGCCGAGCTCTGCCGGCAGTTCGGCGTGCCCGCCCGGGTCCTGCCGATGAGCGAGGAGCCGGCGGCGACGGAGATGCGGATCGTCGATCACGACCGCGGCGACGTCTTCATCCACTTCCAGGAGTACTGGGTGCAGCGGGGCGCGGCCGACGACCTGAAATCGATCCGGTACGGGGGCGAGCGGGTGCGCCCGGCGCCCGGGGTCGTGGAAGCCATCGAGAGCGCCGACGCCGTCGTGATCTGTCCGTCGAACCCCGTGGCCTCGATCGCGCCGATCCTCGCCGTTCCGGGCATCCGCGACGCCGTCCGGCGATCGTCGAGCGTCGTGGGCATCTCACCGATCGTGGGCGGCGCTCCCCTGCGGGGGATGGCGGACAAGCTGATGCCGACGGCGGGCTTCGAGGTCACGGCCGTGGGCGCGGCCGAGTTCTACGGCGACCTGCTCGGAGCGTGGGTGATCGACGAGCGCGACCGGTCGCTGGCGGGATGGACCGGCGGGCCGCGGGTCGGCGTCACGGACACCGTGATGGACGACGACGCTAAGGCCGAGGCGCTGGCCCGGTTCGCCCTGGAGCTGGTGGGGTGACGATCGAGGTCGTCCCGATCGAGGGGCTGCCGGAGATCCGCCCGGGCGACGACCTTTCGGCGTTGCTCGCCTCGGCGGCCGCCGGCATCCGTTCCGGCGACGTGCTCGTGGTCACGCAGAAGATCGTGTCCAAAGCCGAGGGGCGACTGGTCCGGGAGGATTACGGGCGTGCCCCGTGGGTGGACCGGGAGACGCGCCGGGTGGTGGCCCGCCGGGGCGACGTCGTGATCGCGGAGACGCGCCACGGCCTGGTGTGCGCGAACGCGGGGGTCGACGCCTCGAACGTCGAGCCCGGCTGGATCGCGCTGCTGCCCGAGGATCCGGACGCTTCGGCCGAGCGGATCCGGTCGCGTCTGGTGGCCGACCTCGGTGTCGATGCCGGCGTGATCGTCACCGACACGTTCGGACGGCCGTGGCGGACCGGGCTCGTGAACGTCGCCATCGGCGTCGCCGGTTTCCCGGCGCTCGTCGATCTGCGCGGGCACAAGGACCACCACGGACGGGTCCTGGGCGCCACGGTGGTCGCGGTGGCCGACGAGGTCGCGGCGGCCAGCGGCCTCGTCATGGGCAAGGACGCCATGGTTCCCGCGGCGATCGTGCGGGGGCTGACGCCGATGGCCCCGCCGGGACGAGCGGCCGAGTTGATCCGCCCTGCCGAGGAGGACCTGTTCCGGGAGTCGCCGCTGCAGTCGATCCATGCCCGGCGCTCGATCCGCACGTTCGGCGCGGGCCCCGTGGGGCGCGAGGAGCTCGAGGAGGCGATCCGAGCGGCCTGCACGGCCCCCGCCCCGCACCACACGCGGCCGTGGCTGTTCGTGGTGCTGGACTCGGACGCCGCGAAACGCCGTCTGCTCGGGGCCATGTCGGAAGCGTGGGTCCGCGACCTGCGCGGCGACGCCACGCCGGAGGAGGTTATCGAGCGCCGGCTGCAGCGCTCCGACGCGTTGCTCGGCGCGGCGCCGGTGATCATCGTCCCCGCGATCCGGCTCGCCGGCGCGCACCACTACCCCGACGAAGAACGAAGCGCAGCCGAGCGCGAGATGTTCCTGCTCTCCGCGGGGGCGGCGGTGCAGAGCCTGATGCTGGCGCTGCATGCGCAGGGCCTGGCGTCGTGCTGGGTGTCGTCCACCCTGTTCTGCAAGGAGGAGACCCGCGGCGCGCTCGGCCTGGGCGAGGACTGGGAGCCGATGGGCGCCATCGCCTGCGGGCGCGCGCCCACCGATCGGCCCGAGCCGCGCCCCCACGTGCCGATCGAGGAGATCGCCAGGTTCCTCTAGGCCAGCAGGCCGTGGATGAAGTACCAGGCGAACACGCCCGACACGATCACCATCAGCGGATGAACCTCACGCCACTTGCCACTGAGCAGATGGATCACCGTGTAGGCCAGGAAGCCCGCCCCGACGCCGTTCGTGATGCTGAACGTCGCCGGCATGATCAGCGCGGTCAGCAGCACCGGGACGCCGATCCCCGGGTCCTGGAGGTTCATGTCCTTGATCAGGGTGAGCATGAAGTAGCCCACGATGATCAAAACCGGGGCGGTCGCTTCGCTCGGGATCACGCCGGCGAACGACGACAGGAACAGCGACAGCAGGAACAGCACCCCGACGACCACCGAGGTCAGCCCGGTCCGGCCGCCCTCGGATACACCGGCCGCGCTCTCGATGTACGTCGTGTTCGACGACGCGGACGCGGCGCCGCCGGCGGCGGCCGCGAGCGAGTCGACGAGGAGAACCCGGTTGATCCCGGGCAGCCGACCCTGCTCGTCGAGCAGCCCGGCCTCGCCGCCGATCCCGACGACGGTGCCCATGGTGTCGAAGAAGTCCGACAGCATCACCGAGAGCACGACCGCGATGCCCGTGGCCACGCCGAGCACGTCCCACACGCCGGTCAGCGAGAACTTCCCGAGGAGGTCGAAGTGCGGCGCGCTGACCCACTTGTGCGGCACGAGGGCGACGCCGGGGAAGTCCGCCCAGATCTTCCGGTGCCCCCAGCCGTAGTTGATGACGATGGACAGGACGGTGGTGAAGACGATGCCGAACAGAAGCGCGCCCCGGACGCGCCTCGCGACGAGCGCCGCCGTCACCGCGAACCCGATCACGAACGTGAGGATCTTGAGCGTGGTGAGGTCTGGGTTCAGCGTCACGATCGTCCCGGCCTCGGGGTGCACCACGATCCCGGCGTTCACCAGGCCGATGAACGCGATGAACAGGCCGATCCCCACCCCGATGGCCCGTTTCAGGTCCATGGGGATCGCGTTGAGGACCGCTTCCCGGAACCTGGTGAGCACGAGAACCGTGATCACGAGGCCCTCGATCACGATCACGCCCATGGCCTCGCGCCACGTGAGGCCGAGCGTCGCCACGAGCGTGAACGCCACGAAGGCGTTGAGGCCGAGGCCCGCGGCCAGGGCGAAGGGGTACCTCCCGTACACGCCCATGGCGATCGTGATGACGCCGGCCACGAGGGCGGTCACCGCGAGCACCTGATCGAACGGGAGCGAGACCCCCGAGTGATCCTTGACCGACCCCAGGATCGAGGGGTTCACGAACAGGATGTAGGACATCGTCAGCCACGTGGCGGCGCCGGCGACGAGCTCGGTGCGAACGGTCGATCCTCGCTCGGAGATCCTGAAGTACCGGTCCAGCCGGTCGTTCAGGGCGGAGGGCCCCCGCGAGGAGGGTGGGGCGGCCGTGGTGGCCACGTCACGCTCCTTTCATGTCATGTCATGAAGACGCCAGGGGAAGGCGGGGCGAAGCATAGGAAGCTCGGCAGCCGCGCGCAACGAGGCGACCGCGCTCTCTATCCTGGCCCGGACGCCGAGACCGAAGGAGCGTGCCGTGGACGAGCGACCGGGAGAGCCACAGCAGACCAACCGCAGCGACGAGTTCCAGGTCACCGACGTGGTGAAGAGGGCCGGACGGTTCTCGCGCGAGTTCCTGGCGACGATGATCGCCCTCGTCACGACGGCCTTCGGCGTGGTCGTGGCCCTCGCCTGGAACACCGCCCTGTCGACGGCGCTCGCACGGTTGTCGAAGAACTCGCAGCTCGCAGGGCTGTTCAGTTACGCGGTTCTGGTGACGGTCCTCGCCGTCTTCACGGTGATCTTCCTGGGTAGACTTGCCACCCGGATCGGCGCGGAGCCGATCGAGTTCAAGTACCCGACGCCGCCGAAGAAAGGCTGACGACGCGTGGCCAAGAAGAAGAAGCGCCGCCGGCCATCCGGGCAGCGCCCGGCCCCCGCATCAGCGACGGCACCCTCGGAGGCCGGTCCCCAGCCGCAGGCCCGTCCGGCCGCTCCCCCCCGGCGGGCGCCGGAACGACGGGAGCGCAAGGAGGAGGCGCGGCAGGCCAGGCAGGCGGCGCTTCGCCGCATGCACCGCCAGCGCCTCATCCGTCGCGCCGTGATCTGGGGCGTCGGCCTCGTCGTGGTCATCGGTGCCTACTGGCTCATCACGAAGCCGCCGAGCTACGACTACAACAAGGCGCTCGCGGCGCGAGCGGACACCGTCGCGGCGGCCGCCGGCTGCACCGGCATCCAGAGCCCGCCCGACCAGGGACGAGAGCACATCGCATCCGGTGGCTCGTTCACCTACGACCAGCAGCCACCGACCTCGGGCTCGCACGATCCATCGCCGCTGTCCGCGGGCGCGTACGACACGCCGCAGCAAGAGACGAGGCTCGTGCACAGTCTCGAGCACGGCGCGGTGGAGATCTACTACCAGGCGAGCGGAGCGGACGCGCTGGCCGAGCCCGTGTTGAACGCCCTGCGTGGACTGGTGCGTGGCAAGGTGATCCTGACGCCGGCCCCGCAGGCCATGTCCCCGCCGCTCGACGGCAAGGACTTCTCGGTGTCACTGGCGTTCGCGGGCTGGGACCGGCTGCGGCAGTGTCCGGGGTCGATCTCCTCGGACGACGCCACACTCATCGCACGCAGCTTCATCGACCGGTACGTGGATGCCCCGAACGCGCCCGAGCGGGGCCGGCCCATCTGACCGAGCTCAGGAGCCGCTGGAGTCGGAGCACGCTCCGTCGGCGCTGCAGCTGACCACGATCGGGCTTCCCCTGCCCTGGAACGTGGCCTCCGTCTGGCCGTTCTGCTGCGCCGTGACGTCGGTCGTCGGGAAGCCGAGGCGCCCGGAGACCCCGCCCTGGGCCTGCAGATACGAGAGCACCGCGCCGTGGAGCTCGTGCGCACCGGTCTCGGTGCGAAAGAAGATGACGCCGTTGTCGAAGCTCGCCTTCCGGCACTGGGATCGATCGCATCCGGCGGGCGCCGTCAGGATGCCGACGTTCGAACGTGGCAGGCCGAGTACGCCGCGCGCCTCGTCGAGCTGGACGTACTTCGCGTAGACCTCGCCGGTGAGCCACGTCGTGCGGCCGGCGCCGGTGTTGCGGTAGATCGCGCCGTCCTCGAACCGCTGCACCGATCCCCCGGACAGCGGGAGCTCCGCCGACGTCGGAAGACCCGGCGCGCAATCCAGCGCGTCGTACTTCACGCGGATCGCCCCGGTCACGTTCTTGTTGGTGTTGATCCAGATGCGGTCGTCCATGAGCCCGAGCGCGCTGCGCAGCGTCGACCCGGCGACGGTCTTGCTGCCCCCGGTGCCGGTGACCTTCGCGGTCCGGATCCGGCCGGACACGCCCCGCTGCACCGATCCGAAACCGGTGACCGTGCCGATGTTGCCGGTGTACGGGCGCAGCTTGGTGGTCACGGCGCTCGCCGCCAGTGACACCTTCCACGTGGCGGCGGGGTTCGCGGACGTGTAGTCGCCGGGGTCGCAGACCCCTCGCAGGTACGGGATCGGGGTGCCGCCCCACACGTTCTCGTTGTTCTCGGTGAAGCCCCCGGAGGACGACGTGTACTGCGCGTCGATCAGCTTGCCCTGGTACAGCACGACCTCGCCCGCGGTGGCGTTGACGGCCTGCACCCACTGCTCGCCGCCGTTCTCGCCCTCGTGGTCCCAACCCGCGTAGACCTGGTTGCGGGTGTCGTCGTAGACGCCGCAGTTGCAGCCGGCCCGCGCCTGGCCCAGCGCGCCGATCAGGTACTCGGCGTACGTGCGAGCCGCGTCGGCCTGGGCCTCCATCGCTTCCATCGGCCAGGAGCTCGGCACCTCGCCGAGCCCGTACAGGTACTGCTGGGGCGTGAGCACCGCGATCATGCGGAGCTCCGGCGCGCACCCGCTGCAGGACGCGGCGTCGTTGAACTCGATCACCCCGCGGTTGTACGTGTGGCCCGCCTCCGCGGAACGGAGCATGCCGTTCGCCTCCTGATAGGTCGCGTACAGCGTGCTCGAAGCCGTGGTCGCGGCGACCTGCTTGCCGCTGCCGTCCACCACCACGTAGCCACCGGTCCCGGTCTTCATCTGATAGGTCGAGCCGGACGGGATGGTGGCGACCGTCGATCCGTTCGGCGCGTCGGCGTGGAGCGTCACGGGGCCGCCGCGCGCGGCGAGATGCACGGATTGTGCGCCGTCGACGAGCCCCACCCGGATCCTCGCCGGCTCGTGCCCGGCCTTCCCGAGGGTCGTGCCCGTGTAGTAGTGGGTGAGGATCCGCTCGTGGGTCCACCCCTGCTGCGCGAGGCCGTAGGCCCCCCACTGCGACATCCCGATGCCGTGCCCGAAGCCGGAGCCATAGAACGTGAATGTCGGTTCGGCCTGCCCTGAAGCGGCCGGCGCGACTGCGAGCGTGGCGGCGAAAGCGACGATGACGGCGAGTTTTCGTGTCTGCATGACCCTGCCGGTTCGGGGAAGTGCGGCAACCTAGCACATCGACCTGTTGGCGCTGAGGCTTGAGTTGCCTTCTGAGACGAACGGACTAGGCCGGTGCCGGGTGCCCGGGCGCCACCTGTTCCTGCAGGATACGGGCCCTTTCCGGGATCCGTGCCCCGGCCCCCACCACGGAGTCCAGGACGACCGATCCCCTGCCCACGTGGGCGCTCGCCGCGATGATCGACCGGGCGATCTCGGCGTTCTCCTCGACCCGCACGCCCTCGTGGAGCACGCTCCGGTCGATGTCCGCCCCGGCCGCCACCCGAGCCCCGTCACCGATCACGACGAGCCGGCCGAGCTTGGCGTCCGGGTCGACCATGGCCGAGGAGGCCACGTACGGAGCGTCGGAGCGCAGGCCCGCCACGTGGCCCTCGAGCGCGTCGAAGTGCGCCTGTAGGTACCGCTCGGGGGTCCCGAGGTCCATCCAGTAGGCGTCGGACGGGGATGCGTACACGGTTTCGCCGCGCTCGATCAGCGCGGGGTAGACCTCGCGCTCGATGGAGAGCATCCGTCCGGGCTCCCACCCATCCAGCGCGCGGGGCTCGAGCACGTACGTGCCGGCGTTGATGTTGCCGCCGACGACCTCCGACGGCTTCTCGCGGAACTCGAGAACCCTGCCGTCGGTCTCCGTCTCCACCAGCCCGTAGGGGCGGGCGTCCTCGACGGGCGTGAGCGCGATGGTTGCCACGGCGGCGCGCTCGCGATGGAACGACACCAGCGCCGTGAGATCGAGGTCGGTCAGGACGTCGCCGTTGAGCACGAGGAACGCCTCATCGCCGAGGTGCCTGAGCGCGTTGACGATGGCCCCGGCCGTGCCGAGGGGCTCGGCCTCGGTGATCCAGGTCACCGTGGGATCGCCGCGGCGCTCGGCGAGGAACGGGCCGAACGTCGCCTCGAGGTACGGCGAGGATGCGACGACCTCGTGCACGCCGTGTGCGCCGAGGTGATCGAGCACCTGGTGCAGGAACGCCCGGTCCACGAGCGGAAGCAGCGGCTTCGGCGTGGTCTCGGTGAGCGGACGCAGGCGGGTCCCCTCCCCGCCCACGAGCACGACGGCTCTCACGTGGCGCGCCTCCGCCGGATCACGAGCTCCGCCCGCGCTCGGAGCGCGACCCGGGCGAATGGGAGCAGCACACGTTTCCATCCGGCGGCGTGGTGCTTTTCGAAGTACCGGTAGATCGACTCGGAGTGCACGCGGATCATCCGCTTGGAGTTTCCGGTGGAGACGCCGCGCTCGTGGGTCACCTCGAGCTCCGGGGTGAACAGCACCGCCCACCCGGCCCGCCTGAGGCGCGTGCACAGGTCGGCGTCCTCCGCGTACATGAAGTAGCCCTCGTCGAACAGCCCGACCTCCTCGAGCGCGGCGCGCCGCAGCAGCACGCACGAACCGCTGACCCACGACACCTCGAGCTCCGACTGCCGGTCCCAGTCGGCCATGGTGTAGGCGCGCGAGAAGCGGTTGTCCGGATCGAAGGGATGGAGGAACGCGTGCCCGACAGCCTCCGCGATCGTCGGAACCTTCCGGGCCGAGGGATACAGCGATCCGTCGGAGTCGCGGACGAGCGGCCCGATCGCGGCCGCACGGGGCCGGTCGCCCGCAAGCTTGATCAATCTCGACAGGGTGCCCGCGCTGATCTCGGCGTCGGGGTTCAGCACGAAGAGGTACGGAGCGACCGCGGCGCGGATCCCCTGGTTGGCCGCGGAGGCGAAGCCCCGGTTGTCCTGGTTCTGGATGAGCGTGACGGAGGGGTGCGCCTCGCGGATGCGCTCGATGCTCCCGTCGCGCGACGCGTTGTCAACGACGACCACCTCGACCTCGGCCTCGCCGGCGTGCGTGACCAGCGACTCCACACAGCGAAGGAGATGCTCGCCCGCGTTGTAGTTGACGATGACGACGCCGAGATCGGACACGCCGACGCCTAGGTGCTGCCAGGCCCGCCGTGGGGCGTCCGCGACACCAGGATGATGCCGGCGATGATGAGGGCCACGCCGCCCCACCGGAGCGCGCTCACGGCCTCGCCGCGGGCGGTGTCGTAGGCCACGATGACGGCGTAGGTGAGAGCCGCGAACGGGTAGGCGAAGGACAGCGCCGTCCGGGACAGCACGGCCAGCCACACGAACGCGGACATGGCGAACAGCCCGAGGCCGGCCCACACGGCGGGGGTCCGGGCCACGACCTTCAGTGAGGCGACGTCCAGGCGGAACGCGTGTCCGGAGCGGTGGAAGACCTGGTTCATCCCGTGCTTCAGGGTGATCTGCGCGATCGATGCCAGCGCGACCGACGCGATGATCAAGGCGAACAGCATGAGTCGGCTCTCCTTCGTGACGTGGGTGTCCTCGATGTCCCAGTCGTGCCTGCTCATCGAGCGGCCACCACTCGATCCATGAGGAGCTGCACGAGCTCCCGGTCGGTCCGGAACACGACGTCGTCCGCTCCCGCCTGCTCGGCCAGCCCGCCGACGTCCGCCACCGCGGCCGGTGTCCCGAGTCGCTGGGCGCGTGCCAGCGCACCGGAGGACCAGGAGCGACGGTACGGCAGGATCAGCAGATCTGCGGCGGCGATCCACGCGTCGAAGTCCTCGTCGGAGACGAAGTCCTCGATGAGATCCAGACGTTCTGTTGCGGCCGCGAGCTCCCGCAGGAGGCGGGCGTAGGCGGTGTTGTCGGGCGTCGCGTCGCGGACAGACCCGAGGATCACGAGCCGGCCGGGCATCCCGGCCATGTTCCAGGCCTCCACCGCACGCTCGTACCCCTTCGACGGCTGCAGGAAGCCGGCGCAGAGATACAGGGGCTCGTCGAAGGACAACCCCAACGCGCGGCGGGCGTCCTGGCGCGAGATCGCTCCGACCCGCACGCCCTCCGTGTGCGGAACCAGCGAGCCGTGCACCCGGACGCGATACGCGTGCTCGAGCTGTCGCCGCTCGATCTCCGTGTGGAACAGGAGGCGAGCCCGGGCGAAGGCGAGACGAAGCAACGCGTAGTCGGGGCGCCACAACGTGGGTCGGTCCGCCTCGTGGACCAGGATCTCCGTCTGCGGCCGGCGACGGACGAGGCGCAGCAGCGAGATCGACGTGGCGATCTTCGACGCGGCCGCTCGCGGCAGGTAGTACAGCGATGGCTGGAAGTGCACGAGGATGCGATCGAAGCGGTCCCCGATGCGCGCGGCCTCCCGGAACGCCCGCCCGCCCAGGAACTCGGCCCGGACGTCCCCGGCGCCGTCGGGAGGCGACAGGACGGTGACCTCGTCTCCCGCATCGCGGAGCGACTGCACCTGCGCGCGGGCGTACGCGCCGATGCCGCAGTGCCGAGGCGGGTAGGAGGACACCACCAGGACCCTCGCCATCTACAGGTCCTCCGCCTCGACGTCGACCGGGATGAAGACCTCCCCGGGGTCCTCGGCGCCGTGGTGGACCTCGAAGGAGTAGCGCTGCTCCTGCACGTGGTACACGCGGCTGGAATCCTTCGAGTGCACGCCGATCGTGACCCAGAACTTGCCGCGGACGAACGGGAGGTTCCGCAGGTGGAAGCGCAGTCGCTTCTTGCCCTCGAACGGCGTGAAGTGCATGCCCTTCCAGTCGGTGTTCGTGCCGAAGATGAGCCGGTTGTCCTGATCGTGCAGCGCGAAGGAGACGATGGGGTCGTCCACCGGGTGCTGGGCCTTGAGATCGACCTGGATCGTGAGGGTCTCCCCCGAGGTGACCTCGCCGCCGGACGTGCCGTCCTCGCGGATCAGCTCGGCCGAGATGATCTCGATCTCCCTCGTGCCCTCCTCGGAGGCATAGGCCAGGTCCTCCTTGAGCATGGCCAGCCGGAACTGCCGGACGACGTCCTCGGGGTTGCCGGCCGACACGATCGCGCCGTGGTCGAGCATCACGGCGTCGTCGCAGATCTGCCGCACCAAGTCGACGGCGTGCGTCACGAACATGATCGTTCGCCCCTCGCGCTGGAACTGCCGGACCCGGTCGAGACACTTGCGCTGGAAACCCTCGTCCCCGACGGCGAGGACCTCGTCCACGAGCAGGATCTGGGGATCGACGTGCACGGCGACCGCGAATCCGAGCCGCACGAACATGCCGCTCGAGTAGAACTTGACCTGATTGTCGATGAAGTCCTCGAGCTCCGCGAAGGCCACGATCTCGTCGAACTTGTCGTCGATCTCCTTGCGCGACAGGCCGAGGATGGAGCCGTTGAGGTAGACGTTCTCGCGTCCCGTGAGCTCCGGGTGGAACCCCGCGCCGAGCTCGAGCAGGGCCGCGATGCGGCCTCGGGTCACCACGCGCCCCTCCGTGGGGCGCAGGATGCCGGCCACGATCTTCAACAGTGTGGTCTTCCCCGACCCGTTCGGGCCGATCAGGCCGAAGGTCGATCCCTCAGGGATCTCGATGTCGATCCCCTTCAGGGCCCAGAACTCCTCCGACCGCACGCGGAACCGCGTGACACGCTGCTTGAGCGACGTGGGACGTTCGCGATAACGCCGGAACTTCTTGCCGATCCCTTCGATGCTGATCGGGGACGAGTGGGAGGCCACGGACTCCTCAGAGCTCCTCTGCGAAATCCCCGGAGAGCTTGAAGAACTGCCGCCAGAAGAGATAGAGCAGGCCAACGGAGCCCACGGCGACCGCCCCGATCACCATGGCCTCCCACGCCACGCCGGCGTGGACGAGCTGGCACGGATGCGTTCCGGTGATGTGGGCCGGGCACCGCTCCTTACCGTAGATCGCTCGCTGGAACCCGAAGATGATGTCGCCCATCGGGTTCGCCAGGTACAGGAGCCACAGCCACTCCCCCTGGTGCTGCAGACGCTCCTGGAGGAAGCCGCTCGCGTAGACGATGGGCGTGAACCAGAACCAGGTCAGAAGCCCGATGTTCAGAAGGTGCTGCGTGTCGCGGTACCGCACGTTCAGCGCGCCGACCCACAGGGAGAGCGCGCACGTGAACAGGAGCAGCGCGACGAGCGAGAGCGGCAGAAGCAGCAGGTTCCAGCCGACCACGCCGTACCGCAGCCCGGCCAGGAACAGCGCCAGGACGATGGCCTGCAGCATGAAGTCGAACAGCGAAGCGCCGACGGAGGCGAGCGGGAGGATCTCGCGCGGCAGGTAGACCTTCTTGACGAGGTTCGCGTTGTCGACCACCGACCGGGCGGAGAGGCTGAGCGAGGTCGACAGCATGTTCCAGGCCAGGATCCCCGACAGCAGGTAGACGGGGAAGTACGGCAGCTTGTTCTGGAGGACGACGCCGAACACCAGCGTGAACACGGCCAGGAACAGCAATGGGTTGAGCATCGACCACGCCGCGCCGAGCACCGAGCTCGTGTACTTGACCTTGATCTCTTTGCGCACGAGGTTCATCAGGATCTCGCGATGCTGGTAGAGCTCCTTCAGCCGCCGCCACGGGTTGGGGCGGGCCTCCTCCGAGGTCCGAACCTCGAGCTCGGGATGCGCGTCAGTGACCGCGGCCATCGAGCATCTCCTTCAGCGCGACGTCGAACGGCGGCATCGGGGCCAGGCCGAGCTCCTTCGTGAACAGACTGACCATGGAGGAGTTACCGGGGCGAGCCGCGGGCCGGGCCAGCTCCTCGCTGGTCTGCGTTCGGACCTCACCCGGGAGGCCGGCGATGGAGCGGGCCCGGGCCAGCACGTCGTGCCAGCTCCCGGACTCGGACCCGCAGACGTGATAGGTGCCGAAGCGCTCCGTGAGCACGAGCGGCAGGATGCGCGCCGCGAGGTGGCGCACGAACGTGGGTGACCCGACGCGGTCGACGAGCCCACCGGCAGCCTCGCCCCGCTCCAGCGCGGCGATGGCCTGGGTGACGTAGTCGGTGCCGCCGCCGAACACGTAGCTCGTGCGGACCACGAAGTGCTCGGGGAGCATCGCGCGCACCTTGCTCTCTCCCGCGAGCTTGCTGCGGCCGTACGCCGAGACGGGGTTCGGGCGGTCCATCTCGTCGTACGCCGTGCCCTTCTCGCCGTCGAAGACGTAGTCGGTCGAGACGTGCAGGAGGATCGCTCCGCACGCGCGCGCGGCCAGAGCCAGGCTGTGCGGGCCGAGCCCGTTGACCCGGTAGGCCTGCTCGGGATCGAGCTCGCAGCCGTCCACCGCCGTCATGGCCCCGAAGTGCAGCACGGCGTCGGGCTTCAACGCGGGCACCGCGCCCATCACGGCGCCATGGTCGGCAACGTCGAGCTCCGTGCGGGTCAGCGGGACCACGTCGTGACCCGCGGGGACCTGTTCGAGGAACGCCCGACCGAGCCCGCCGCCTGCTCCCGTGACCACGAGCTTCACGTCGCGGCTCCCTGGTTCGACGGCGTGCGCGCCCGGAACCAGTCGACGGTCCGGGCGAGGCCGTCGTCGAAGGAGACCTCGGGCTTCCAGCCCAGCGCGGCGAGCCGGTCCCACTGCAGCGAGTAGCGGAAGTCGTGTCCTGGACGATCGGGGACGAACTCGATCAACGTCTCCGGCGCGCCGGCAAGGCGGCACACCATCCGCGCGAGATCGATGTTCGCGATCTCGTGGCCGCCGCCGATGTTGTACGCCCCGCCCGGCAGCCCGGCGTCGAACGCCGCCAGGACGCCGTGGGCGAAGTCGCGGACGAACAGCCATTCGCGGCGGTTTCCGCCGTCGCCGTACACGGGGAGCGGGTGCCCGTCCAGTGCCCTCAGCACGAACGTGGGGATGGCCTTCTCGGGATGTTGCCGCGGGCCGTACGCATTGGATCCCCGAACGATGGTCACGGGCACCCCGTACGTCACGTGATAGGCCCGGCACAGGAGATCCCCGCCGGCCTTGGTCGCCGCGTACGGGCTGTTCGGACGCATCGTGCTCTCCTCGGTGAACGAGCCGTCGGCGGTGGAGCCGTACACCTCGTCGGTCGACACGTACAGCAACGGGCGCTCCGCCCGACGGCAGGCCTCGAGCACGACGTGGGTGCCGACCACGTTCGACATCACGAAGTCGCTGGCGTCGTGGATGCTGCGGTCGACGAAGGACTCCGCCGCTGCATGGATCACGCTGTCCGCCTCCTCGACCAGCGGCAGCACCGCGGCCGGGTCGGCCACGTCGCCCCGGACGAACCGGAAGCGGTCGTCGCCCTGATGCTGTTCGACGTTGGCGAGGTTGCCCGCATAAGTCAGCTTGTCCAGGACGGTGACGCGGACATCGGGACGCTCGAGGAGAAGGTCGGCGAGATGCGACCCGATGAACCCGGCTCCGCCGGTCAGCACAATGTGCATGGATGTCATAGATGCCAAGCCCGGGTGAGGTCGTGAACCGCCTGCGAGGGGCAGTCTAGCAGCGGGAACGCGCCGACCTTGGGAGCGGCGGCGCGCCGGCGCTGTTACCCTTGCGCCCGATGGACCGGCTCCGCAAATTCGTCATCAAGCTGCTCCCCTACCGCATCGTCGAGTGGTATCGCCGCAAGCGATCCATCCGCCGGTACCTCAAGGGGTTGTCGCTCGAGGTGCTCGAACGGGAGCGTCGACTGGAGCACCTGGAGGGCCGCGTGGCCGCCAGCCAGCGCGGCTTTTACCATCAGATCGTCACGGACGTCCTGGAGCGGACCGATATCATCCTGCAGGAGCTCGACCGGCGGATCGAGGGCCTGGCGGCCCGGTCCGAGGAGAGCGTGGCCTCGATCGAGTCCCAGGTGCGGACGCTCCGCGACGACGTGTCGCGCCTCCGCGAGGAGCTCGAGCGGCGCCCGAGCGAAGAGGCGCGGTCCTCGGCCGTCTCCGAGTAGCGAACGTGCGCGTCGCCTGGTTCACCCCGCTTCCCCCGATGCCGTCGGGCATCGCCGACTACTCCTCGGAGATCGTTCCGTACATCGCGGAGCGCGCCGATGTCGACGTCTTCTGCCCTCGGCCCCGACTGTTCCGCCGGGCCCGGGTGCCGTCGGGAGCGACGCTGCGGGATCCGAAGCGGTGGAACGAGGTGCTCGAGAGGTACGACGCCTGCTTCTACCACCTCGGCAACAACCCGTATCACGAATTCGTGTACCGCACGGCGAAGGACCGGCCCGGCATCGCGGTATTCCACGACGCCGACCTGCATCACCTCATCGCCCACTCGACGTTCGAGTCGCGCCGGGACTACGCCGGGTACGAGGAGATCCTCCGGGAGGAGCTCGGCGAACGCGGCGAACGCGTGGCCACGCTCCGGCGCCTCGGCCTGGCCACCGAGTTCGAGAAGTTCGTGTTCCCCCTGACGGAGCACGTCGCGTCGCGGGCGAAGGGCATCATCGTGCACAGCGAGGACTCCCGCCTGAAGATGCACGAGATCGCCCCGCACGTGCCGATCTCGGTGATCCCGCACCACGCCGGGGAGCCGCCTGCCGAGGTGCGATCGATCACGCGCGAGGAGGCCCGGCGTCGCCTGGGGATCCCGCAGGACGCATTCGTCGTCGGCCACCTCGGGTTCATCACGAAGCCCAAGCAGCCGGGAGCCGTGGTGGGCGGCTTCGCCCGCCTGTACCGGGAGTTCCCGAACGCGCTGCTGTACATGGTGGGCGCCGATCGCACCGGCGGGGCGCTCTCGAAGCTCGTGCATGACCTGGGGGTTGCGCCTGCCGTGCGGCTCGCCGGGTACGTGGACCTCGAGCAGTTCTACCTGCACCTCAAAGCGCTCGACGCCATGATCAACCTGCGGTATCCGAGCGCCGGTGAGTCATCCGGGACGTTCGCCCGGGCGCTGGCCGAGGGACGGTCCGTCATCGTCAACAACTACGGGTCGTTCGCGGAGGTCCCGGGCGACGTCGCCCTCAAGGTGGAGATCGACGCGCCGCAGCCCGAGCAGGTCGGCGAGCATCTGCTGCACCTGGCGCGGGAGCGGGGGTTCCGGCTGGCCCTCGAGGAGCGGGCCCGTGAGTACGCGGGGCGTGTGCTCGATCCCAACCGATGCCGCGACCTGTACCTGGCGTTCGGCAAGGAGGTCGGACCGCCGGAGCGCTCGGCGGACGGGCGCCCGCGTCCGCGGCGGCGTGTGCGGCCGGCCTCGCTCGTGGAAGCCGTGGCCCGCCGGCACCAGGAGATCGATCACGTGACGGAGGCCGAGCGAGCCGCGCTGGGGGCAGCCGGCAATGCGGTCTTCGTGGATCTTCTGTACCGCTCGGTGCTGCGGCGGGCGGCCGAGGACGACGCGATCCGCGACGCGCACGCCGCGCTCGCGACGGGGGCCCTGACGCGCTCGGAGCTCGCGCACCGGGTCGCGTCGAGCCGCGAGTTCGCAGAGGTCCGCTTGCTCGACGACCTGATCCGGGAGGTCCGGACGGGCGCGGGGGTGTCGTTCAACCGACCCATCGGAGCGGACACGACCGAGCGGGTGGTGGAGATCCCGTGGATGCTGTCGCGGCGCCGGGACGCGTCGCGCGTCCTCGACGTGGGCTACGCGTTCGCGTCGCATGTCTGGACGAGCGCCCTGCTCGACCTGGGGATCCCGTCACTGCACGGCCTCGATCCGACGGCGGCGACGGTGCCCGGCATGCGACGGGTCCGGGGCGACGTCCGCGGCCTCCCATACCGCGACGGCTCGTTCGACCTCGTGTACTGCGTTTCGACGCTGGAGCACGTCGGGCGAACGGGCTACGGGCTCGAGAAGCAGGGGGGCAACTCGGACGACGCGGCCGCGAAGCGCTCGCTGGTGGAGCTCGCACGCGTGCTGGCGCCGGGAGGACGCCTCCTGCTCTCGGTGCCGTTCGGGAAGCGCGAGGACCTCGGCTGGATGCTCCAGTACGACGAGGACGCATGGGGGTCGCTCGTCGAGAGCGGCCCGATGACGGTCGAGGAGCGGGAGATCTTCCGCCTGACGCCGGCGGGGTGGGTCCAGACAGACGACCTACGCGAAGTGCTCGGGCTCTCCTATGGTGACGGCGCGCCGGCGGCCCAGGCAGTGCTCTGCGCGACACTGGTACGCCGAACGCGCTAGCAGCCCGCGTTCGTCCCACCCTCGGATGGACCCTGCGTCGGCAACGGCGTGATCGGCGGACCGTGATAAGTCGAGGGGATCACCACGGCGATGTCGGTGTCCGGGAGCACGGCGTCCTTCACCTCATGCTGTCCGAGCGTCGGCAGGAACGCGTGCGCCACCTTGGCCATGGGCTCGGTGTCCGCCTTGTAGAGCAAGGCCGCGCCGCGGGATTTGGCCTTGAGACCGGCGATCGAGCTCAGCCCCTGGACGTCGAACGAGGTCGTGAGGTAGTCGAGCACCTGCTGCGCCACGCCTCCGGAGGAGTCGTCGAAGACGCGGATCTTGATCTGGGCTGGCGATGGCGGTGTGAGCGCGAGAGTCCGCCCGATGTCGCCGAGATGCGGGTTGCCGTTGCGCAGCCGCTTGAACAGCTTCCTGGCCTCCGGGTCCATCTTCACCACGCTCTGCCCGGTGGAGATCGTCGCGGTGGTCCCGGGGACGGCCCGGAAGTCCGCCGCACCGGTGCTCACGCCCTTGAGCTCGGAGGTGAGGTGGATCAGGTCGGCGAGGTTGAGGTTGTCGACGGTGAGGTTCTCGGCGACGGCCTGGATCAGGGAGGCCGCGTGCACGATCTGCCCCGGCGAGAGCACCTTCGCGATCACGGCGCGCAGGAACTGCTGCTGCCGCGCGATCCGTGAGAAGTCGGGGATACAGTCGCCCTCGACGTGGCGTGAGCGCACGAACGCCAGGGCCTGGAACCCGTCGAGGTCGTAGCACCCCGCGTGCGGCAGGTTAAGACTCGTGAGCTCGTCGAACATCGGACGGTCCACACAGATCGGCACGCCACCCAGGGCGTCGACGACCTTCTCGAATCCGGCGAGGTTCACCCCGGCGAACCCGTTGATGCGCAGGCCCGTGAGGTTCTCCAGCGTGAGCGCCACCCGGCCCGGGCCGCCGGCGTACGCCGACGTCAGCTTGTCCCACCCCTGGTGCGGGATGTTCACGTAGAGGTCGCGAGGGAAGGACAGGATCACGGCTTGCTTCCGTGTGGAGTCGAGGTGGACCAGCATGATCGTGTCGGAGCGGTGGCCGCCGACGTCGGACTCGCTGCCCCACATGACCTGCTCGCCCTCCGTCAGTCCGACCCTCGAGTCGCTCCCGAGGAGGAGGTAGTTGCACCCGTTCCGGCAGGGCAGCTGTCCGATGTTCCTGTAGTCGTGCCTGTGGAACTTGCTGTTGGCCCACTGGTAGAAGCCGAAGCCGTAGGCCGCACCGGCAGCCACGATCAGCGACATGAACGCGAGGATCGCCACGAGGGCCCGGGTCGCGAGAGGCGGACGACGCGGTCGGGAGCGGACCGGCTGCTCCCGCACGGGGGGCTCTTGGATAGTCTTGGCCACGGCGCCACCAGGGTACCGACCCGGCCGGGAAAGGGAGCGTTCGTGTCGTGACGATCGTGTGGAGACCGTCCGGGGAGTACGTGGAGCGCGCGAACGTCACCCGGTTCATGCGTGCGCACGGCATCGGGTCCTACGACGAGCTCGTGAAGCGATCCCAGGACGACATCGAGTGGTTCTGGGATGCCGTGGTCCGGGATCTCGGCATCGAGTTCACGAAGCCCTACGAGCGCGTGCTCGATACCTCGGACGGCGTCCCGTGGGCGAAGTGGTTCGTCGGAGGTGAGATCAACCTCGCGCACAACTGCGTGGACAAGTGGGCCGAGCGCAGCCCCGACGCTCCGGCGGTGATCTGGGAAGGCGAGGACGGCGCCGTTCGCACGGTTCCCTACGCCGAGCTGCGGGAGATGGCGGACCGCCTGGCGCACGGCCTCGTCGAGCTCGGTGTGCGCAAGGGCGACGCGGTCGGCATCTTCATGCCGATGGCGCCGGAGACGGTCTTCGCCACGCTGGCGTGCGCGAAGCTCGGCGCGATCTACCTCCCCATCTTCTCGGGCTACGGCGCGGACGCCGTCGCCACGCGCCTGCAGGACGCGAAGGCCAAGGTGGTCCTCACCGCCGATGGATTCCTCCGGCGAGGCAGCACGGTCGGCATGAAGGAGATCGCCGATGAGGCGGCGAGATCGACGCCGAGCGTCGAGCACGTCGTGGTGTGGTCGCGCCTCGGCCGAGAGGACATCCAGTGGGACCCCTCGCGCGACGTCCGATGGGAGGAGCTGCTCGAACGACAGCCCGCGCGGTTCGAGACGATCGCCCTCGATCCGGAGACGCCGCTGATGATCGCCTATACGTCGGGCACGACCGGAAGGCCGAAGGGCTCGGTGCACGTGCACGGCGGGTTCCTGGTGAAGATCGCGGAGGAGGTCGCGTACCAGACCGACCTGCATCCCGGGGAGATCCTGTTCTGGGTCACCGATCTCGGCTGGATCATGGGGCCGTGGGAAGTGGTCGGTGCCGGAGCGCTCGGCGCCACCGTCTTCCTGTACGAGGGCGCGCCGAACCATCCAGGACCGGATCGCATCTGGGACATGATCGAGCGCCATCGCATCACGACGCTCGGCGTCTCCCCCACCCTGATCCGGGCGCTGATCCCGCAGGGGGACGAGCACGTCACGAGGCACGACCTGAGCAGCCTGCGGATCATCGGATCGACCGGTGAGCCGTGGAACCCCGAGCCGTACCTGTGGACGCTCGAGAAGGTCGGCGGCGGGCGGTGCCCGATCATCAACATCTCCGGTGGCACCGAGGTCGGCGCGTGCTTCCTGTCGCCGCTCCCCATCACCGAGCTGAAGGCGTGCACCCTGCGCGGGCCGGCGCTCGGCATGGACGTCGACGTGTGGGGCCCGGACGGGCAGCCGGTCGCCCCCGGCGAGGTCGGGGAGCTCGTGTGCAAGAAGCCGTGGCCTGCCATGACGCGCGGCGTGTGGGGGGATCCCGAGCGCTACCTCGACGCGTACTGGCGCCGTTTCCCCGACGTGTGGGTCCACGGCGACTGGGCCACGATCGACGAGGACGGCTTCTGGTTCCTCCACGGCCGCAGCGACGACACGATGAACATCGCCGGCAAGCGGCTCGGCCCGGCCGAGGTGGAGTCGGCGCTGATCGACCACCCGGCCGTCGCCGAGTCGGCGGCGGTCGGCGTCCCGCACGACGTGAAGGGCGAGACCATCTGGTGCTTCGTCGTGACGAAGCCCGGCTACGACCACGGCGAACCCCTTGCCCTCGAGCTGTCCGCGATCGTGGCCGACCATCTCGGCAAGTCGTTCAGGCCGGGGCGGATCGTGTTCGTCGACGAGCTCCCGAAGACCCGCTCCGCCAAGATCGTCCGCCGCGCCATCCGGGCGGCCGTCCTCCAGGAGGACCCCGGGGATCTGTCGAGCCTCGAGAACCCCTCGGCGCTCGAGAAGCTCCGGGCGTCCCTGGTCGAAAAGGCGTGATCCGATCGCCGCGCCACTGCGAATCCCTGGAGGCCCATCGCGGCCGGCTGGAGGATGTCCGTGTCCCTGCACCTGGTCGAATCGCCGCCCCCCGGGGAGCCCGGCGTGCAGCTTGACGAGGGACTCGCCGACCTCTCGGATTCGCGCGACCGGGAGCTGATCCGCCGGATCCGCCGAGGCGACGCCGAGGCGTTCCGAACCCTGTTCCGCCGGTACGCGCCCGCCGCCCTCGGCCTGGCCCGCCGGGTGGTGCGCCAGCCGCACCTCGCCGAGGAGATCGCGCAGGAGGCCTTCCTCGCCGTGTGGCGCAAGCCGGAGGGCTTCGACCCCGTCCGAGGGACCGTGCGCTCGTGGTTCATGGGCGCCGTGCACAATCGCGCCGTCGATGCGGTTCGCCGCGAGGAGGCGCAGCGCCGCAGGGCCGAGGAGGCCTCCGCCGACCCGGACCTCGAGCCCGTCGACCCGGGATCCTCGGTGGTGGAGGAGCTCGGCCTGTTCCAGGAACGCCTCGCCGTCCGGGAGGCCCTCGGGAAGCTGCCGCCGGAGCAGCTTCGGGTCATCGAGCTGATGTATTTCGGAGGTCAGTCCCAGTCGCGGATCGCCGCGCTCCTCGACCTGCCCCTCGGCACCGTGAAGTCCCGGACCCTCCTGGCCATGCGCCGGCTGCGCGCCGAGCTGTTGAAGCGGGAACGATGAGCGAGGGCGAACGCGATCACACGCGCATCGAGGAGCTGATCGCGCTGCGCTCCCTGGGCGGGGCGGAGACCGGCGACGAGCAGGAACTGACTCGTCTGCTCGCCGAGCATGGGCCGATGTGCCGGGAGTGCGCGCGTCTCACGGCCGAATACGACGAGGTGGCCGGCCGGCTGGCCTTCGCGGCGGCCCCGGAGGAGGTCCCGGAGGGCATGGAGGACCGCGTCGTCGATCTCGCCGTGAGCTCGCGGAGACGCGTTCGCGGCATCCGGAGCGCCGGGGTCGCGGCTGCGGCGGCCGTGCTGCTCCTGGCGGGAGGCATCGGCGGCTACCTGATGGCGCCATCCTTCTCATCCGGCCGGACGCATGCCGCGGTTGGCTACCTGTCGGCCCCCGATGTGCGGATCGCGACCCTGCACGGATCGGGAACGGGCACCGTGAATCTGGCGTACCGCCCCGGTTCTCAGGCGTCCTACCTGCTGGCTTCGGGTCTCCCCGACGCGCCGGCCGGCCATGTGTACGAGGTCTGGCTCTTCCACGGGAACATGCCGCAGCGCGCCGCGGTGTTCGTGCCGGACGGCGGGGATGCGGTGGAGCGCGTCGGCATGGACGCGGGGACGGCGAGCCTCGTTGCGATCACGATCGAGCGGGCTCCCGGCGCCGACACGCCACACGGAGTCGGGATCTTCCAGGCCCCCATCGCAACGCAGTAGCCCGGGCCGCTGCGTTCGGCTCGGGGCGCCTGCCTGCGTTCGGCTGAGCTCGCTCAGTTCGGGAGGCTCGGCTCGTTGCCCTCGAGGCCGTCAAGGCAGCCGAGCTCCCCCGCCCCGCGAGCGGCAGGGACGAAGTCCCGGCGAGCGAAGGCGGCCGCCACATCGCTCGTCGCGGTCGACCCGATGCCCAACCGTTCGGCGAGCGCTTCGACACTTCTGCCGGAACACGCCTCGTACGAGAGGGCGTAGGCGTTCGCGCGCAGCGAGCCGGAGGGGATCAGTCGCACCGCTCCGGCACGGTCGCCGGTGTCGTGGGTCGTCGAGCCCTCGCCGGGCGAGCACGAGCACAGCGCGACCGCGACCCCCAGGACTCCCAGAAGCTTCCTCATGATCCTCTCCTCTCTGCTCAGATCTGCACGGATGCCCTGATCACCAGGAACAGCCCCATCGCGGAGATCGCTCCGGCGCTCGCCATGGAGAGCGCCCGAATGCCGACGGGACGCAGGTGCCGGGCCACGAGGCTCCGGGCTCGCAGTGCAAGCAGGCCGGCCCCGATGAGCGCCGCGGCCAGGCCCACGCTGAATGCGGCGACGAGCGCCAGGCCGAACGCGGTGCGGCCCGTCCCGATGCTCGACAGGAGCACGACGAGCGCGGTCGGCGACGGCAGCAGACCGCCCGAGACGGCGAGTGCCGCGATCCCCTTGCGCGAAAGCGGCCGATCGGGGACGGGATGGGAATGAACGCCGGCTCCGTGGCCGTGCCCCTGCCCGTGCCCGTGCCCCTGCCCGTGCCCCTGCCGCTGCCCGGCGTCCCGCCTTCGGGCACGGGTCACGAAGAGGCTCGCCCCGAGAGCGAGGACCACGACGCCCGAAGCGAGCCCGAGCCAGTGGTAGACGTGCTCGGGAGCGAAGACACGCTGCGCCGAGAGGATGGCGGCGCCCAGTCCCAGGACCGCCGCGGTGTGCATGAAGGCGACGGCGATCCCGGCCGCGACCACCTGGCGAAGCTCCGCCCCCGCCCCGACGACGTATGCGGCGACGATGGTCTTGCCGTGTCCGGGCAGGAGCGCGTGCCCGGCACCGAAGGCGAAGGCGAGCAGGAGCGCCAGGAGGAAGGCACCGGCCGACAACCCGGACCACGTGGCGAGACGCGCGAACGCCCCGCCCGAGACATCGGACCGGCTCGAGGTCGCCCCCCGGTCGGTCACCGCGCTCCCCGCGGGACTGCTGCTAGTCCCGGGCTCGAACGACACCCGGGCCGACGTCACCCGGAGCGGATCCGACAACAGCGACGTCGGGTATCGGAGGAGCGCGTCGCTCACGCTGGCCGAGGGGACGGAGGAGGAGGTCACGGCCTCGCCGTCCGCCCCGACAGCGGTGATCTCCCGCCAACCGATCCGGTCGGCGGCGTTCGCGTCGCGATACTCGATCACGCCGAAGCGCGGAAGCGCTGCGCTGAGCGTGGCTTCCAGCCGGAGGATCGGCAGGCCACCCTGGCCCGGACGGAAGCGCATCGACGACCGAACGGCCTCCAGTGGGACCCGGTGGCCGTCTCGGGTCAGGGTGATTCCGCCCACGAGCTGCTCCGTCTTCCGCGCGGCGTAGGCGGAACGTTCCGACGCGGACGTGCTTCCGTCGCCGTTCGTGTCGACGAGCGGCTTCTCCTGGAACGTGGGGATCTCCGCCATGTCGAGCACGTAACGCACACGCAGCTGCCCCGGCTCCACGATCAGCCCGCTGTACAGGTTGACGGTGAAGTTCCCCAGCGGATGGGCGTGAGCCGGCGGAGCGGCGCCCAGGGCCATCCCGGCCAGGGCGAGCGCCGCGACCACCGCGAGCCGGACGCCGTACCTCATCCCGCCGCCTCCAGACGCGCGAGCGTCCGCGCTGCGCGTGAGGAGTAGCGGATCGAGAAGTGGGGGTTGATCCGGAGCGCCCGCTGCAGATCGGCGAGGCCGACCGCCGTATGTTGCAGTGCGAGCTCGATCATCCCTGCGTGGAAGAAGATCAGCGCGTTCCGGGAGCCGAGCCGCAGCGCGGATCGAGCGAAGACGAGCGCCCGGCCCGGTCGCCCGGCCTTGAAGAGCGCCCAGGCCATCGCGTCGGCGACCAGGATGCCGTGGCGGCGCGACCACTCGATGCGGGCCTCCCGCACCGCCCGGCGCGGATCCCCGTGGTCGGCGTCGAAGAGCGCGAGCTCCAGATCGACGTTCACGCCGGCCGCCCTGAACAGCCGTTCCTCCGCCCGGACGAGCGCGTACTCGCGACCGGCGGACTCGTGATCACCGCCCCCTGCCTCGAGGTCACCGAGCGCGATCGCGTACTCGGGGAGCGGGTATCGCTGCACGATCACGCGATACCGACTGATGGCCACGAGCGGATGACCGGTCGCCCACGCCACCTTCGCCAGCCCCGCGCGGGGCGGGAAGTACATGGGCGCCAGCTGCGTCGCTCGCCCGTACCAGTGACCGGCCCGTTGGGGACGGCCGCTGTTGAAGAAGAGCTCGCCGAGCTGGTACGCGGCGAAGGCCTGGTCCGATGGATCGCCCGCCGCGCCGAGGGCTCGTCGCATCACGGCGATCGCGCCGGACACGTCACCCTGGAGCTCGCGCGCGTACGACACACGCGCGTAGGAGGCGAGGTCCGGCCGCAGGTCGATCATCCGCTGGAGGGTGGCGAACGCCTGCGGGTACCGGCCCAGCTCGACCTCGGCGTCGCCGATCACCCCGTAGACCCCGGCGTTGAAGGGGTCGACCGCCCGGGCCCGTTCGCCCCACGCGAGAGCACCCCCGAAGTCGTGCCGGGCGAGAGCGAGCGCCCCGAGGCCCGTGTAGCCGGCAGCGTTGTCGGGGCACCGCAACGCGAGGGTCCGGTTCAGGACGCCCTGCGCTTTCGGGTAGTAGCCAGGGTCGGCGGTGAGCCGCGCCTGCGCCACATAGGCGAGCCCGAGGCTCGCGGTCGCGAGGCAGTCGTGCGGAAAGGCCTGCAGCCTCGCCTGCAGCCGATCGATCGTCTCCCCCAGGGATGCCGCTCCCTGCAGCGGATTCGCCGGCACCAGGACGTCCCGGCCCGCGGGCCGGAACGAGGCGCCCGGCTGGCTTCCACGACCGGTCCCCACCGCGGCGCCCAGCAGCACCACCACGGCCGCACCGGCCGCGATCACCGCGAAGGTCCCCGGCCTGCGCATCCTCACTCCCCCCGAGACGGAGGAGGACCCGGTGCTCGGCACCGGGCCCTCCTCGTCGATCCGATGGCGCAGACGGCGCAAGGGCTCAGCTGTGCGGGTCGGGATCGGACCCCGCGTGCGGCAGCGCGAGGTACGGGAACGCGGCCCCGAACGCGAGATCGTTCGCGTCCACACCGTCACCGAGCATGTCCACGACCGGCGGGTGATCGGCGATGAGCTTGCCCTCGAGGACCTGCAGCGTGATGTCGATGACGTCGTCGGCCAGTCGCCGCCCGTTCGGGAAGCCAGCCGTATCCCCGCCCACCGCGCCGAGCGGCGAGTACGCCTCGCACACGCCCGGCTCGCACGGCGCGATCGACATGTTCAGACGGAGCTCGTCCGACGGCGTGACGGACGGCGGCTTGTTGAGGCCGTCGATGCCGGTGGCCAGCACGAGCAGATCGTTGCGGGGCTCGGCGGGCGCCTCGACCCCGTACAGGGCCTCGACGAGCTTCGGGACCTCCGGCGAGAGGATGAACCCTGCGATCTCGGCCAGGTCGCTGGTCGGCTTCGACGCGTTGAACCGGTTCTTCAGGCCGACCGGAACGACCGCCTCGTTGATCAGGGGAAGGCCCAGCCGCGAGATCTGCACGAAGTCGCCCTTCGAGGACACAGTCCCCTTCGAGGTCTGGACCCTCGTGCTCCGCCGCTCGGCGGTGGTCCACACGCCGATCACCGGGTTGTCGGCGGCGTTCCCACCGAGGGCCAGGTCGTCCTTCGGAACCTGGATCGCCGTGGTGTGGATGTTGAACCCCTTCAGGGTGTCCGCGCCCGTCTCGGAGAACGCGCTGTCACCGCCGTTGCAGCCGGGGTACGGCGCCTGGCACCCGTAGAGGAGATCGAAGATCCGCAGGTCGAGGAAGAACGGGTCGTCCCCCGGTCCCGCATAGGTCTGACCGGCCCCGTCCTCGATCGAGCGGACGGCCTGGGTCCGAAGCGTGCCGTAGTCGGGCATGGAGGCGACGCCGACGTCCACCGGAGCCACCAGGGCGTCCCTGAGGAGTGTCGATGGCCTCTCGCCGGCGTCGATCTCGGTCAGCGTGTAGGTCTGATAGAAGTTCAGCGCAGGGTCGTTGATCGACGTGACCGGTCCCGTGTTGTACAGGAACGTGTTCGGGTTGCGCCGGTGATTGGCGAAGACCCATCGGTAGATCACGTCCGCCTTCGCGTCACCGTCGTTGTCGATCCTGATGTCGTAGCGCACGCCGGGCGCGAACGAGTAGAAGTTGGGGCCCCCGGCCGGTTCCTCGAACGGGATCCAGTTGCTGATCAAGGTCACCGTGTCGGGTTTGTCCGGACTGACGAACGCGTAGAGGTCCGTGCCGTCCACCTGTGGGTCTGCGGACAGCAGCGGCGCCTCGCGGTGACTGGACGCGCCACTCGGCAGCGAGCCCAATGCGAAGACGCCTGCCGTGAGCAGTAAGGCGACGGCGGATGCAAGCGAGACAACGCGGAGCTTGACGTTCACGATCCAACCCCCCTCGTGAGAGCACGAGCCGCTCCATCTGCGACGGATCGGATCTCCAGCCGATCCGAAGGCGGCTCGCGAGTGCTTCGCGCTCATGCCGCGCTCGGATCACATCGCGGTGGAGAATCTCGGACGATCAGGAGGGACGGTGATCGGTCAGCGAACGTCGGCGAGCAGCAGCTCGCCACGGGCACGGGCCTCGTTGGCGAGGCGGAGGTGCTCCTCCCGGAACTGTGGCCGGCGTTCCATGTAGTCCTCGGCCACGTCGTAGAAGAGCAGGGAGTAGCCCATCAGGCGTCCTCACCACGGGCAGCGCGGATCGCCGCCTGGTGCGCGAGCCGGGCCTCGCGGCGAAGCTTCGCCTCCCGCTGCCGCTGTTGTTGCTCCTCGGTTTCGGCCACGAGCGGCGGTACCGGGCGCGGCTTGCCCTCCTGGTCGAGAGCCACGAACACCAGGTACGCGCTCGAGCAGTGGACCCTGCGGCCCGAGTAGTAGTTCTCGGCGTCCACGCGCACCCCGACCTCCATCGACGTCCGTCCGACGTCGTTGACCATTGCCCGCACCGTGACGACCTCACCGAGGAAGATCGGCTCGAGGAAGGACATCTCGTCCATGGCCACCGTGACCACGCGACCCCTGCAGTGCTTGTGCGCAGCGAGGCCGCCGGCGGTGTCGACCAGGCGCATGATCACCCCGCCGTGGACGTTGCCGGAGAGGTTGGCATCGCCCACGTCCATGACCTGGACGAGCGCAACCTCCGACTCGGCGGCCGCCCGCGGTGTGAGGTCGAAGTCCATCGAGTCGGATGCTAGACGACCGGCTCAGGCCACGAACTCGACGGTGCTCCCCCGTTGCGACTTGCGGATCTCGAGCCGGGGGAACTGCTCGGCGAGCTCGCGAACGTGCGTGATGACGCCCACCAGCCGCCCGTCGCCGGCCAGCTGCTCGATGGCGTCGACGACGATCCGCAGTGCCTCGGGATCGAGCGTGCCGAAGCCCTCGTCCAGGAAGAGACTGTCGAGCCGGGCCCGCTCGGTCACCGACAGGGACCGGACCTGCTCGGACAGCGCGAGCGCGAGACACAGCGATGCCAGGAACGTCTCGCCGCCGGACAGCGTGCGAACGCTGCGCTCCTCGTCGCCGTTCCACGTGTCGACGACCGAGAACTCGTCGCCGGCGCACGTCAGGCGATACCGGCCACCCGAGAGCGTCGCCAGGCGCTCCGACCCGGCCGCGGCGAGGACCTGCAGCGCCTCGGCCTGAAGGAACGCGATCACATGGTCGGCGCGCAGCTCCGCAGCGAGTGCCCGCAGCCTGCCGCCCCGAGTCTCCCGCGCGGACGCCTCCTCCTCCATGGTGGCGCGTGTCGCCAGGCGCTGGTCGAGCGTCTCCGCGGACTGCTCCGCAGTGGCTGCCTCCTCGCCGGCCCGTCGGATCCCGTCGTTGAGCTCGGCCGCGAGCGTCGGCAGGTCCTCGGCACCGGAGCCGACTTCGCCGGCGAGCGCTCTCGCCTTGTCCAGGAGCGCGGCCTCCTCCTGTGACCGGCCGGCAACCCGTTCCTCCACTGCCGTGGAGAACGTGTCGAGGCCATCGGCGGTCTTCTCGGCGTGTGCCGCGAGGGCCTCCGGCTTCGCGGTTGACGCCGGGATCCGCGGCAGACGCGGCACGGCGACCTGCACGTTGGTCGCGCGGCGAGCCCGTTGCACGAGCGGCCCAACGTCGAACTCGAGCCGCGCGCGGTCGGCTGCGATCTCCGCACGTACTTCGGTGACCTCTCGTTCCGCGGCGTCACGCGCTCGCGTGGCCTCCTCGGCCGCGGTGACAGCGAGGCGCTCCGCCTTGGCAAGGCCCTCGAGGGCCGAGATCCGCTCGCTCAGCACCGCGACGGGGTCGAGCGGAACACCCTCCTCGAACGCGGCGGCGATCGGGGATCCGGCTTCCTCGAGCTCCTTCGAATCCCTCGTGATATCGGCCTCGAGCCGTCCGAGTGTCGTGCGGGCCTCGTGGAGATCGCGCGCAGCGGTGTCGCGCAGGCGTTCGGCGTCACGGTGCGCATTCGCGGAGCGCTTCGCCTCGCGCTCGGCCGCCGTCACCCCGGAAGCCGCGGCCTGCACCGCCCGCGGCGCCGGACGCTTCGGCGGCGCGGAGAGCGCCTGGCCGCACACGGGGCACGGGTCACCCTTCTTCAATCCGGCCGAGAGCGACGCCGCGAGGTCCTCGTGCATGGCGAGTTCGCGACGCTCCACGGCCGCCTGCAAGGCCTCCTGCGCCTGCAGCTCGATGGCTGCGGCGACCGAGAGCTGCTCCGAGCTCGCCGCGAGCGCCTTCTCGAGGTCCGCCACGGCCGCCTCCGTTCCCTCACGCTCGCCACGAGCCCGTTCGACGCGCGTGGAAACGGCCGCCAGGCCCCGGGCCAGCTCCCGCAACGCGGCGATCTCGGTGGCGGTTCCCCATCGCTCCTCCGCCGCCACGACGTCGTCCGCGGCCTTGCGCGCTGCGCCCTCCGCCCGCTTCATCTCGGTTTCGCGAAGGGCCAGCGACTCCCCGGCCACCTGCATCCGATCCGCAAGATCCAGCAGCGACGCACCGACCTCCCGGAACCGATCGGCCTGCGTCCGGGCCTCCGACACGCAGGCCAGCAGGTCTCCAGCCGCCCTCCGCCCCGACTGGTAGCGCTCGAGCAGCTCGAGGACCTTCGCTCCGGCGCCGGCCAGCTTGCGCTCCCTGGCCCTGGCCGCCTTCGCCCCGCGCCTGGCGTCCTTCGCGGCCTCAGCCGTCACGCCGGCGTACTCGCGATCGAGGAGCTCGCGCATGCTCTCCGCCCGCAGGCGCTCCTCCTTGCCGAGCTGGTTCGCGTGCTTCGCCATCCGCTCGAAGATCGACAGCCCGAGGAGCTCGGTGAGGATGTCGCGGCGCTCCTTGGGATCGCCGGTGAGGAACTCGGCGAACCTGCCCTGCGGCAGCAGGACCGAGCGCGTGAACGCCGTGTAGTCGAGCCCGATGAGCCGGCGCACGATCTCGTTGCTCTCGCGGACGCGGTCGGCGCCCTCGCCGTGCTGCACCCACCCGTCGCCGTCTGCCCGCTCCAGCATCACCTTGGTGGCACCGGTCCGCGCGGGCGTCGAACGCGTGATGCGGTAGCGGTCGGCACCCACCGCGAACTCCAATGTCACGGCGAGCCGCGGCTGCCCCTGGCTGACGAGCTGCCCCACCTGCCTGCCCACGCGCTCCACATAGCCGAAGAGCGCATAGGTCATGGCGTCGAGGATCGAGGACTTGCCCGACCCGGTCTCTCCCGCGATGGCGAAGACGTCGAGCTCGGTGAAGTCGATGTTCTGCTCGTCTCGGAACGCGGTGAACCCCTTCACCCTCAGTCGCAGCGGCCTCACGGCGAGTCCCCCTGCACGGCGACGAGGACCTCGTCGAACGTCTTCAGCAGCGTCTCGTCGGGCTCCGCGCCGTGCGTGTGGCGGAAGTAGGCCAGGAACTGTTCGCGCGGGGCGAGGCTCGACACGGGGGCGCCGTCGGGGTCCGCGTCGGCGCGTTCGTAGACCAGATGGACATCCAGCGCGTTCGGCAGCGCCTCTCTCACCCGCTCCGCGACCCCCGGGACCGGGCCCTCAGTGTTCAGGAACACGCGCAGGTAGGCGTCACCGAGATCGGGCCCCCGCGCGGCGACCTCGTCGAACGTGCCGGTGACATCGACGAGCTTGCGGCCGGCCGAGAGCGGGACCTCCCGGGCCTTCGCGGGCTTCCCCACGGCGACGTCGACGATGGTCACGGACTTCCCCTGCTCGCGCTCGCCGAAATCGAGCTGCAGCAGCGACCCCGAGTACCTGGCCGGCGCCGGAGCCCCCTTCACCGGCTGCGGCTTGTGGATGTGGCCGAGGGCGATGTAGGACGCCGTGCCCGGCAACCGTGACGGCGAGACCGCGTACTCGAGCCCCGTCTTCACCTCGCGTTCGCCGCCGCCCAGCAGGGCGCCGTCGGTGAAGAGGTGGGCCATCAACACGTTGGGGCGGTCGGGGCGGAACGCGCCTGCCATGGCGCCGAGCAAACGGCCGACCCCTTCGGCGTAGGACTGGTACCACGTCTCGGTGGCGTCGAAGAGCGCGGCGGCGTCGCCGAAGCGCCGTTCCGGCACGAAGGGCACGCAGGCCACCAGGGCGGCCTCGCTGCCGTCGCGAGACGGGATCTCCACGACCGAGCCCCGATCAGGGGGCGCCACCCTCGGCACCGCGTGGACGTCGATGGATCGGAGAACGCGGGCGAAGGCCTGGAGTCGCAACGCCGAATCGTGGTTCCCGGAGATCGCCACCACGGGGATCCGCGCCTCGTGCAGGCGGACCAGGGTCTCGAACACGAGCGCATCGGCATCCGGGCTCGCGACGCGGTGCTCGTAGAGATCGCCGGCGATGAGGACGGCGTCGACCCCCTCCTGCTGCGCGATGCCGACGACCTCAGCGAGGACCTGCGCGAACTCGTCGTGGCGCGACCGGCCACGGATGGCCTTGCCGACGTGCCAGTCGCCGGTGTGAAGGAGTCGCAAGCCCTACTCCCCCTCGAAGGCCCCGAACGGATCGGCGTCGCCGTCGACCGCGGCGGCCTCGTCGGATCTCGTGGCCCAGGAGGGGAAGGGGAACCGGACCTGGATGGGGATGGGGATGTGCGGTTGCTGCAGGATCATCGACCCCGGTTTCAGGATCGACGCCCGGGCGCGCGTGACCGCCGGCATGAACCCGTACTCACTTCGCGCGGCCTCGGCCGTGTCGAGCCGGCCGACCACCCGGAACGCCGAGTTCGCGATGATGCGCCGCTCCACCTCGGACGCCGTCTGCTCCGCGCCGACCAGGATCATCCCGAGCGAGCGACCCCGCTCGGCGACGTCGAGCAAGACCTCCTTGATCGGGGACCAGCCCTCCCGCGGCGCGTACCGGTTGAGCTCGTCCAGCACGAGGAACGCCAGCGGCTCACGGCGGCCCATGCGCTCCTTGTGCTCGAACAGTCGCTTGATCACGACACCGGTGACGAATCGCTTCGCCTTGTCGTGAAGGTTGTGGATGTCCACCACCGTGACCTGGTTCGCATCCCAGTCGATGCGGTGCGCGGCGGCATTCTCGGCATCGCGGCCCCAGATCAGGTGGCCCATGCGGAAGCGCGCCGCGTCGAGGCGGCGCACGAACGCCGCGACGGTTGCGTCCGACACCCTCCCTCGCCAGGGCGAGCCGTCGTCCTCGACGTTCGCCGTGATGGTGGTGCAGAGTTCCTCGAACGACCTGATCGGGTAGCCGGAGTGGACGACCGTCGCATCGTGATCGGGGTCGTCCTCGCACTCCCGGTCGAGGTAGGACTCGACGCGCGCCACGAGGTCCGCGATCTGTGAGCGCTCGTCCTCCGCCTCGGCGAACATGAACCGGAGGAACCGTTCGCGGATGAACTCGCGAACGGTCCAGTAGTACGCGGTGACGCCCTCGGAGCGCCCCTCCACCTGCGGGATGGCCTGGCCCCCCGTGCCGAACCGGACCGGCGCCCACAGCCCGACGGACTCGAACGCACCGACGGGGATGCCAAGCTGCTCGTAGTCCTCCCGATCCCGCTGCGACAGCCGCGTGTTCGGCTTGTCGAGCCACATGAGGTCCTCGCCCTTCACGTTGAAGACGATGGCCTTCGTGTTCGTGCGGTACCCGCCGAGGACCGGCGAGTGGAACAGGGCGTACAGCAGGAACAGCGCGTACGTGGTCTTCGTGGCGACGCCGGAGACACCGGAGATGTTGACGTGCGCTCCGCGGGAGCCGTCCAGGAAGTCGAGGTCGAGGAACATCGGCTCGCCGTCGCGCGACAGGCCGGCGGGGATGCGGCGCTCCATCTGATCGAAGTACAGGGCCTCGTCGCGGTCCTTGCCGCGGGCGCGGAAGGCCTGCAGGCCCGGCATGGGCGGCACGAAGATCTCCGGCTCGAACCGGGTGGCGACGACCTGCGCCGCAACCGCGGTCTCCACGGGCAGGACGCCGCGCTCCACCAGGAAGACGTCGGTGTCGAACGACGCGCCCTCGTGACGGGCCCGGACGTCCTGGACGATCCCGGCCACCCGCATGTTCCCCCGCCCGGGTACCTGGGTGTCCACGATCACCGGGTCGTCGAGCTGGAGATAGGAATCCGGCGCCACCCCCACCCAGAAGGTCAGCGGCGTGGCGTCCTCGGTTCCGAGCACCATCCCCACGGCCTCACTCACCTGCTCGTGCGATTCGTTCACGCTGCCTCCTTCGACAACCATTCGAGGACCGCCCGCCTGACGATCCCCGGGTGCCCCATGCGGTGACGGAGCCAGGTCTCCAGCCCTCCGACGGGCGCGAGGTTCTGCGGCGCCCGCGGATCGGTGGGGCGTCCGGCAAAGCGCGGCAACACGGTCGTGACGAGATCGGCGAGCCGGACCGCCCGGTCGACGCCGATCCCCGCCGGAACCTCGCATCGCACGATGCCGGCGTGGTCGTGCCACGGCGGCCGCAGCGGGACGAGGCGCAGGTACCAGGCGTATCGCTCCACGGCTTGGCCCGGCAGCTCGAGGCCGAACACCGGCGTGCGCTCCCCGGCCTCGAGGATCGACAGCAATCTCTCCTGCTCCGCCTCCAGATACCGGCGGGCGAAGCGCTTGACCATGCCGACCACCGGGGCCTTCGTCTCGTCGCGGAGCGACAGCGGCCCGTCCACCAGGACGAGCTCGGTTCCCGCGCCGGCCACCTCGGCGGCCAGGGCCGCCTCTCGCTCCCGCATGAGGTCCTGCAGCCGAAGCAGCGGCCGGTCGGGGTCGTCCTTCGGATCGGTGGCCGACTCGAATCCGAGCCGATGGGCCCCGCACGGGACCTCCACACGCTCCGGAACCAGTCCCCCGACAGTCACCACGGCGCGAGCCACGGCGTGTGACGCGAACTCGGCGCTGCCGTCGCAGCGAACCGCGCCCACCGCGTACGAGCCGAAGAGTCCCGGAACCCGGCGGGAGCCGTCCGGCGCCTCCGCGATCAAGCGCACGTCCACCCGGCGAACGCCGTCCACGAACCACACCGCGGCGGGCCCGGGGCCGGAGGGGGAGACCGGACGGGACCAGTCCGAGGTCTCGACGAACGGGTCGGCCCGGTGCGGCGGCTCCTCGAGGGCGGCCTGGAACCCCATGCCGTAGTCCGGCATCCAGGGGTCGGCGCGCAGCTTCAGCATCGTCGCCAGCGTAATGAGGGGCAGTGACACGACCAAGGAACCGCGGCCCGAAAGACCGACAAAGATGCAAGATGACCTCGTGGCCAGGGACGATGCGCCGTCGACGAAGCCCCTGCTCGACAAGCTGGGGGTGAGGCCGGAGCACCGGATCAGCGTCCTGGGCCGGTTCGAGCCCGCCTTCCTGGCCGAGCTGGCGACCCGGACCGACGACGTCTCCACGCGGCGGCGGGCACGGAGCGAGCTGTTGTTCCTCCTCGTGGAGAGCCGTTCCGAGCTCCGGAAGCTCCGAACGCAGCGGAACTTCATCACGCCGGAGGGCGCGGTCTGGGCCGTGTGGCCGAAGGGATCCAAGGACGTCAACGAGAACGACGTGCGCGACGCGGCCATCGCCTCGGGCCTGGTCGACGTCAAGGTCGTGTCGTTCTCGGAGCGGCTCTCCGCGCTGAAGCTGGTGATCCGTCTGAAGGACCGCTAGCTAGGCGCGCGAGCGGCGAGGGTCGAGCGCCTCGAGGCCCGCCCGGAGCGCCTTGACCGCCGATTCCATGTCGCCGGCCGCGAGGTCCATCTCCCCGATCTCGCGCCAGCACGACGCCTCCTGCTGCCTCGCGCCACGGTCCCCGAACAGCGTGGCGGCCCGCCGCAGGGCCTCGCTGGCCTCGTCGCGCCGAGCCAATGCGGCGAGCGCCCGCCCCTTGAGGAACAGGCACCGGGCGATCTCCAGGGCGTCCTGAGCGTCCTCCAGCGCGCGGTCCGCGTGGGTCACCGCCTCGTCGAACTGCGACCGGAGCACCGCGATGCGCGCCCGCTCCGTGAAGACGTACGCCAGGTCACCCGGCATGGACGCGCCGTCGGCCAGCAGGGTCTGCGCCCGGTCGAGGTGCCACTCGGCGTCCTCGCCCCTGGGCGGCTCCGCCTCCAGGCAGATGAAGGCGTACGCGTTGTGCAGTCGAGCAACACGGCGCGTGTCCTCGATCTGCTCCATCAGCAACCGGGCGCGCGTGGCGTAGTCCAGTGCCTCGTCCCATCGCTTGGCCTCCGCGAGCACGCGGCTCGCGTGCCAGTACGTGGTGGCCTGGACGTAGAGCGATGCTCCCTGCTCGGCCGCCGCCAGCGCGCGCTTCGCCGCCCGCTCGGCCCGCAGCACGTCCCCCCGCTCGAAGTACACGGAGAGCAGCACCGAATGCAGATCTGCCGCGACGGACGGATCGAGCGCCTCCCGGTCGCTCGCGTTGAGGTGGTTCTCGATGACGTCGGCCGCGTAGGCGAGGTCGCCCACGGCCCGGTACGCCCGGGACAGGTTCCCGACCGCCACCCCCCGGTCCCGGTCGCACAGGTCGCCCTCCAGCGCCTCCTCGAACGTCTCGACCGCATCGCGGAAGCTCCCGCCGAGGAGGTGGGCCTCGCCGAGGGCGGCCCGGGCCGAGGCCAGGATGCGGCCCAGCCCGTACTGCTCGGCCTGGGCCAGGACCGGGCGCAGGATGCGGTCGGCCTCCCCGGGCTGGGAATCCCGAAGAGCCTGCCTGGCCTCTTCGAGCTGGTAGCGGAGCGAGGGCTCGAGGTCCTCGGGGACGCCGGTGGCCAGGAAGGCCGGGGTGACCCCCAGCTTCCCGGCGATGAAGGCCATGGCCTCTCCGGAGGGCTTTCGGCGCCCGGCCTCGATCTGGCTGATGTAGCTGACGGAGTACCGAGGGCGGGCCAGAGCCGTCTGAGTCAGCCCTGCGCCCTCGCGAAGCTCCTTGAGGCGAGCAGCCATCTGCATGGGGGAAGGGCCGACTTTACACCGCCCCCCCTGCCTTCACAACGGTTTTGACTGATTGTTAAGACCCTGAGTACAATCCGGCGCTCTGAACGAGGGAGGAACGACATGCGCCGATTTGCTGGTCTCGCCGCCGTTCTCGCGGTCGTGGTTGCGCTCGTGCTGGGGAGCACGGCCAGCTTCCCCTGGAACCTGCCGCTTCCCTAGCGCGGCCAGAACCCGGCGGGTCTCCCGTCGTGGGACGGGGCGAGCGGGCGTACCACCTCTCCAACCGCCAGGGACGTCCGCTCGCAGCCCGTCAGACGCCCGATGACCCGCCGAATCGTCATCGCGTCGGCCGATCCGGCCCTCCGCGCCAGGATCCTCGACCTCCTGAGCTCCGTTCCGATCGAGGTCGTCCGCGAGCCCATCACCGGTGACCAGGCCCTCCTGGCCTGTACCACCGAGGAGATCGACGCCGCCGTGCTCGACCAGGACCTGCCGGGCACGGCCGGATCCGACGTCGCCGACCTGGTCCGGGACGTGGGGGGCGGCGTCGACGTGGTCGTCGTCTACCGGGGCGATCGTCCCGAGGACGAGCCGAACGCCCTCGACGTGTCGGGCCCGGACTTCGACCGCGCCCTGCTCTCCGCGATCGGCGTCGTCCACTCCCTCGACCGGATCGGGCTCTTCGTCGTGGACGACCACGAGATGGTCCGACGCGGACTGCGGGACCTGGCGGCCGAGGAACCCGACATCGAGGTGGTCGGCGAGTGGCCTCGGGCCCAGGGAGCGGTGGAGGAGATCGACCGCGTCCAGCCGGACCTCGCGCTCCTGGACCTGCGGCTGCCCGACGGCGACGGCGTGGAGCTCTGCCGGGAGATCCGGTCGCGCATCCCGAGCGTCCGGTGCCTGATGTTCACCGCCCACGCGGACGACGAGGCGCTGCTGCGCTCGATCATGGCCGGAGCGGGGGGGTACCTCCTGAAGCAGGGATCGAGCGACGACCTCGTCGAGGGGATCCGCACGATCGCGGCCGGAGGATCCCTCATCGACCCGGCCGCGGCGGAGTCCATGGTGGGGGCCCTGCTGCAGTCGCCCGAGACAGGCCAGCCACTGTCCGCCCAGCAGGAGCGGGTCCTGGAGCTCATCGTGGAAGGGCTCACGAACCGTGAGATCGCCGAGCGGCTCGGCCTCGCGGAGAAGACGGTCAAGAACTACGTGTCGGCGGTGCTGGACAAGCTGGACGTCAGGTCACGGACCCAGGCCGCGGTGTACGGAGCCAAGCGCCGGCTCCAGGCGCCGCCCGCCGGCGACACCGAGGGCGGCGGGTCCTAGCTCCGCCCCTCGAGCTCGCGGAGGATGTGCCGGGCGATCACGAGCCGCTGGATCTGGTTCGTCCCCTCGTAGATCTGCGTGATCTTCGCGTCGCGGAAGAATCGTTCCACGGGGTAGTCCTTCATGTAGCCGTACCCACCCAGCACCTGGACGGCGTCGGTCGTGACCTTCATGGCGGTGTCGCTCGCGTAGGCTTTCGCGACGCCGGCGAAGTAGCTCATCTTCGGGTCCTGTGAGTCCACCAGCGATGCGGCCCTGTACACCAGGAGCCTCGCGGCCTCGATCTCCATGGCCATGTCGGCGAGCAGGAACTGCACGCCCTGGAACCCGGAGATCTTCTGGCGGAACTGCTCGCGTTCGGTTGCGTAGCGGGCCGCGTAGTCGAACGCGCCCTGCGCGATCCCCAGGGCCTGCGCGGCGATCGTGGGCCGCGAGTAGTCGAGCGTCCGCATCGCCGTGCGGAACCCCGTCGCCTCCTCGCCGATCAGGCGCTCCAGAGGAATGAGCGTGTCCTCGAGGTACACCTCGCGGGTCGGCGAGCCGTGGATGCCCATCTTGCGCTCCTCCTTGCCGAAGGAGACGCCCGGGTCGTCACGCCCCACGAGGAACGCGGAGATCCCTGCCGATCGGAGCTCGGGATCGCTCGTGGCGAAGACCGTGTACCAGTCCGACACACCGGCGCCGGTGATGAACCGCTTCGTGCCGTTCAGCATGAACACGCTGCCGGTCCGCTCGTACCTGGTGCGCATCGAGCCGGCATCGGACCCGCTCGCGGGCTCCGTGAGGCAGTAGCTCATCATGTGCTCGCCGCGGGAGATCCCGCCGAAGAGCTCGTGCTTCTGCTCATCCGATCCGACGAGCGAGACGGGGATGGCGCCGAGCCTGCTGACCAGCGGGATGATGGCCACCCCGGCGGAGACGCGGGAGATCTCCTCGATCATCACCGCGACGGCCAGCGACCCGCCGCCGGCGCCCCCGAACTCCTCCGGATATCCCACGGCCATGAGCTCGTTCTCCACGAGCACGTGGTGGATGTCGTGCGGGAACTCGTCCGTCGCGTCGATCTCCGCCGCCCGGGGCTCGATGCGGCTCTGCGCGATCTCCCGCACGAGCTTCCGGAACTGCTCCAGCTCCTCGGGGAGCGAGAACGCCGTCTCCATCACGCTCGGCCGGCGACGTCCGCGGGCTACGAGGCGCGCTTGATGATCAGGGCGTCGCCCTGGCCGCCGCCGCCGCACAGGGAGGCGCCACCGAGGTCGACCGCGCGACGGCGCATCTCGAGGGCCAGCGTCAACACGAGGCGGGCACCGCTGGCACCGATCGGGTGGCCGAGAGCCACGGCGCCGCCGTTCACGTTCACCAGCGACTCGTCGACGCCGAGCATCCTGGTGGCGTTGAGTGCGACGCTGGCGAAGGCCTCGTTGATCTCGATGAGCCCGAGGTCGTGCACGTCCTTGCCCGCCTTCTTCAGCGCGTTCTGCATGGCGATGGCCGGGACCGTGTGCAGGTACGCATAGCGCTCCGCCGACATGCCGTGCGCAACGACCTCCGCGAGCGGCGTCACGCCGAGCTCGTCGGCCTTGGCCCTCGACATCACCACCACCGCGGCGGCGCCGTCGGATATCTGCGACGCGTTGCCGGCGGTGATCGTGCCGTCCTTCACGAATGCGGGCTTCAACTTGCCGAGGGACTCGGCGGTGGTCTCTCCCCGGACGCCCTCGTCGCGGTCGACCACGAGGGGGTCGCCCTTCCGCTGCGGGACCTCGACGGGGACGACCTCCTCGGCGAACCGGCCGGCCTCCCATGCCTCGGCCGCCCGCTGGTGCGACCTCGCCGACCAGGCGTCCTGCTCCTCGCGTCCGATCTGCAGCTCGGTGTTGACCTCGTCGGAGGACTCCCCCATGTGCTGGTCGCTGAAGGTCGACCACAGGCCGTCGTAGACCATCGAGTCGACGAGCGTCGACGGGCCCATCCGGGCACCGAACCGGGCGTCGGGCATGAGGTACGGCGCGCTGGTCATCGACTCCATACCGCCCGCGACGGCGATCTCGATCTCGCCGGCCCGGATCAGCTGATCGGCGAGCGCGATGGCGTTCAACCCGGAGAGGCACACCTTGTTGATCGTGATGGCGGGGATCTCCTTCGGCAGGCCGGCCTTGATCGCGGCCTGCCGAGCGGTGATCTGGCCCGCGCCCGCCTGCAACACCTGCCCCATGAGCACGTAGTCGATCTGCTCCGGCGTGACGCCGGCGCGGCCCACGGCCTCCCGGATGGCGGCGGCGCCGAGATCGACGGCCGCGAGCGACTTGAAGCCGCCCGCGAACTTCCCGATCGGCGTTCTGGCGCCTGCGACGATCACGGACTCGGTCATGAGGATCCTCCTGGCGTCGGTGAGTGGGAACTAGTCTACGGCGGGGCGCGCACGGGCCGCGTCGGAGAAGGAGGAGCCATGGACCGCACCGCGATGTGGCTGTTCAGCGCGCTGTTCCTGGGATCGCTTCCCGTGGCTGCGATCACGCTGATCGTCACCGTGTTCAGCCCGAGCGCCAGCTCGAGCAGAGCTGCTGGCCTCTTCGTCATCCTGTCGTTGACCGGGCTCCTCGGGATGGTCGGGATCAACATCCTGGCGAGGTACGCCGTTCTCAAGGAACACGACACGGGGGGGCGCATCGTCCCCTGAAGTTGCCCCCACCCCGCCCGACCCGCGACGAGGTCGCGGCGGCATACGGCCGGACGATCCGGGACGTGATCGCGCCGGGCCTCCGCGTGCTCTTCGTGGGGATCAACCCGGGTCTGTACTCGGGCGCCACCGGGCATCACTTCGCCAGGCCCGGCAACAGGTTCTGGAAGGCGCTGCACGGCGCGGGGTTCACCGATCGCCTGTACTCGCCGTTCGAGGACCGCTCATTGCCCGAGCTCGGAATCGGGGTCACGAACCTCGTGGCCCGCACGACGGCGACGGCCGACGAGCTCACCTCCGAGGAACTGCGGGAGGGCGCGAGGAAGCTCGAGCGAAAGGTGCGGCGGCATCGCCCGGCGGTGGTGGCCGTCGTCGGCGTCACGGCGTACCGGGTGGCGTTCGGGCAACCCCGTGCGAAGGTCGGGCTCCAGGAGGAGGTGCTCGCGGGGGCGCGGATCTGGGTGCTGCCCAACCCGAGCGGCCGCACCGCCGCCTATCAGCTCCCTCAGTTGATCGAGGCGTTCTCCGCGCTGGCGTCCTGGCTGGACTGAGCGGCGGCCATCATCCGGACGATGCTCTCGTCGGAGAAGAACTCGGCAGGCGTCACGGTCCCGCCGGCGATCCCGAGGAAGCGGGCGACGGCGTCCGGATCCGAGGCGACGGCCTTCAGGAGGTCGACGGTCGGCGGCGGAAGCTCCTGGAAGGTCGCAACCCCGAGGGTGAACTCGTAGAAGGGCAGGACGGCGTCGTCCCGCTGCTTCTGCGCAGCGGCCAGGGCGTCCTCCATCGGCTCGTCGCCGGAGAGGCCCCGGTGGATGGCCTCGGCGAAGCGCTCGGCGTCGCGGAAGGCGTCGGTGATCCCCTCCGCGGTGATGGGGTCCTTGTGATAGCCCGCGTCGCCCACGAGCGCCCAGCCGGGACCGTGAGCCTTGCGGAAGAAGTTCGGGATGTCCGCCATACCGGCAACGCGCTCCTCCATCCGGCCGGCGAACACCCGCTCGGCGACTTGGGGCAGCGACCGAAGCATCTCGAGGTACCCCTCCGCGGGACTCGGAGCCTCCGGTGGATCCGACGACGGCCAGCCGGAGCCCACCAGCGTGAGGCCGTCGTTCGTGGGGAACAGCGAGGCGCCCGACGCACCGCGGAACGTGATCTCGGCCCCGTCGGTCTCGATGCCGCTGTAGAAGGAGTAGAACTGCGAGGTCAGCGGGGCGCGTTCGTTGTAGACCTCCGCACCCACGGTTCGGCCGACGAAGGAGCGCACGCCGTCGGCGCCCACCACGATCGCGGCGCGCTCCTCGACGAGCGCTCCGCCCTCCTCGCGGCCTCGAACGCCGACCACCTTGCCGTCGTCCTCCACGAGCTCCTTGATCGCGAAACCCATCCGGACCTCCGCGCCGGCCTCGGCGGCCCCCTCCACGAGGACGGGGTCGAGGACCGTGCGCCGGGGGCAGTACACCTCCGAGATCCCATCGATGGGGACGGCCGACCCCGACAGGACCACCGGGCCGAGGTCCCACGTCATCTTGTGGACGGGCGGGGTTCCCGTGGCTCGCAGGCGGTCCAGCAGGCCCCACTGCTGCAGCAGGGCGAGGCCGGGCTGGTGGATGAAGAGCGTCGACACCGTGTCCTTGGGGAACGTGGCTCGGTCGGCCACGAGGACGCGGTGGCCCTTCCGCGCCAGGAGCATCGCGGTCGGCGACCCCGCGCAGCGGGCCCCGACCACGATGACGTCGTACCGGGGGGTCACGCCGCGTACGGTACCGCGTCAGTCGATGGCCGGCTGCTCCTCCTGAGCGTCCTCCAGGATGACGAGGTCCGGGCGTTGGCCGCGCCTGGCCAGCGCGCTCTCGATGACCTCGGCGATGGCCTCCCCGACGATCTCGTCGCGATCGATCAGCGCGTCACGGAGGGCCATCACGATGTCGCGGTTGGCCTCCAGGCACGCCTTCACGCGCTCCAGCTGACCGGCCAGGATGTCCTCGACCTTGCGCTTCGTCTCGCCGTCGGAGAGCACCTTCCCCACCAGGTTCTTGGTGTTGAACGCGCCCTCCGCCATGGCCTCGTAGGACACGAGCGTCCCCGCCATCCCCAGCGCCCCCACCATGGTGGCGGCGATCTCGGTGGCCGTCGCGAGATCCGATGCGGGCCCGGTGCCGGTCTCGCCGAGGAAGGTGTCCTCGGCGGCGAGGCCTCCGAGCGCGATGGCCAGCGCGGCCTCGAGCTCCGACCTCGAGCGCGTGAACCGCTCCTCGAAGTCACCGTGTGCGAGGAGGCCGAGGGACTGCCGGCGCTTGATGATCGACAGGACCTCGAGACGCCGCCCCTTGCCGAGGAAGTACGCGGCGGTGGCGTGGCCTGCCTCGTGCGTCGCCACAGCGCTCCGCTCGTTCTCCGTGTACACGACGGCCTGCTTCACGCCGACCTCCTCGGTCAGCTTGGCCTCGTACACGTCCTCGAGGTTCATCTGCTCGCGGCCCTGCCGGAGCGCAACGAGGAGCGACTCGTCGAAGAGGTGCTCGATCATCACCGGCGTGTACCCGAGCGTGTCGTGAGCCAGCTGGTCACGCGAGCTCTCCTCGTCGAGCTGCGCGTGATGCGACTTCGTGATCAGGAAGAAATCGATGAGGTCACGGCGTCCCTGCTTCGTCGGCAGGTCGAAGTAGAGTCGCCGGTCGAACCGTCCCGGCCGCAGCAGCGCCGGATCCAGGTGATCGGCGCGGTTCGTGGCCGCGATCAGCAGGATGTTGTGGTACTTCGGCTTCGCCGTCTTCAGGCGCTTGGTCTCCGGTAGGTAGCCGTTGACGGTCTGGACCAGCCGGCCCCACACGCGCTCGCGGAACGGCGGCTGATCGAAGGACTGCATCTGGATCAGCAGCTCGTTGACCATGCCGCCGGTCGATGGCGACATCATCGGCGAGACCACCTTCTGCAGGCCGCCCGGGGCGGCGGATGCCTGCAACGGCGCGGGCGATGCGTTCAGCCCGCTGCGGGTCATCCCGATCGCGTCGATCTCCTCGATGAACCCGATCGCGCCGCCCTCCTTGCGAGCTGCCTTGCGCAGCGCCTTGAAGAAGGAACGGATCCGCGCTGCGGTCATGCCGAACCACATCGACTGGAACGCCGGCGAGGAGACGAACATGAACGGGACCCCGGCCTGCTTGGCCATGGCCTTCGCCAGATACGTCTTGCCGGTACCGGGCGGTCCCTCGAACAACACGCCGCGTCGCGGATTGCCGCCCAGCTTGTCGCGGAACGTCGAGTAGCCCAGGAACACGTCGAGCGTACGGACAACCTCGTCGACCTGCGTGGGGAGGCCCTTCACGTCGTCGAGCCCGACGGCGATCTGGTCCGGGCGGATGAGGACGTGCGGCGACCTGCTGTTGAGGATCATCGGCACCACCATCACGCCGGCGAGCGCGACGATCAGCAGCAGCGGCGGGAGCCAGAACACGGCGTCCCCGGAGAGCGTGGGCAGAGCGAACGGATTGCCCGTGATGTACCGGTATGCGACGTAGCCGACCACCAGACCGAGACCGATCGAGAGCCGCAGGATGCGCTTCGTGCGCGTCCGCTCCCTGATCCTGCTCACGTCTCGCTGGCCTGCCGCGAGGATGTGCGAGCCTTCGAGCAACGCGGTGGTCCGGTTCGTGTCGGTCACGGGGCGCCTCCTTGGACAGATCGCGAGCGTACGCCCGGTGCACCCCCGCCGCCATCGGCCTTTGGTCCCTGTCTTCGGCATTTGGTCCACCCGACCAACGACCAGAGGTGGGCCGGGGCTCGTCCCCGGCAACGACAACCTGGCCGGCCCTTTTGATCACTTTCGATATGGTGCGAGCCTGACCCCATGCCGAGGAAGAAGCTCGATCCCGTCGATCCGGAGACCGCGCGGACCATCGGAGCCCTGCTCAGGGATCTCCGGCGGAGCGCCGGGTATCGGGCCGTGCACGACGCCGCCGCCAACCCGGCGTCGCCGGCGGCGCAGCAGACCATCTACGCCTACGAGCGCGGCGGCCTGGTCCCCTCCCTGAAGCAGTTCATCGACCTCGTCGAGTTCTACGCCCTGAAGTCCGACGGCGCCGGCCCAGAGATCCGCTACCAGGCGGTCTCCGCCCTGGTGAAGGCACTGAGCCTCCCCGCCTATCACGTCTCCGAGGCCTTCCAGCTCATCCAGCGGCTGCAGCCGTCTCCCCGGGGTGGCCGCAAGAGGTAAGAAGAGGAGTCCCGATGCCAGAGCTCTTCGTCCCCACCGACATCGACCACGTCGGGATCGCCGTGCGCGACCTCGACGCCTCCGTCGAGCACTACCGCCGGACGCTCGGGATCGAGCCGGCGCATCGCGAGGTCGTCGAGGACCAGGGCGTGGAGGAGGTGCTGTTCAAGGTGGGATCGTCGTACGTTCAGCTCCTCGCGGCCACCGGGCCCGACACACCCGTCGGGAAGTTCCTCGACAAGCGCGGCGAGGGCGTGCACCACGTGGGCTATCGCGTCGACGACGTGGCGGCCACGATCGAGCACCTGCGATCGGAGGGCGTGCCGCTCGTCGACGAGTCGCCGCGCCCCGGATCCCGCGGCACGACCGTGGCGTTCGCTCATCCCAAGGGGTTCGCCGGCGTGCTCGTCGAGCTGGTCCAGGAACCATGATCGACTTCGAGACCCCTGCAGATCTCGAGGGCATCCGCCGGCGAGTCGCGGAGTTCGTCGCCCAGGAGGTCCTGCCGGCGGAGGCCGGGCTCTCCGAGGAGAGCTTCGACTCCGTGCTCACCGAGCTCCGGAAGAAAGCGCGCGACGCCGGGCTGTGGACGCCACATCTCCCACCCGAGTGGGGCGGGATCGGGCTGGGTGCGCTCGGGATGGCGCTCGTCTCCCAGGAGCTCGGAGCATCCGGCCTGGCCTCCCTGGCCCTCAACTGCATGGCGCCCGACGAGGGCAACATGCACCTGCTGCTCGAGGCCGGCACCGAGGGGCAGAAGGAGCGGTACCTGCGGCCGCTGGCCGAGGCCGAGTTCCGCTCGTGCTTCGCCATGACGGAGCGCGACGTCGCGAGCTCCGACCCCCGCCAGCTCCGGACCACCGCGGTCGAGGACGCCGACGGATGGGTCATCAACGGCGAGAAGTGGTTCATCACGGGTGCGAACGGCGCCGCGTTTTCCATCGTCGTCGCGCTGACCGATCCGGAGGAGGAGAACCCCTACCTGCGGTACTCCATGTTCGTCGTGGAGGCCGACAACGACGGCTGGGAGGTCGTGCGCGAGATCCCGGTCATGGGGACGCACGGGCCGGGTGGCCACTGCGAGGTCCGGCTGCGGGACTGCCGCGTGGCGCACGAGGACATGCTCGGCGAGCGCGGGCGAGGGTTCGTGCTCGCGCAGCAGCGTCTCGGCATGGGACGGATCGCGCACGCCATGCGGTGGATCGGCGTGTCGCAGCGAGCGCTGGACCTCGCCGCGCAGCGCGCGCTGGAGCGGGAGTCCTTCGGGAAGCGGCTGGCGGAGCACCAGGCCATCCAGTGGATGGTCGCGGACACGGCGATCGAGCTGTACGCGTCGCGGCTCATGGTCCTGCACGCGGCGTGGAAGATCGATCACGGGCTCGATCACCGCCAGGAGATCTCGATCATCAAGGTCTTCGTGGCGGAGGCGCTCGGGCGCATCGTCGATCGCGCGCTGCAGATCCACGGCTCGCTCGGCATCTCCGAGGACGTGCCGCTGTCCCGCTTCTACACGGACGCCCGGGCCGCGAGGATCTACGACGGGCCGAGCGAGGTGCACCGGATGGTGATCGCCCGCAACGTGTTCAAGGCGTTCCTGAAGGAGGGCACGACGAAGGGCGCGACGGGAGGCGTGACGTGAGCGCCTCGAGCCCCCCGGCCGGCCCGCCGCAGGAGGACCTGTCGCGGCCGCTCGTCGACCCCGAGGCCCTGGAGCGATGGCTCGACGAGCAGCTCGGCGGCCCCGGGCGGGTGGCGGTCGAGCGGCACCAGGCCGGGCACTCCAATGAAACCTTCTTCGTGACGCGCGGGTCCGATCGGTGGGTCCTGCGGCGTCCACCGCGAGGGGCCTTCCTTCCGACCGCCCACGACGTGCTCCGGGAGTACCGGGTCCTGTCGGCGCTCGCCGACACGGAGGTCCGCTCGCCGACGCCGATTCTGTCCTGCGAGGAACCCGCCGTCATCGGCGTGCCGTTCTACCTGATGGAGAAGGTGGAGGGGTTCGTGATCCGCACCGAGCTCCCGCCGGGGTTCAACGACGAGGGTTCCGCGGGCGCTCGGGCGGCTATCGGCGAGGAGCTCGTCGACGCGCTCGCGGAGCTTCACGGCGTCGACTGGCGAGCCGTCCGACTCGATGGATGGGGACGCCCCACCGGCTACCTGCAGCGGCAGATCAAGCGATGGAACGGTCAGCTCGAGCTGGCCACGCAGTTCTCCCGGCCGCTCCCCGACCTCGTGCGGATCCGGGACTGGCTCTCCGAGCACGTGCCGGAGGACGCCGACACGACGATCGTGCACGGCGACTACAAGCTCGACAACGTGATCTACGCCCCGGACCCGCCGGCGCGCCTGCTGAGCATCTTCGACTGGGAGATGTCGACGATCGGCGACCCGCTGGCGGACATGGGATGGCTGCTCTCCTACTGGCGCGACCCCGACGACCCGCCGAATCCCATCCATCCCGAGCTCGCCCTCATGACGGCGAAGGGGTTCAGCACGCGGGCCGAGCTGCTCGCCCGCTACTCGGAGCGCACGGGCCGCTCCATGTCCGACATCGCGTTCTACTCGGTGCTCGCCGTGTGGAAGCTCGCGGTGCTGCTGGAGGGCTCGTTCGCGCGCCACCTGGCCGGCGTGACCGACGACCCATTCTTCGCCCAGCTCGAGGAGGGCGTGCCCGCGCTCGGCCGCCGCGCACTGGAGCTGATCGCGGGTGCCTGACCATCGCGGCCTGCTCGTCGACTTCGGCGGCGTGCTCACCACGTCGATGGGGCGGGCGTTCTCCGAGTTCTGCGTGCAGGAAGGGGTCGACGCGGAGCGCTTCAAGACGGTGATCTCGGAGGCCTACGGCTCCGACGGGAACCACGGGATGGTCGGCAGGCTGGAGCGAGGCGAGATCGAGGTCGAGGAGTTCGAGACCTGGCTCGCCTCGCATCTCTCCCAGGGACTGGAGAGGCCGCTCGAGGCGGCGGGCATCCGCGACCGGATGTTCGGGGGCATGGGCCCCGACGAACGGATGGTAGGGGCGGTTCGCCGCGCGCACGATGCGGGCGTGAAGACGGGATTGATCTCGAACAGCTGGGGCCCGAGCGGGTTCCACGACGCGGACCTCCAGGAGATGTTCGACGCCATCCTGATCTCCGGCGAGATCGGGATGCGCAAACCGGACCCGGAGATCTTCCTGCACGCCGCGAGGGAGATCGGCGTGGACGCGAGCCAGTGCGTGTTCGTGGACGACCTGGAGCAGAACGCCGAGGGCGCGCGTGCCGTCGGCATG
>JBHELK010000081.1:0-33276 GCA_046263085.1 Actinomycetota bacterium
GGAGATGGTCATGCCGGGCGACAACACCGAGATGGAGGTCGAGCTCATCGCCCCCATCGCCATGGAGGAGGGCCTGCGCTTCGCCATCCGCGAGGGTGGGCGCACCGTGGGCGCCGGCACCGTGACGAAGATCGCGAAGTAACCCGCCTCAGCTGAACCGGGGGTCGACACCAACTACGTGTGGTTCTGGGACGCGACGGACGCCGCATCCGGATTCACGGTGAACGACGCGACCCCGGCGGCGAAGCGCATCTCGGCGGGGCAGACCCCCGACAACGGATAGCTCGATCCGATCGGACGTGAGGGCCGGGTCCTGGACCTGGCCCTACGTCGTCCCCGGATGACGGGCCCCGTCCCCGGCCCGTACAATGCCGGCTCCGACCGATCCGAGACCAGACCATGCCGAAAGCCGACAACCGACCGACGATCACGCTCGCTTGCAACGACTGCAAGCGCCGTAACTACGTCACCCAGAAGAACAAGGTGAACGATCGCGATCGCCTCGAGCTCAAGAAGTACTGCCGGTGGTGCCGCGGGCACACGCCGCACCGCGAGACCCGCTGAGGCCCTCGCCCTCCCGGCGGCCGCTCAGGCCCTGGCCGTCACCTTCCCGTGACGGATGACGAAGGCCAGCGCCTCGAGCTTCGAGTGGACCCCGAGCTTCGTCAGGATGTTCTGCACGTGGGTCCGGAGCGTGTAGGGGCTCACGTTGAGCTGCTGGGCGATGTCGTCGGTCGAGACCCCGTTCGCCATGAGCTGGAGGATCTCCGTCTCACGTGGCGTGAGCCGCTCGACCCGCTGCTGCTCGGTCGCCTCCTGCGCGCGGCGGTGACGGAGGTGGCGAAGGACGCGCCGGATCTCGTCGGGCGCCATCAGCGGCTCTCCCTGATAGGCCAGGCGCACGGACGCCACCACGTCCGAAAGCGCGGTTTCCTTGGACAGGAACCCTCCCGCCCCGGCCTCGACCGCCCGGGCCAGGATGAGCTCGCCCTGGTGAGCCGAGACCACGACGAGCCTGGCGTCGGGGTTCGCGAGCTTGATCTTCCTGATGGCCTCGATGCCGTCCATGCCCGGCATCTCGATGTCCATGAGTACCACATCCGGCCGGTGCTCCTCGGCCAGCGAGACCGCCTGGTCGCCAGTCGTGGCCACGCCCACGACCCGCATGTCCTTCTCCTGGTCGAGGGCGATCCGCAGGGCCTCGGCGAAGGTGCGGTGATCGTCGACGACGAGTGCGGTGATGCCTCGCTTGCTCCCGCTCATGTCGCGCGCATCCTAGTCAGGTGGGGCGGACATTTCGAACAAGCGGGCTTGATTTGCCGCTGGCGCCGCCGCTTCGCTAGGTTGGCCGCACCGACGAGCGGGAGGTTTCCTTTGGGACGACTCGATGACAGGGTGGCCGTCGTCACCGGAGCCGGCCGAGGCATCGGCCGGGCCACCGCCCTGCGCTTGGCGGCGGAGGGCGCGGCCGTCGTCGTCAACGACGTGGATCCCGAGCCCGCGGAGGAGACCGCCCAGGACATCAAGAGCGCCGGTGGGCACTCGCAGGTTTCGACGCACAACACCGTCGAGCTCGACGAGGCCGAGCAGATGATGCAGGCCGCCGCGAACGAGTTCGGGAAGATCGACATCCTGGTGAACAACGCCGGCATCACCCGGGACAAGACCTTCCACAACCTCGACGATCAGCTCTGGGATTTCGTGATGGACATCAACCTCAAGACGGCGTTCCACGCCACCCTCGCGGCCATGCCCTACCTCCGCGACGCCGCGAAGCGCGAGATGGGGGAGGGCGGCGCGCCCGCCTATCACCGCAAGATCAACTTCACGACCTCGTCCGCGGCGCTCATCGGCAACTCGGGACAGGCCAACTACACGGCCGCGAAGGGCGGCATCATCGGACTCACCCGCACGCTCGCTCGCGAGCTCGGTCCGTTCCACATCAACGTGAACGCGGTGGCACCGGGGTTTATCGAGACCCGGCTCACCCAGGCCAAGGGTGAAGGCGACGACTTCGGCATCCCGCAGACGATCCGCCAGATGGCGCTGATGCTGATCGGGCTCGGCTACTACGGCCGGCCGGAGGATGTGGCGAACGTGCACCTGTTCCTGGCCTCGGGCGACGCCGACTACGTGAGCGGCACCGTCATCCCGGTGACCGGCGCCCAGCTCGGCGCGTGACATGCCGCTGAACCGGGACCTCATCGGCAAGGAGTACGAGGAGACCTCCTTCTTCGTCGAGCGCGACCGCATCGTGCAGTTCGCCGACGCCATCGGCGACGCCGATCCCCGGTACCGCTCCGAGGACCCGATCGCGCCCCCGACCTTTCCGACCGTGATCCAGATCGCCTCGGGCGGACAGGTGGCGCTCGATCCGGAGCTCGGCCTCGACTACTCGCGGGTGGTGCACGGGGAGCAGGAATACGTGGCCGACCGACCGCTGCGTGCCGGCGACCGGATCATCGCGAAGCCGCGCATCGCCGACATCTACGCCAGGGGCCCGAACGAGTTCCTCGTCGTGGAGACGGACTACGCGGACCCGAGCGGCTCGACGATCTGCACGGGCCGCTCGACGTTGATCTCCCGGGGGACGGCCCGATGATCGCCTTCGACGACCTCGAGGTGGGCGATGAGATCCCGGTGGTCTCGAAGGTCGTCCAGCGGGAGGACGTGAGGGCCTATGCGGGCGCCTCGGGTGACCAGAATCCCCTGCACCAGGACGACGACTTCGCCAGAAGCGTGGGGTTTCCGGGGATCATCGCCCACGGCATGTTCACGATGGCCCACCTCGCGAGCTCCCTCACCCGGTGGGCCGGAGACCCGGGGGCCCTGAAGCGCATCGGGGTGCAGTTCCGGGCCGTCGTCTACATGGGGGAGACCATCGAGGCCGGCGGCAGGATCGCCGAGCTCGATCCCAAGACGAGGCGGGCGAAGCTCGACGTGTGGGTTCGCCTGGAGCGCGACGGTGACGTGGAGTTCCCCATCAAGAACGCCACCGCCGAGCTCCAGCTAGCGTAGGCGTAGGGGCTTGTCCCCGGCTCATCACCGTGGGCCGGGGCTTGTCCCCGGCCCCAGGTCTCTCGGAAACTGGACCATGGCCAGTCCTCGGCTGCGGTGACGAGCTCCGCACGGAGCGGATTGCGGTGCACGTAGTCGATTACCGTTGCAAGCGCTCGTTGGTTCCGGATCCCACGGTCATGGAATCCAGACTGCCAGAGGCGATCGAGAAGCCTCACCTCGTCGCGACAACTTCTCCACGACAGCGACTTGAAGCGACGGATGACTGCTTCCAGCGGTCTCTCCATCGGCTGAATGACAAGGTGCACGTGATCGGGCATCAGGACCCAAGCGTAGAGATCGAACCGGTCTGCCTCCTGCTGGGCTCGCAGCGTATCGATGACCCGAGGCGCGATTGCCATACGGTCCAAGAGCCGATTCCTGTTCCAGGTTGTCGTCGTAACGAGGTGGATCTCGCCCGGAGCATCCACTCGGGGTGGTCTTGTCATGGATCAGACGATTGCATGAGGTGATGACATCGATTCACCGTGCAGCGGGGACAAGCCCCGCCCCACGGATCGGGCGGGGACAAGCCCCGCCCCACGGATCGGGCGGGGACAAGCCCCGCCCCACGGATCGGGCGGGGACAAGCCCCGCCCCACGGATCGGGCGGGGACAAGCCCCGCCCCACGGATCGGGCGGGGACGTAACCTCTTCGGCGGTGCGGGCGTCCAACCTCTTTCACGGATGGTGAGCCCGGAGCTGCTCACTCGGTGCAAGCGGGGCGACCGCCTTGCTTTCGAGGAGCTGGTCCGGGAGACCCATCGGCGTGTGTACACGCTGGCGTACCGGCTCGTCGGGGACCCCTCCGAGGCCGAGGACGTCGCGCAGGAGGCGTATCTCCGGATCTTCCGGGGCCTCGCTGGATTCAGGGAGGAGGCGGCGTTCGAGACATGGATGCATCGCATCGTCGCGAACTGCGCCATGACCCACCTCCGGAGGAAGAACCGGTTCGGCGACGTCATGCGCGAGGACGAGCCGGAGATCGCGGCCCCGGACCGGTCGCAGGAGCTGGCCGTCGACCGCGACGAGCTCCAGCGGGGGCTCGCGGTCCTGCCCGAGGGGCTGCGCGCGTGCGTGCTGTTGAAGGATGTCTACGGCCTGTCCACCCGGGAGATCTCGCAGGAGCTCGGGATCCAGGAGGGAGCGGTGAAGGTCCGCGTGCACCGGGGCAGGCGGCGGCTCAAGGAGCTGCTGGAGGAGGGGATGCGTCGTGACGCTGCGTTGTGAAGAGGTCCGAGAGATACTGCCGCGCTACGCGGAATGGGGTCCGCGCCCGGCCGGCGAGGTCGAGGAGCACATCGCGACGTGCGCCGACTGCGCTGCCGAGCTCGACTCCTATCGGGAGCTGACGCATTCCCTCGCCGCACTGCGCGATGTGGAGGAGAACCCGGCGCCCGGCTATCTGGAGCGAACGCTTGCGCTCGTCCCGGAGGAACGTGCCGCGCCTTGGCGCGAGATGCCGGAGCGGGTGGTGGCGGCGGCGAAGCGCCGCCCGGCCGTGGCGTCGATCACCGGCGCGGCCATCGGGGCAGCCGCCATCGGGCTCGTCGTGTGGCGGCGAGGTCGTAAGGGACTCCGCGGGGCGGCGCTCGTCCCGAATCTCGCCCCGCAGTAGGGAAGCCGGCTCCGCTCGGAGCTAGGGGATCTCGATCCGCTTCTCGGCCTCGGGAACGATCACGGTCTGGGTGTCGACCCCCAGCGCGTGCTCGAGCTTGGCCATGCGCTCGCTGACCGTCTCCTCGAGCCATGCGAACCGGCGATCCATCACCGCGAGCAGGTCCTTGACGCCGAGGGTGACCGCGTCGGTGCTCTGCCGGCCGACCCGCTCCGCGGCCTCGTTGACCGCAGACGTGGTGCGGTCGCCGATGAGACCGGCGAGGTTCGCAAGCCGCTCGTCGAGATCGGTCGTGAGATCGGCCTCGATCGCATCCAGGGCCTGTAGCTGCTCGCGAAGGATGTCCGCGTGCCCCTGCTGCCCCTCACCGACGGCGAGACGGATCCGGGCCTCCTGGACCGAGAGGTCGTACGCGATGGCCCGGCTCTGCTCGTCGAGCTTGGTCAACACCTGCTGGGTGGCCTCCACGGTGAGGGCCTCGACGTCGGCACTGACCTCGTCGGAGACACGGTCCGCTTCCCGACGGAGCACGCGGTTGCCCTGCGCCAGCATGCGGCCGAGCCAGTCGCTGATGGCGGTGTCCCGGTCCGCCTCGTACTCCAGGACCTTGCCCAGGTAGCGCTGGAGCGCCGCCATGCGGTCCTGGAGCCCCATGGCCACGTCGCGGTCGACGCTCGAGATCTCAGGCCGTGCGGGGATCGGACCCGGGTCGCCGGCCCCGCGCATCTCCCCGGCGATGGCCATGACGGCCTGGAGCGACTCCTGGACCCCGGTCATCCGGATGTCGAGCGCCTGGAACCGGTCGTCGGTGTGGGCGATGAGTCCCTTGATCGTGGAATCGCGGGCCAGGACGGAGAGGACGCGCTCCTGCAGTCCGACGTCGGTCTGGTCGGATCGCCACACCGCCGAGGCGATGTCGCCGATGAGGGCGGCCGTGCGCTCCTGGATCTCGCGCAACCCCTCCTCGAGCCGGTCCGCGATCTCGTTCTGATACGCGGACAGGACCTCCTGGATCCGACCTTCGGGGTCGGTGCTCTTGCGGAACCAGAGGCGCATCTGCATGTCCCTTCGTCCGATCATCGGCCGTCCGGGGAAGTGGCGACCCTGCCAGGCGCCTGCTCCGAGTCTACGGGAGCCGGTTGCGAGTATCGAGTACCCCCAGGACCTCCGGTGACTAGTCATTTAGGACTACCAGGGAATCCCCAGGGCTCATCCCCGGTGTGCCCTTTCTGACGATGTGGCGGGGGGCGTTCTTGGGCGATAACAACGTCACACGCGCAGAGCGCGCGCATCCACGACGGAGGATTGCATGAGGGAACGGTCGGTGGCGGTCCAGCTCGGAGGCTGGCGTGTCCTGAGCGCCGTGAAGTGGGCGCGCAGGTCGCTTCCCATCGCGCTCTCCCTCGTGGTGGCCGCGCTCGTGGTGCAGCCGCCCGTGCAGGCCGCGTCGGGTGCGCCCGCCAAGGCCGACCCGGCGCTGTACGCGCTGGCGGGGTCGCATCCCGACTCGACCTTCTCGGTCATCGTCCGCGAGGCACAGCCGTCGTCCTCCTCCGCGGAGGACCTCGTGCGCATGCTCGGCGGGCGCGTGACGCACGAGCTCAGGATCGTCGGCGGATTCTCGGCCGTGGTTCCGGGCTCAGCCGTGCGGTCGCTCACCTCCTCGTCCACCGTCTGGCGGGTCTGGGGCGATGCGCACGTGCACATGCTTGCCGACACCACCGTCTACAACCAGCGGGCCGCGAACACCGTCTGGCAGAAGAGCATCGGCCTCGACGACGCCCGTCCCCTGTACAACGGCACCGGCGTGACCGTGGCGTTGCTGGACACCGGCGTCGTTCCGGTGCCTGACCTCGTGAACCACATCTCCCACGTCGTCGACTTCACCCCCGAGTCCGATGGGATGGACCGCTTCGGCCACGGCACGCACATGGCCGGGATCATGGTCGGCGACGGAACCTCCTCCGGCGGCACCTGGACCGGCGTGGCGCCCGGCGCCAAGCTCGTCTCGGTGAAGGTCGCCGGAGCAAACGGCGCGACCGATGTGTCGATCGTGCTCGCCGGCCTGCAGTGGGTGGTCACCCACCGCGCGCAGTACGGCATCCGTGTCCTGAACCTGTCGTTCGGGACGGACTCGAAGCAGCCGTACTCCGTCGACCCATTGGACTACGCCGTCGAGCAGGTGTGGCGCTCCGGCGTCCTGGTCGTGGTCTCCGCGGGCAACCGCGGTTCGGCCGCCGGCACCATCACGAAGCCCGGCGACGATCCGTTCGTGGTCACGGTCGGCGCGGCCGACCTCAAGAACACCGGCGACAGGAGCGACGACGTCGTCGCCCCATTCTCCTCGGTCGGCCCCACACAGGACGGCGTCAGCAAGCCCGACCTGGTGGCGCCCGGCGTCACGATCGTCTCCGCCCGCGACATGGGATCGACGATCGATACCGCTTATCCCGACGCCCGCATGCCGAACCTGTCCTACTTCAAGGGCACGGGGACGTCGCAGGCCGCCGCCATCGTGTCCGGCGTCGCGGCGCTGGCGTTCCAGGCCAATCCGTCGCTGACCCCCGACCAGGCCAAGCGCCTGCTCGTGAACAAGGCCAAGGACTACCTCCCCGTGCTGTCGCCCCTCGGATCCGGCGCCGGGCTGGTCAACGCCTACGCCACGCCGACCGCGGCCGCGACCAAGCTGGAGATGGGCGCGATGGGCGCCGCCCGACAGTCCTTCTCCCCCTCCACCGGTCTTGGTTCGCTCGAGCTCTCGCGCGGGTCGATGCACGTGTACTCGGACATCAACCACAACGGCCAGCCGGTGCTCGTGACGGGCGAGGTCGACGTGCTCGGCAACGCGTGGAGCGGCAACGCATGGTCCGGGAACGCCTGGTCCGGGAACGCCTGGTCCGGCAACGCCTGGAGCGGCGTCGCCTGGGAAGGCAACGCGTGGTCCGGCAACGCCTGGAGCGGCGATGCCTGGAGCGGCAACGCGTGGTCGGGCATGGGCTGGGATTCCAACGCCTGGTCCGGCAACACCTGGAACGGCAACGCGTGGTCCGGCAACGCCTGGAGCGGGAACGCCTGGTCCGGGAACGCGTGGAGCGGCAACGCCTGGTCCGGCAACGCCTGGTCCGGCAACGCGTGGAGCTCGAACGCCTGGTCCGGCGACACCTGGAGCTAGTCGCCCGGCCACAGGTCCCGGCCCGCCGCACCCCCCCGGCTATACTCAGTTCTCGTTTCCCCAGCATCCGGTGTGAGGCCGGAGCCAGAGGGGCGTAGCTCAATTTGGAAGAGCACCGGTCTCCAAAACCGGCGGTTGGGGGTTCGAGTCCCTCCGCCCCTGCAAGATCCCTCGAACGGGGCGGGAACCCCCCGCCCCGGACCCTTTGCCGGGCCTGAAGCCGCTCCCTATACTGCTTGGGTACCGCCCGACATGACCGGCCGATCGGCCGCGACCATCCCCCACAGAGGTGCGATGAACAGGCAGGCGAAACGTTTGATGCAGCGCCAGAAGGCCGCCGAGGAGCGCGGGCGCGCAGCCCAGCAGCAGCCCCGCCGGCCGGTTCCGACGGAGCGCAAGAAGCGCGTGCCGCCGCGCCAGTTCCTGAAGGAGGTCCGTCAGGAGCTCAAGAAGGTCAACTGGCCGACGCGCGAGGAGCTCATCGCGTACACGGTCGTCGTGCTCGTCTCCGTCGTCATCCTGACCTCGTTCGTCTTTGGCCTCGACTACGTGTTCTCGAAGGGCGTTCTGCGCATCTTCGGGAATGGCTAGGCCGAGCAAGGAGTCCTTCGCGTGAGCGAGCAACCGTTCAACGAGGCTGTCGCCGACGACGCCGAGACCGAGGCGTCCGAGGAGCAGGAACCCTCCCCGGAGCAGGAAGCGTCACCGGCCGACGAGGTGACGGACCTCGACACGGCCGATGAGGTGGAGGCCCCCGAGGCGGAGCCTCCCGTCGAGTCGCCGGTCGAGATCCCCGAGGCAGCTACCGCGGAGGTCCTCGAGATCCCGGACCGGGGCGGCCTGCCCGAGCCCGACGAGGAGACGGTGGCGGAGGCCCCCCCCGAGGTGGCCGAAGCCATCGAGGAGCCGATCGCCGAAACGGCCGAGGAGGTCGAGGCGACGCCCGAGGTCGAGGTCGTCGAGGAGCCCGCGGAGGACGTCGCCGCCGCTGCGAGCGCCGACGAAGCGGCCGTCGCCGCGGTGGGGGAGGCGGAGGCCGAGCCCGAGGGCCGCGACCCCTTCAAGGGCCCTGGCGACTGGTACGTCGTGCACACCTACGCCGGCTACGAGAACAAGGTGAAGGCCAACCTCGAGTCGCGCATCGGGTCCATGCAGATGCAGGACAAGATCTTCGACGTCGAGATCCCGATGGAAGACGTCATGGAGATCAAGGGTGGCAAGAAGCAGGTCGTCCAGAAGAAGGTGTTCCCGGGCTACCTGCTCGTGAAGATGGTCTACGACAACGACTCCTGGTACGTCGTTCGCAACACGCCCGGCGTCACGGGGTTCGTGTCGAGCGGCACCGGCACCAAGCCGACGCCGCTGTCGAAGCGAGAGGTCGAGAAGATCCTCTCGGTGAAGAAGGAAGAGGTGAAGCCCACCTTCCGCCTCGAGTTCGAAGAGGGCGACGTGGTCCGCATCATCAGCGGCCCGTTCGCCGACTTCAACGGCACGGTCGACGAGATCAACGTCGATCAGAGCAAGCTGAAGGTGCTGGTGAACATCTTCGACCGGGAGACGCCGGTCGAGCTGGGATTCGATCAGGTAGCCAAGGTCTAGCGCGGGAGGCCCGCAGTCGGGCCGTTTGCACCGCAGGAGGTGTCACGTTCATGGCTGATTCCGCACCGCGACGATCGCGCAAGAAGGTCGCCGCCATCGTGAAGCTGCAGATCAAGGCCGGCCAGGCCACGCCGGCGCCGCCCGTGGGAACCGCGCTCGGGCAGCACGGAGTGAACATCATGGATTTCTGCCGCCAGTACAACGAGCAGACGCAGCAGTACGCCGGGCAGGTCATCCCCGCCGAGCTCACGATCTACGAGGACCGCACGTTCTCGTTCATCACGAAGCAGCCGCCCGCCGCGGAACTCCTGAAGCAGGCGGCCGGCGTGGAGAAGGGCTCGGGCGAGCCGAACCGGACCAAGGTCGCTCGCGTGTCGAAGGATCAGGTGCGGCAGATCGCGGAGCGCAAGATGGTCGACCTCAACGCCACCGACATCGAGATGGCGATGCGGGTCATCGAGGGCACGGCTCGCAGCATGGGGATCGAGGTGGGTGCGTGATGGGCGGCCGGGGGAAGCGATACGACCAGGCCGCACAGCTCGTCGATCCGGAGCGCACATATCTGCCGGGCGAGGCCATCAAACTCATCAAGCAGTTCCCCGACGCCAAGTTCGACGAGAGCGTGGAGGTTGCGTTCCGCCTGGGTGTCGATCCGCGCAAGGCCGACCAGATGTTGCGGGGGACGGTCGCGCTGCCGAACGGCAGCGGCAAGTCCGTGCGTGTCGCGGCGTTCGCCACGGGCGAGAAGGCCCGCGAGGCCCGCGAGGCCGGTGCCGACCTGGTCGGGGGCGAGGAGCTCGTGGACGAGGTGATCAAGGGCACCATCGACTTCGAGGCCGCCGTGGCCACACCCGACCTCATGCCGACCGTCGGCAAGGCGGGGCGGGTGCTCGGGCCGCGTGGGCTCATGCCGAACCCGAAGGCCGGCACGGTGACGAACGACATCGGCAAGGCCGTTGCGGACATCAAGGGGGGCAAGCTCGAGTACCGCACCGATCGCCAGGCCAACGTGCACCTCATCATCGGGAAGAAGTCCTTCGACGAGAAGGCGCTCGTCGAGAACTACCTGGCGGTGGTGGACGAGATCATGCGGGCCAAGCCCTCGAGCGCGAAGGGCAAGTACATCAAGACGCTCAGCCTGTCCTCGACCATGGGTCCCGCCGTCCACATCGATCCGGCCAAGGCCAAGGACGTGGAAGGGGCGCACGCCGCAGAGGTCGCCGCCTCCTAGCGAGGTCGTTTCAGGCGGTGGCCACGCCGGTACCGATGTAGACGACGAGTTCGGTGGGAATGACGATCCACCAGAACAACGTCATCTGTCGTGCTGGGCGACGTGGGACCCAAGTTGCTGAGAGATGCCGTCGATGCGTGTGGAGAGCCTATCGATCCGCCCACCGAGCGCCCCAATCTCGGAGCGGACCTCGGCACGGAGACCACCGACCTCGGACCGAACCTCGGAACCGAGCCTGTCGATTCTTCCGCCTAGGCCGTGGATGACCGTGAACATCATCCCGAGGATGGCCGCCGACAGGCCGCCGAGGAGACCGATGAGTGCCCACACCTGCATTTCCAACTCGTTCGCGAGCGTAGCACCCCCCAGTGACAGATCTGTTCCCGGCTCGATAGACTGCGCGCTGCCGCAGACAGCAGGGGCGGAAGCACAATCCCGGCGACGGGTACCTGCCGAGGCGTGAGACGCGACGTCTCCGCTTCGACTGCGGGGACGTTTTCGTTTTGGTGGAGCGGGGCTTGTCCCCGCTGCGAGGAGAACGATGCCGAAGACGGAGAAAGTCGAACGGGTCGCCGAGCTCAAGCAGCGCATCGAGAACTCGCAGGCGCTGTTCCTGGCCGATTTTCGGGGCCTCACGGTCTCGGAGTCCGGTGAGCTCCGGCGATCGCTGACGAACGCCGGCGCGAAGTTCTCGATCGTGAAGAACACGTTGATGAAGATCGCCGCCGCCGACGCCGGTGCCGGGGAGCTCGAGCCGCTGCTCGAGGGGCCGACGGCCGTGGCGTTCGTCGAGGCCGACGCGATCGGGGCGGCGAAGAGCCTCGTCGACGCGGCGCGGCGGTTCCGGACGCTGGTGTTGAAGGGAGCCTGGCTCGACGGACGGGTGCTGACCGCCGAGGAGGCGCAGTCCCTGGCCACGATCGAGCCACGCGAGGTGCTGCTGGCGAAGATGGCCGGCCTGGCGAAGGCGGAGATGTCCCGCGCGGCGTACCTGTTCAACGCGCTGCAGAGCAGGTTCCTCTCGCTCCTCGAGGCGTACCGGGAGAAGCTGCCGGGGGAGGCCGCCCCCGAGCCCGAAGCCGAGCCCGCAGCTGAGGCGGGGGAGGTTGCTGCGGCCGAGGCCGCGCCCGAAGGGCCCGCCGCCGCCGAGACGGCGATCGAGGAACCGGACGCGAACGAGCCCGCAGTCGAGGCACCGGGCGAGGGGTCCACGGAACAGTCGGAAGCAGCGGAACCAGCGGAACCGGCGGAAGGACAGCAGTCGGAGGAGGAGGCGTAGGGATGGCAACCAAGAAGATGACCTCGGAGGAGCTGCTCGATCAGTTCAAGGAGATGACGCTCCTCGAGCTCAACGAGTTCGTGAAGAAGTTCGAGGAGGTATTCGAGGTGCAGGCGGCGGCGCCGATGATGGGCGCCATGATGGCGCCCGGTACCGCGGGCGCCGCTGCTGGCGGTGGCGAGGAGGCCGAGGAGAAGACGGACTTCGACGTGATCCTCACGGGGGCCGGCGACAAGAAGATCCAGGTCATCAAGGAGGTCCGTGCGCTCACGAACCTCGGCCTCAAGGAGGCCAAGGACCTGGTGGACAACGCTCCGAAGCCCGTGCTCGAGCGGGTGCCGAAGGATCAGGCCGACGCGGCGAAGGAGAAGCTCGAGGCGGCCGGCGCCAGCGTCGACATCAAGTAGGGAGTTGGATCGCGGGGGCGGGCTCCGGCCCGTCCCCGAGCCACACCGGATTCAGACGACGGTGCGGAACCACGCCACCGTTCGCTCCAGCGCCTCTTCCAGCGGTACCCGCGGCTCCCACCCCAGGAGCGATCGGGCCCGCGTGATGTCGGGACGACGCACGGTGGGATCGTCGACGGGCCGTCCCACGAACCGGATGTCCGAGCCGGCGCCGCAGATGCGGATCACCATCTTCGCTAGATCCAGCACGCTGACCTCCTCGGGGATCCCGAGGTTCACCGGGTCCATGACGTCGGAGTGCAGCAGCAGCCAGATCCCCTCGACGAGGTCCGAGATGTATCCGACGGATCTGGTCTGGGTGCCGTCGCCGTGGACGGTGATCGGCTCGCCGCGCAGCGACTGGGTGATGAACGTGGGGACGGCCCGGCCGTCGTCCGGCCGCATGCGCTCGCCGATCGTGTTGAAGATCCGGGCGATGCGTGTGGACATGCCGTGCGCGCGGCGGTACGCCATGACCAGTGCCTCGGCGTAGCGCTTCGCCTCGTCGTACACACCCCGTGGACCGACGGGATTGACGTTGCCCCAGTACTCCTCGCGTTGCGGGTGCTCCATGGGATCGCCGTACACCTCGGAGGTTGACGCGAGCAGGAACCGCGCGCCCTTGGACTTCGCCAGGCCGAGCGCGTTGTGCGTCCCGAGCGCGCCGACCTTCAGGGTCTCGATGGGCAGGCGCAGGTAGTCGCTCGGCGACGCCGGCGACGCGAAGTGGAGGACGGCGTCGACCGGCTCCTCGATCTGGATGCCGTCGCTCACGTCCGCGCCCACGAACCGGAAGCGGGGCTCGTCGAAGAGATGCTCCACGTTCTTGGGGCGGCCGGTGAGCAGGTTGTCCACGCACAGGACGTCCGCCCCCTCCGCCAGGAAGCGCTCGCACAGGTGCGAGCCGATGAATCCGGCGCCGCCGGTGATGACCACTCTCTCGAAGGGCGGGCTCACGATGGCCCAGATGCTACCGGGGCCGGCACCTTCATCACGGCGAGCCCGTCGATCGTGACCGGGCGGCCCCGGGAGACGACGCGGATCGTGAGCGGGCCCTTGCGCACGGACGCGAGGTCGACCAGCGCGATCCGCGCGCGACGGTGGAACCGGGGGGCGCGCAGGTCGAAGGAGCCGAGCACGCGCCCCCGCCACCGGACCTGGACCCTGCCGCAGCGCGGGCACCGCTCCGCGAGGAGGACGAGCCGTCGCGCGGCGACGAAGGGCAGGGCGAGCTCGGCGCCGCGGGTGCCGGAGCGCAGCGCGGTTCCTCGGAACAGCCGCGCATCGTGAACATGCGTCCATCCCCGGCCCTCGAGCGAGCGGTCGTCGACGGGTGCGGCCGTGCACTTCTGCTCGCTCCACCGGCCCTGATTCCCCGCGCGGTCGATCGCGCGCACCTCGAAGCACGTGGTCGAGCCCTCGCTCGCCGACCACAGGAACGACGTCCGTTCCAGCCCGCCCACCCGGAAGCCGTTGCGGTAGCCGGGCAGCCTGCGGTCGTAGGACGCCGTGCGCGCGCGTACCTCGGACGTGGCGACGCCGCTGCCCTCGTCGGTCGCGGTCCACGCTACCCGGAAGAGCCGCCGCAGCTGCAGCTCGGCATGGGGCGCGGTGAGCGTCGTGACCGGGTCGCTGGGGTCGGTGAAGACGGCCGTCACATACGTGGGCCCCTCTACTACCGCGGTGCACTGCTCTCCCTCCTCCGATCGACATCGGAGCCAGCCGCCGAACACGAAGCCCGTCGCCGGCTCCGCCTCGAGCGTCTCCGTCGAGCCCGGCGCGAGGTTCACCGAGCACGTCTCGCCGCAGTCGATCGGACCCCCGGCGTCGCCGCTCCGGATCGTGCCGCTTCCACGGCTCACGGCCACGAGCGGATACGTCACGGGTGAGCCGGGAGCGGGGACGGGGATCTCGAACATCGAGCGGCCGTGCGTCGCGGCGATGAGCTGGCTCGTCGCGAGATCGAGGTTCAGATCCGTGACGACCGCGTTCGGCAGGCCCGTGCCGTACCGGCTCCATCCCGTGCCGGGGCCCGAATCCGGAGCGGTGAACACGCCGACGTCGGTGCCGGCGAACAGGGTCGGTGGCGACGGCCGGGGATCGAAGGCCACCGTGTTCACGGGGACGTCCGGCAGATCGCCGGACACGTCGAGCCAGTGCGCCCCGCCGTCGATGGTCTCGAACAGGTGACCGGTTCCGAATCCGCTCACCGACGCGACCGCGTGCTCCGGCCTCGCGGGGTCGACGGCCATGTCGGTGACGAACCGGTCGGGCAGACCGTTGGGGCCGGTGTCCCGCCACGTCGTCCCGCCGTCGACGGAGACCTCGAGGCCGCCGCCCGCCGCCATCCCCGCGTACACGACGAGCGGGTCCGAGGGAGCCGGCGCGATGGCGGAGACGCAGCAGTCCTGTCCCGGCTGCGACCCGAAGGCGGGGCTGATGGGACGCCACGTCAGCCCGGCGTCGTCGCTCTGGTACACCCGGTCGGTTCCGACGTACAGCCGGCTCGGGATCGAGGGGTGCATCACGAACGGCGCGATGAACTCCGCCGGCTCCCGGTGCTCGCCCTCGTTGGCGAAGACGTTCCGCCAGGTCGCCCCGCCGTCCCGCGACTTGAAGACGAAGGCCCCGGGGAGGGTGGCGTAGATCGTTCGCGGGTGATCGGGGTTCACTGCGGAGTACCCGCCGTCGCCGCCGAACACGCGGGTCCAGACCCGGTCGTCCACGTGCACCTGGGTCCCGTTGTCCTGCGTGCCACCCAGGAGCGGGCCCACCAGGCCCCCCGACGTCCCCGGATAGAACTGCGTGATGGCCAGGTCGCCGTTCAGGTTGCGGAACGAGCGACCGCCGACGGTGCGGTAGACGCCGCCGTCGGTCCCCACCCACAGCACGTGGCCTCCGGTCGGTCCCGGCCCGAACACCAGCGAGTGAACGTCCACGTGGATCCCGCCGTCGGCCACGCCGAGCGCTCGAGCGGATGGGTCCGCGGCATCGATGTCGGGGATGCCGTAGAGGTCGATGCCGCCCGCGAACACCCTGGACGGATGCGACGGGTCCACGGCGAGCGCCATGTCGTAGTCGCACTGCGGAGCGGATCCGCCCCGCCGGCAGAAATCGGGTGGGAGCTCGATCGGATCCCAGCCGGGCGCGCCGGTCGTCGCCACCCACACCGCGGGCGGGCCGAACCCCCGCGACGCCAGCACGAAGAGGCGTTTCCCGGCCACGGCGAGCTGGACCCGCCCGAGGTCGCCGGGCAGCCCCGGGACGGCGTTCCAGTGCACCCCGCCGTCCCCGGATGCCGCCACGCCGCTCCCCGCCACCGCCGCGTACCACGACCCCGGGCGGGCGGTGTCGGGGGCGACGTCCGATGCCGGACCGGGGAGGACGCGGGCCCAGGTGAGCCCCTGGTCCGCCGACCGGTAGATCCCTTCGCGATCGGCGCCGCACTCCGATGGGGCGAGCGTCGGACCGCCGCGCACGGCGGCCAGGATCACCATCGGGTCGGAGGGATCGACGGACAGCCGCGCGAACCGGCACCCCTCGAAGAGCGAGCCGGCGACCCCGGACCAGCTCGAGCCGCCGTCGGCGGACCGAAAGAGACCCAGTCCGTAGGAGCTGTCCCTCGACCCGTTGGCCTCGCCGGTTCCGGCGAGCACCACGTCGGAGCCGGGGTCCGCGCCGGGGATGACCGCCACCGCACCGACGGCGAGCACCGGCTGGTCGTCGAACAGCGGGGTCCACGACACGCCCCCGTCGGTCGTCTTCCACACGCCGCCGCCGGCTGCGCCGATGTACGCGGTGCCCGGATCGGTGGGGGAGGGAGCGATCGAGGTGACCCGCCCGGCGACCGGTGGCTCTCCGGAGAAGTCGTCGTCACCGCCGAAGGTGGTGGACCGGGGGCCGAGGGGCGACCAGGCTAAGGCCATCGCCACCGCCGGCAACCGATCCGCGGCGAGACGCGCCGCCGTCAGCGCCCCACCGGGGATCACACCGCTCGGGTAGGAGCGCTGCTCGGCGAACCAGTCCTGCCCGTGCTCCGTCTCGCCGAGGGCGTCGGGGGCCGCCGGCCACATCGCGGCCAGAACCACCACGACGGTGGCGGAAGCGACCAGACCGCGCCGAAGCAAGGACCCCCCTCGTGAGACAACCGGCCTGCGGGGCTCGACCCTACGGATGCTGTGCCCGAAACGTCAACGACCACCCGTTCGTGCGTCGGATCGTGCTCGAGCTTGCCTTGTTGTTTGGGCACAACTTTCCTGGGACATTCACGTTGTCTTACTTGGGCGAAGTCTTGAGTCGGTACCCGGTCCCGCTTTACAGTGTCGCGGGGCCCGGGGACAGGTCCGGGAAGCAGGGCGAGGAGACGGGATGCACCGCAGGTCCGCCGGAAAACGCGCGCACGCCCCTGCCCCGTCTTCGCGACGTCCCCAGTTCAGTTCGCTGACCGAGCGCGACCTCGTGCTCGCGTTCAAGGCCGGCGAGGACTCCGCCTACGCACAGATCTACGAGCGCTACGCGCCCACCGTGCAGCACATCGCCCGGCGCCTGCTCAAGAATCCCGACGACGTCCAGGAGGCCACGCAGGAGACCATGCTGCGGGTCCTCCAGGGACTGCCCCGGTTCAACGGCCGGTATCTCCTGCAGGCGTGGGTGGCGCGCATCGCCACGAACGTCTGCCTCGACGTCCTGCGGGCCCGCAGCCGCCGCCCGGAGTATCTCGACCAGATCTCCGAGGAGCCCGGTGTGTCCATCGTCGGTTCGTCGCCCTCGACCGCCCCCGACCCGAGCGAGCAGGTGGAGCGGAGCTTCGAGAGCCAGGAGATCCGTTCCGTGCTCGACGAGCTGCCGAGCCATCACCGCGAGGCGCTCATCCTGCGGACGCAGGGCGGGCTCTCCCACGAGGAGATGGCGCAGCGTATGCACATGACGCCCTCGCAGGTGAAGGCGCTCATCCACCGGGCGAAGCGCGGCTTCCGTCATGCATGGGACGGCGCCGGGCACGCGCGGGGCGCGAGCCTCGTGCTGCCGTGGATGCTGGGCCGGCTGCGCATCCCGCGGGGGATCCGCCGTCTGTTCGGAGGTCTGGCCGACCACGCCGGGGCGGCCGCGGCATCGCCGACCGTCACCGTCATGGGTTCCGTCGGCTCGGAGCGCGTCGCCGCTGCCGTCGCCGTTGTGATGGCCGCCGGGATCGGCGCCGGCGCCGTGGCCGTCACCGCCCACTCGCAGCCGGAACCCAAGCCGAAGACGGTCGTCACCATGGTCGCCGCCGCCCCGGCCGCGCCCAGCACCTCTGGCGGCAAGCACGTCCGCGTTGCCCCCCACAAGCGGATCGGTAAGGTCAAGCTCCTCGCCGGCGCGCCCGAGACACCCACGCCGTCCCCGTCCGTCGCCCTGCCCACCCCGTCGCCCTCCATCGACGTGGAGAGCCCCACGCCCACCCCGTCCCCCTCCATCGAGCTCACGCCGACGCCGGCGCCCACGCCCCTGCCGGTCGAGCCGATCGGGTTCTCCGTCAGCCTCGGCACCGATCGCAGCCTGAAGCTGAACTGCGGGTGCAGCCAGACGCCGACCGAAACCGACACCGTGAGCCTCGACGACAAGGGCGTGTACGGGTTCACCCAGCACCTGGCCGGGGCGGCCGCCACCAACGTCTTCGGCGACCTCACCTGGGGCCTGACGCTCGACCAGGCGAGCACGGACGGCCAGAACGCGCAGGCCACGTTCGTCCTCACCTCGCCGAAGTCCTCCGATTCGTACTCAGCGTCGCTGGCCTTCGCCGGGATGAGCCGCACCAGCTGGGACGGGCTCGCCTACGACTACGTGGGGCGCTACAGCTTCCAGACCGGACCCGACGATTACTACCAGCAGGTCCCGCACACGGGGATCATCAAGGAGACCATCACCTTCTCGTGGCGAACGCCCCGGATCGTGAGCGTTGCCATCTCCCTCATCGAGGACTCCGCGAACCCGTCGTCATCGGTCAACTCGAAGGACGAGGGTCACCGCACCCCGTAACGCCGGGCACGAAATCCAGCGTCCGTCGGTATCCTTGCGATCATGCCCAGCCCACAACCATCCTCGCGCGCCAGAGGGAGATGGATCGCCGTCGCGATCGGGATCGTCGTCGCGGCGGGGATCGGAACCCTCGCCGCGGTCCTCGCCTCGAGCGGCGGGGACGAGGTCACGACGAACGGCACCTCGCAGCCACCCATCGAGGGGCCGTCACCGCTGTATCCGCTCACCAGCGTGGACCCGTCCCCCCCGCCCGCGCCGACGCTCCAGGTTCCGCAAGGCGGGACCTACCCGGACGCCCTCACCTACGTCGTCTCGGGTGACTATCCGGAGTGGCACGTCATGCGGCTCGACCTCAAGACGGGAACGAACACGACCCTCTTCACCGCGGACAGCGGTATCGCGATGTCGCGGGGCGGCTCGACGATCGCCTACTACTCGTATCGGCTGAAGAACGGACACGTGCAAAAGAACAAGCCCTCGAAGGGCTCGTACACCCGGCTCCTCACCGTCCGCGATCTCGACACCGGCCGCAACGTCGTCCTGGGCGAGGCGGGGAGCCCCCACCTGTCGTGGGACGGCACGAAGATCGCCGTGATCGCGGGGAGCCAGCAGGTGTGGGGGGCGGACCTCACCGAGAAGCATCCGAAGCTCCACGCCCTCACGCAACCGGGGGAATGGCAGATCTTCGGGTGGGCCGGTGACCGCGTGCTCGCCTTCCTGAAGCCCCCGTTCCGCAACTACCTCATCAGCTTGCAGGCGCAGGTGACCGAGGTGGCGACGCCGAACGCGATCATGTGGCAGCCCTCGCCGGACGGGAAGTGGGTCTTCGCCATCGGGCACCAGGGCCAGGCCGTGTTCCAGCCGCTCGCCGGCGGCGATCCCACCATCATCGATCTCGGGGGGTGGCAGATCGGCAAGGTGTACTGGACCCTCGATGACCGGCTGTTCGCGCCGGCCGCCACCGGCCAGGAGGTCACCGCGCCGGCCACGCTGCTCGAGATGGACCCGGCCACCGGCGGTCTTCTCGAGGTGCCGCACACCGAGGACATGGTGGACGTGATGCCCGCCATGAGAGGGGGCTCCTTCGCCCTTGCCCGTGGGCACTTTCCGCCAACGTGGACGATCTCCGACTGCCTGCCGGCCGGACGGTGCCACGAGTCCGGGAAGGTCAAGATCGGGGCGTCCTTCGCTCAGCTTCGCTGAGCCCGGAGCTTGCTCTCTCCGCCGGCCGGAGGACCTTGCTTTCGCCACCCTGGCCAGGTAGGCTCACGCCCGCCAGGGCAGGGGTGTTTTGTCCCCGTATCGACTTTCGAGCGGACCGAGCAACCTTCCCCGTGGCTGGACGTTGTAACCGATCGAAGGGCCGGGGATGGATATCTCCGGCCGGGAACGTGTACGAGGAGGGAGTGGCTGGGGGGGAGCCTCAGCGCAGGGAGGATGAGCCCCGGGGACGGCCCGGGGCACGAGGATCTCTCTTGGGGAGGTAACAACTTGCTTGTAAAGAACAAGGGAACCAGGGTGGTGATCTCCACGCTCATGGTCGCCTTCGCGGGCGTCGCCTTCATGGGCCTCCAGACGGGGATCGCCAGCGCCGCGGCCCCGCCCAACGTCGCCATTCCGATCTTCCCGACGGAAGTCACCGGGAACGGCTGTGCCGACAACTCGGGGTTCGAGGGGCTGTACCAGGGCGTGTTCTGTATCGACACGCACACGCTGTCGGATGCCCCCGACGGGTTCGACAGCGCGGCACACCTGTCGGTGGAGTCGGACGACCTCGGCACGCAGGCCACGGCCTACGCGTGCAAGGACACGTTCGATCCCTTCACCGGCGGCACGAACTGCATCGTGATCGGAACGGACACCACCGCCACGCCCGCCCCCGGCACCAACCACGGTGCTGCGGACGGTCCCAACGACGCGGGGAACGTGTTCGACGTGTTCTACAAGATCCCGGCCACGCTTGACCAGCAGATCCGAGACGTGTGGTGGGTCGTCTGCAACGGCTCCCCCGCTCCGGGGTCCCCGAACTGCACCAACAGCACCCCGCAGGACGCGTCGGCCTCCACGATCAACGCCAGCCCGATCGTCAACAACGTCACGTTCGACAGTGTGTCGACGGGCGCTGGTGGCGCGACCTCGACCGGTGAGATCACCTCGCCGACCAACGGGGCCGGCATCAACGAGTGCGGCTTCAGCCCGCCGGCCTCATGTAACGCCGGTGGCGACGTCTTCACTGCCACCACCGACCCGCTCCTCGAGGCCATCAACCTCAACCTGGAGGACGACGTCAACGGGGCCAACTGCCCCTTCGACTGCGGCTCCTACTACGGTGACGACGCCGACGAGAACAACGATGGGTGCACGCTCGACCAGTCGCCGGACAGCACGTCGGCCACGGCCAGGACGTGGAGCGTGGACGACAGCGGAGCCAACTCGTGCGGCGACACGCCGGACGACGACTCCGACTCGTTCCTCACCCTGACGGACAACGACGACGGGTCGATGAACAGCGGCGTCAACGCGCTGTGTGACACCGGGAGCGACGGCTACGGCTGTGCCCTCGACCGTCACTACAACACCACGCTCTCCATCGTGCGCGGTGTGAGCCACGTGCACCTGAAGACGGCTGCGGACGTCGCCAAGGACGCCACCTGCCACACCGGAGCCCAGACGGCTCAGGTGCCGGCCGGCGGCAGCCTCGACCTCGTGAGCTGCCTCCAGGACACGCTGCACCACGGCGTTGCCGGCAAGCGCGACGTGTTCGTGATCGGCTCCGGCCCGGGTGCGGTTGCCTCCTCGGAGAACGTGAGCGACGCCAACGGCCAGGCCAAGGCGACGCTGTCGGCTCCGGAGAGCGCGAGCGGGCAGAGCACCACCGTGTTCGACTGCTACGACGCGAACAACAACGGTGGTTGTGACATCTCGGCTGGACTGCCGACGGAGACCTTCGCGAGCTTCCAGGTCAACTGGGGCCCGCCTGTCGCGCCTCCGGCGGGAGCCTCCACGCTCACGCTCGCCCAGACCGGCCGCCACAAGAACCCCGGCCCCAGGACCCCCGGTGGCACCACGCACTTCACCGGCAACCTGGTCGGCTCGGACGCTTGTGCCGGCAAGACGGGCAACCAGCTCGTGCAGATCCACAAGGGCAGCGCGACCGGCCCCGTGGTCATCTCGGCGACGACCGCCGCGGGTGGCAACTACACGACCGGCGCGGTGAACATCCCGTGGAGGCACAAGACACGCAAGGCGTACGTGGCCACCTATGGTGCTGCCGCCAACGCCAACTCGTCGTGCCTGGACGCTGTGTCCAACACGATCAACGTCCGCGGGTTCGCCAAGAAGTAACCCGCGAACAGCGCATCGCGCTCAGGCGCTGATGGAGGATGAGGAGACCGGCCCCCTTCGGGGGGCCGGTCTCATTTCCGATGAAGGATGGGAAGTGCAGGGGACATCCCGGAGAAAGGTGAAGGCGGTGCTGGGGGGCGCGGGCTTCTCCGCGCTCGTTGCGGCCGCCCTGGTCGTTCCGGCCATGACCTCGCCGGCCGTCATCGGGGCCGGCCAGTCACCGGTCAACACGCTGGCACCCGACCTCCGATCACCTGTGACGATCACGGACGCGCCGTCGAAGCAGGCGCGGTTCTGCTTCGACCAGCCTCCCCAGGTGCAGCCCGGCACCGAGGGGACCTTCCATCTGTTCGGCTACGACAACGACATCCAGGCCGACGGGGAGACGTTCACCGCCGTGTCGGGCAGCTGCGTCACCGTCCAGTTCGGCGGCGAGCGGAAGATCACGTCGTACACGGTCGGGGTCGTCGACGGGTGCGTGGTCTTCGACCAGGCCAACAGCCACTGCAACGATCCCGACGCCGCGCTGCTCTCCGGAACGAGCCTCGGTGCCGGGGGTCCCGACGGCAGGACGGGCGGCCCGGATTACGTGAGCTCGGCCGTGGTCGGGTCGTCGACCACCGACATCGACTACGTCTTCGACGCGGAGCTCGACCCGCTCTCGTGCAACCCGGGACTGTTCGGGTCCTACGCGGCGGGGGATGGCGCCCCCACGACCGGATCCACCTGCTCGGTGTCCCCGTCCACGCCGAACGTGGCGCGGATCACGTTCCCCGCCTTCGGGGGCCCGCCGGCGCGGATGTACGTCGAGGGCGGGGCGGTGTTCGACCAGCCCGACGGAGCCGGCGGGAACCAGGATCCCGATCCCTTCGGCTCCAACGCCACGGGCACGGGACACGCGGACCTGACGAGTGCGACGCGGCTGGACGACGTGACCGTGCAGTACGTCTTCGACAGGCCCGGGGGCGGCCCCGGCGCGACGGCGTGCGACGGTTCCGACTACTTCGTGTTCGGCGAGGACGGCACCCAGTACTCGGGTGACGGATGCATCGCGTCCAGCACCTCCACCACGAACATCGCCACCGTCACGTTTTCCAGCACCATCAACTTCTCGGACTTCGAGACCCCGACCGCGGCGGTGCAGGACGACGGCGACGAGCTGGATGTCGCCGCGACGGCGGGGGCACGCCGGCTCGCTCCCTCGAGGGAAGCCGGCGGGTCCTCCGACGCGCCGGACCTCGAGAGCTCCGACTTCGACGCGAGCTCCGAGCAGGTCACCTACAACTGGGACGAGCGCATCGACACCACTTCGGCGCTGGAGAGCTTCTACTGCATTACGGACGCCAACGGCGGTCTGGCGGAGGTCTGCGACGGCACGGTGGTGTCGACGTACAACGATCCGGCGGGCCATGGCCACACGGTGATCGACTTCACCGGCGCCGCCGTCCCGTTTCCCGACGCGGTTGCGGCCATCGTGTATCCGGGCGCCATCGCGGACTGGCCTGGGAACGTGAACGTGACGGCGGCCGCGGGGAGGCCGGGCACCTTCACGCCACCGCCCACCACATCGGTCGCGACGTCCTCGGCCACGCCGACGGCAACGTCGACCGCGACGCCCACCCCGGGGCCGACGCCGACGACCACGGCCACGCCCCAGCCGCCGACCAAGACCCGCACGACCCTCAAGCTGCGGAAGCCCCGCGTGAGACCGCACTCGGTGCTCTTCACGGGGCGTCTGCGAGCCGTGAACCCCAACCTCTGTGACACCGGCCATCGAGAGGTGGCGCTCTTCAGGGGCCACCACCGGGTCGCCTCGAGGCCCACGACCGGCCTGGGCCGCTTCAGCTTCCGGCGATCGCGCGGCGAGGCTACCCCCTGGCGCGTCCGATTCGCCGGCGCCAAGGGCTGCCTGGCCTCGAGCTCGCCGATGTGGCGGGCCCCCGCAGCTTAGGTTTCGGGGGGGGTCCGGATTCCCCGGTTCTTCCGACTCGTCCGCTCTTCCAATCGAGGTTTGCATCGGCTAGGGTTGCTCCAGGCACGTCCAGGGGGGCAAGCAACCTTCCCCTCTCGGGCGCGTTGTCAGGTAGGGGAACCGCCCCGGGGGGAAGCCCGGAGCGAGCAGGGACTACTTCGAGGAAGGGGCGAGCGTGCGATCCACAACCCGTAGGAAGCTGAAGGTCATGTTGGGGGGCGCGGGCTTCACCGCGCTCGTCGCCCTGGCCCTGATCGTCCCGGCCATGAGCTCCTCGGCCATCATCGGGGCCAGCCAGTCCCCGATCACCACACAGGCGCCCGACCTGCGGTCCCCGATCAACATCGTCAATGCCACGCTGAAGCAGGCCCAGTTCTGCTTCGATCAGGCGCCGACCGTACCGGCCGGCACCGAGGCCAACTTCCATCTCACCGGGTACGACGACGCCATCACGACCTTCGGCACCACGTTCACCGCCGTGTCGGGGAACTGCATCACGGTGCAGTTCGCCGGGACGCGGGAGATCACCTATTACACGGTCGGCACGGTCGACTGGTGCACCGTCTTCGATCAGACCAACACCTACTGCAACGACCCCGACGCCGCCCTGATCTCCGGCGCCGCGCTCGGAGCGGGAGGGCCGGACGGCAAGACGAGTGGCCCCGATTACGTCAGTTCTGCCGTCGTCAGCTCGTCGAACACCGACATCAACTACACGTTCGACTCCAAGCTCGACCCCGCCATCTGCAACGCCGGCTTGTTCGGGTACTACACCTCGAGCGGCACGCGTGACACCGGTGCCTCGTGCTCGATCTCAGGATCGAGCCCCAACGTCGCGAGGGTCACGTTCGCGACCTTCCTCGGAACCCCGGCCAGGATGTATGTCGAGGGCAGCGCGGTCTTCGACCAGGTGGACGCGTTCGGGACTCAGGATCCGAACCCGTTCGGGTCCAACACCACTGGAACCGCGTACTCCGACCTGACCAGCGCGACCCGCCTCGACGACACGCACGTGCAGTACGTCTTCGACAAGCCGACTGGCGGCGGTAACGCCACGACGTGTGACGGCACCGACTACTTCGTGTTCGAGGAGGACGCGACGCAGTACACGGGTCTTGGCTGTGTGGCCTCGAGCACGGCGTCCACGAACATCGCCACCGTGACCTTCCCCGGTACGATCAACTTCTCCACCCACGAGACGCCGACGGCCGGCGTGCAGGACGACGGCGACGAGCTGGACCAGCCCGCCACCGCCGGAGCGGCGAAGCTCGCCACCTCGCAGGAGTCCGTTGGATTCATGGACTCGCCGGACCTCGAGAGCGCCGACTTCAACGCCAGCTCCGAGCAGGTCACCTACAACTGGGACGAGCGAGTTGACTCCTCGAGCGCCCCGTTGGGGCCGAACTCGAGCTACTGCATCACCGACTCCACCGGTGGAGCAGCGGAGGATTGCGGGGGGAACGTGGTCAGCGTGTTCAACGACGCCGCCGGGAAGGGCCACACGGTCGTCGACTTCACCGGATCGTCGGGAGCCCCGGGTCCCGCGCCCGTTCCGTTCCCCAACGCGATCGCTGCCATCGTGTACCCGGGCGCCATCACCGACTACCCCGGCAATACGAATGTGGAGGCCGCGGCGGGCAGGCCCGGCACGTTCACGCCGCCGCCCACCACCTCGTCGCCGGGTCCGACCACGAGCGCGACGGCCACGGCCACGCCGACGGCGACACCGACCAAGACCCCAACACCGACGCCGACACCCACGGTGACGCCGACCAAGACGCCGACGCCGGCGCCGACGCCGACCACGACGCCGACGCCGAACCCGCCGAAGAAGAGCGACACGACGCTGAAGCTGAACAAGCCGAAGGTGCGGCCGCTCAGTGTGCGCTTCTTCGGCCGGCTGAAGGCCGTGAACCCGAACGTGTGCGACACGGGTCACCGTTCGGTGGCGCTCCTGCGGGGCAACAAGCAGGTCGCCTCGAAGTTCACCACCGACCTCGGCAAGTACAGCTTCAAGAGGCCGCTGGGTGCCGTCCACGCCTGGCACGTCGTGTTCCGGGGCAAGGACGGATGCCGGGCCTCGAGCTCCGCGGTGTGGAGCGCTCCGGCCGTCTAGGTCAGGTGCGCGCCCGCCACGAGGCGGCAAGCGATGCGGGAACCGGCCCCCGGAAGGGGGCCGGTTCCGTCTCCGGCCTCGATCACGGGGGCCCCGGGCGCGTTGCCCGGCGTTCGATTCCAGTGCTAGCGTCGGCCGTCGTGCGCTCCCGCCTCGTCCTCCTCGTCGCCCTGGGCACCCTCATGGCCATCGCCCTTCCCGGCGCCCGGCCGACCTTCGCCGCGCCGCCCATGACCCTGCAGGTGGACATGATCCCGACGGCCGGCGGCCAGGACGCCACGGCCCCGGGCGTGACGAACAAGGCGGTCTGCAACGCGAACCTCAAGGACCCCGCCGACAGCTCGTGGGACGCCCTGGCCCACGATCCGGTCAACTCCAACAGCCTGGTCTGCGCCACCCTCCTCGACGTCCACGGCGACCCAGAGTACGGCGTGAACATCACGCTCTCGACCTCGGGCCCCGGAACGATCACCGACGAGGACGGTCCCAACCCGTCGCTCCAGACCGACCAGTCCGTGGTCGGCAAGGACGGCTTCGGCTGGTTCTACGTCTACAGCACCAGCTCCGGCACCCAGACCCTCACGGCCACCGCCGGCGGGGAGACGAGGACGGTCACGGAGGTCTGGGATCCACCGCATCCCCAGCAGGCCCGGGTCATCGGATGCACGCCGGACTCGGCCACGGTGCAGGCCGGGAGCCAACAACAGATCTCGTGCACCGTCACGGACGGCTTCGGGAACGGGGTCGGCGGTGCCGGCGTCACGTGGTCGGCGACCGACACCGGCGGCGCACAGTCCGGGTTCCCGACCAAGGACCAGACCACGGACGCCACCGGTGTGGCGAAGGCCACGATCGTCTCGGCAGCGAGTGGATCGTCCACGTACACGGTGACCCTCGACTCCACCACGACGGATTGCAACGCGGCGTCGGATGCCCCCAGCGCCTACGACAAGGGGAAGCCCCCAGGGATCTGCTCCGATTCGGGGTCCATCACCTGGACCGCGGCCTCCACGAGCGCCCTGTCCATCAGCCCGGAGTCCGTCACGAACCCCCAGTTCACGCGGGCGGTGCTCACTGCGACCGCCAAGGACCAGAGCGGCGGCCCCCGTCCGGGCGTGAAGGTCAGCTTCTCGGTGACGGGCGCGAACCACGGTGCCGACGTGGTGACCACCGGCCCGGACGGCCAGGCGACGTTCTCCTACCTCGGACGGCTGGGCGGCACCGACACAATCACGGCGTTCGTCGACGACAACGACAACGGGAAGGCGGATCCGAACGAGCCCACGGCGCAGGCCGCCGCGAAGTGGACGCCCGGATGCCGGGGATTCCAGAAGGACCCGCGGAACCAGGTCGTGGGGACCGACGGCGCCGACAAGCTCATGGGGAGCACCGGCTACGACATCATGTGCGGGCTCGGCGGGGACGACTCCATGATCGGCAAGGGAGGGGACGACGTGATCCTCGGCGGCGGGGGGAACGACCACATCGTCGGGGGTGACGGCAGCGACTCCCTGGACGGCGGTCCCGGCAACGACGTCATCGACGCCGGTGTCGGCGCGGACGAGGTCGGCGGTGGGCGAGGGGCCGACCGCATCTCCGGCGGCGACAACGTGGACTCGCTGCACGGCGGGACCGGTCCCGATCATCTGTTCGGCGGCCTCGGCAACGACGACCTGTTCGGCGGCCCCGGGCACGACGTGCTGGACGGCGGCCCCGAGGACGACTTCTGCCGCGACAAGACCGACCACCAGACCAACTGCGAGCGCTGACCCCCTCACATGTAGGGCGGGGCTCGTCCCCGCCCGATTCCACGTCAGTGGGGGGTGCTACGCTCGTTTTCGGATGGAAGCACAGGTCTGGACGCTGATCGGAGTGCTGAGCGCCACCCTCGGGACGCTCCTCGCGTTGCAGTTCACGACCCTGCGGCGCCTGGACGCGAAGATCGATGGACTCGGGGCCTCGCTTGCTGCCAGGATCGACGGCCTGGCGGCCAGGGTCGACTCCCTGAGCACCCGTGTCGACGGCCTGAGCACCCGTGTCGATGGCCTGACGACCGTATTCACCGACCACCTTCAGGAGCACGCCCGCTAGCCGGATGGCCCACTTCGCCGTCGTCGCCATCGGGGAGGACCGGCCGGGCATCGTCGCCGCCTTGACCGAGGCTCTGTACGAGGTGGGCGGCAATCTCGAGGACGTCTCCTCGAGCATCCTGCGCGGCCACTTCGCGATGATGCTCGTGGTCGATGCTCCCGTGGCGGCCTCGGACGTGCAACACGCTCTCGACGGCGCTTGCGCGCCGCTCGGGGTCTCGGTCAACATCCGCGACGTGGAAGCCGGCGCGCCACGGCGGGCCCACGCCACGCACTCGCTCGTGGCCTACGCGGCCGACCGGCCGGGGATCGTATCCGGACTCTCCCGGTTGCTCGCGGACCGGGGCATCAACGTCACCGACCTGTCGTGCCGCCTGACGTCCGAACAGGAGCCCGTCTACGCCATGGTGGCCGAGCTGGCCGTCCCCCCGGACGTCGACGCCGCCGAGGTCGAGGCCGCCGTGAAGCAGCGGGCCGCGGATCTCGGCGTCGACGTCACCTTCCGGGCCATCGACGCCGACACGCTCTGAGCGTGGCGGTCCGGCAGGTCCTGCGCTATCCGCACGCCACGTTGAAGGCTCCCGCGAGGCCCGTCGTCGACGTCGGCGACGCCTCCCGCCGGCTCGCGGAAGACCTTGTCGACAGCATGCGGGCGGGCCCCGCCACGGTGGGTCTCGCGGCGCCGCAGATCGGCGTCCCTCTGCGAGCGTTCGTCATCGACGTATCGAGCCACCCCAAGGCCGTCTCCTCCCACGGCCTGGTGGTCCTGTTCGATCCGGAGGTCCTCGGGTCCGCCGGAGGGGAGGTGGCTCGCGAGGGCTGCCTGTCGGTCCCGGACCTCACCGCGGACGTCCGGCGGGCGAGCCGGATGGCCGTCCGGGGCATGGACGAGCACGGGACCGAGCGGACCTTCGACTTCGCCGGCTTCGAGGCGAGGGCCGCCGCCCACGAGCTCGACCACCTCGACGGGATCCTCATCCTGGATCGCGTCGATGCCGCCTCGAGCCTCTTCCCTCGCCGCGTCTACCGCTGACCCGGCGACATCGAGGCCAGCTCCGGCCCAGGATCTCGTGTCATACCCCCCTGTTACAGTGCCATCGAGATGCTGGCGGCGATCTGGACACTCATCGCTCTTCTCGCGGGGGCCCTGTTCTGGGCCCTGCAGTACCTGGGGTCGAGGATCGACGCCCTGTCCTCGAAGATCGACGCCCAGGGCAGCCGGCTCTCATCCAAGATCGACGGCCAGGGCAGTTCCCTGTCATCCAAGATCGAGGCGCAGGGAGCACGCCTTGATGCCCGAATCGACCAGCTGCAGGCTCTCCTGACGACGCACCTCGAGCGACACGCCGGATAGCGCGGCCCCGATCGCAGCCCGGCCCGCGGCCCCGGGGAAGAAAAGGGCTGGCCAACGGGCCGTTTTGGGGTATAGTCGCCCGGTCCCGGTGAGGGGAGCCGGTCTCATCCGGCCGCCCGGTTGACTGTTGGTCATTCGCGCCATAAACTCATCGTTTGCCGTGCCCACGCCCGCCTGCCGTATTTCTATTTGTTCGGCTCTAGCCTAGCCCGGGAGGGGATCCTTCTTGCCTGATGTCCTGGTTCCTGGTCGCGAGCGCGTCTCGTTCGCCAAGCTCGAGGAAGTCCTGCCGCTCCCCGATCTCGTGGGGGTCCAGCGAGAGTCCTTCGAGTGGCTCCTGTCCGAGGGCCTGAGGGAGGTCCTCGAGGAGATCTCCCCGATCGAGGACTTCACGGAGCAGTTTCAGCTCATCTTCGGCAAGCACCAGTTCAAGGAGATCAAGCACTCCGAGGAGGAGTGCAAGGACAAGGACATGACGTTCTCGGCCCCCCTGTTCGTGGAGGCCATGTTCGTCAACAAGACCACCGGCGAGATCAAGGAGCAGGAGGTCTTCATGGGGGACTTCCCCGTGATGACCGGCCGGGGCACCTTCATCATCAACGGCACCGAGCGCGTGGTCGTCTCCCAGCTGGTCCGCTCGCCCGGCGTCTACTTCGACAAGTCCATCGACAAGACCTCCGACAAGGACGTCTACCTGGCGAAGATCATCCCGTCGCGGGGGGCGTGGCTGGAGTTCGACGTCGACAAGCGCGACACCGTCGGGGTCCGCATCGACCGCAAGCGCCGCCAGAACGTCACGGTGTTCCTCAAGGCGCTCGGCTGGACCCAGGACGAGATCCTCCAGCTCTTCGACAACGCGCAGTCCATCCAGAACACGCTGGAGAAGGATCACTTCGAGACGCCCGAGGAGGCCCTCGAGGACATCTACCGGCGCCTCCGGCCGGGCGAGCCGCCCACCGCCGAGTCCGCCCGGACCCTGCTCGAGAACCTGTTCTTCAACGGCAAGCGCTACGACATGGCCCGGGTGGGCCGCTACAAGGTGTCCAAGAAGCTCGGCGATGCCTCCGAGGTCCTCGCGGCCCAGATGAAGCGCAAGTACGACGCCATGAAGGAGCTCGACAACCCCGACAAGAAGGACTTCGAGCAGCCCCGGCGCCGGGTGTTCGCCGAGCCCCGCCAGAACGAGAAGGGGCAGGGCGCGCCCAAGGAGAAGACCGTCCTCACGTACGAGGACATCCTGAAGACGGTCAACTACCTGGTGCGGCTGCACGCGGGGGAGGAGGGCTACGAGTCCGACGACATCGACCACTTCGGCAACCGGCGCCTCCGGAGCGTGGGCGAGCTCATCCAGAACCAGATCCGCATCGGGCTCTCCCGTATGGAGCGGGTGGTCCGCGAGCGCATGACCACGCAGGACGTGGAGGCCATCACGCCGCAGACCCTCATCAACATCCGGCCTCTGGTGGCGTTGATCAAGGAGTTCTTCGGCACCTCACAGCTGTCGCAGTTCATGGACCAGACCAACCCGCTTGCCGGTCTGACCCACAAGCGCCGGCTGAGCGCGCTCGGGCCGGGCGGTCTGTCGCGTGAGCGGGCCGGGTTCGAGGTCCGCGACGTGCACCCGTCCCACTACGGCCGGATGTGCCCCATCGAGACCCCGGAAGGGCCGAACATCGGCCTGATCGGCACGCTCTCGACCTACGGGCGCATCAACCCGTTCGGGTTCGTGGAGACGCCTTATCGCCGGGTGGACAACGGCACGGTCACCGCCCAGATCGACTACCTGGGGGCCGACGAGGAGGATCGCCACGTCATCGCCCAGGCCAACCAGCAGCTCCGCAAGGACGGCCGGTTCGCCGACGATCGCGTGCTCTGCCGGCGCAAGGGCGGCGAGGTCGACTACGTCACGCCCGAAGAGGTCGACTACATGGACGTCTCTCCGAAGCAGATCGTCTCGATGGCGGCCGCCCTCATCCCGTTCATCGAGCACGACGACGCCAACCGGGCCCTGATGGGCGCCAACATGCAGCGCCAGGCCGTGCCTCTGCTGAAGAGCGACGCCCCCCTCGTGGGAACCGGCGTCGAGCTGCGCGCGGCCATCGACGCCGGCGACGTGATCCTGGCCGAGAACCCCGGCACGGTGGAGGACGTCTCGGCGGACGAGATCGTGGTCCGGGAGCGCGAGGGCACGCTCCGTCCGTACCCGCTGCTCAAGTTCCGCCGGTCCAACCAGGGCACGTGCATCAACCAGAAGCCCATCGTCAACACCGGCGACAAGGTGCAGAAGGGCCAGGTCATCGCCGACGGCCCGTGCACCGACCAGGGCGAGCTCGCGCTCGGCAAGAACCTCCTCGTGGCATTCATGCCGTGGGAGGGCCACAACTACGAGGACGCCATCGTCATCTCGCAGCGTCTGGTGAAGGAGGACGTCCTGACCTCGATCCACATCGAGGAGCACGAGGTCGACGCCCGCGACACCAAGCTCGGGGCCGAGGAGATCACCCGCGACATCCCCAACGTCTCGGAGGAGATCCTGAAGGACCTCGACGAGCGGGGGATCGTGCGCATCGGCGCCGAGGTGAACCCCGGCGACTACCTGGTCGGCAAGGTGACCCCCAAGGGCGAGACCGAGCTCACGCCGGAGGAGCGCCTGCTGCGCGCCATCTTCGGGGAGAAGGCCCGCGAGGTCCGTGACACCTCGCTCAAGGTGCCGCACGGGGAGTCGGGCAAGGTCATCGGGGTGCGCGTGTTCTCGCGCGACGACGGCGACGAGCTCGCGCCGGGCGTCAACCAGCTGGTCCGCGTCTACGTGGCCCAGAAGCGCAAGATCTCCGACGGCGACAAGCTCGCCGGGCGCCACGGCAACAAGGGCGTCATCTCGACGGTTCTCCCGGAAGAGGACATGCCCTTCCTCGAGGACGGCACGCCGGTCGACATCGTCCTGAACCCGCTCGGCGTCCCGTCCCGGATGAACCTGGGGCAGGTCCTCGAGGCCCATCTGGGTTGGGGCGCAGCGAAGGGGTTCAAGATGAACGGCACCGACCTGCCGCCCGGGACCTTCGTGGCCTCGCCGGTGTTCGACGGCGCCAGGGAGAACGAGATCCTCGACGCCCTGGCGACCTCCCACCCGAACGAGGACGGCATGCGGCTCATCACCGACGGCGGCAAGGCACAGCTGCTCGATGGGCGCAGCGGCGAGCCGTACGAGGAGCCGGTGGCGGTGGGCTACGTGTACATCCTGAAGCTGCTCCACCTCGTGGACGACAAGATCCACGCCCGGAGCACGGGCCCGTACTCGATGATCACGCAGCAGCCCCTGGGCGGGAAGGCCCAGTTCGGCGGCCAGCGGTTCGGGGAGATGGAGGTGTGGGCGCTCGAGGCCTACGGCGCGGCCTACGCGCTGCAGGAGCTGCTCACGATCAAGTCCGACGACGTGCTCGGCCGCGTGAAGGTCTACGAGGCCATCGTCAAGGGCGAGAACATCCCGGAGCCGGGGATCCCCGAGAGCTTCAAGGTGCTGATCAAGGAGATGCAGTCCCTCGCCCTCAACGTCGAGGTCCTCTCGGCGGAGGGCAAGGAGATCGAGATGAAGGAGACCGACGAGGACGTCTTCCGGGCCGCCGAGGAGCTCGGGATCGACCTCAGTCGTCGGGAGCCCGCAGGAGCCGACTTTGACTAGGGCCATCGTTCGTAGGGCGGGCCTTGTGCCCGCCCTACGGCCGGGGACAAGCCCCGGCCTACGCGTTATGGGGAGGCGCTGAGCATTGCTTGACGTGAACTACTTCGACGAGCTCCGCATCGGACTCGCCACGGGCGACCAGATCCGCACGTGGTCGAACGGTGAGGTCAAGAAGCCGGAGACCATCAACTACCGCACGCTGAAGCCGGAGAAGGACGGCCTGTTCGACGAGCGGATCTTCGGGCCCACTCGCGACTGGGAGTGCTACTGCGGCAAGTACAAGCGCGTCCGGTTCAAGGG
>JBHELK010000082.1:0-15003 GCA_046263085.1 Actinomycetota bacterium
CGACGGGCCCGTCCACTTCCGTGAGTGGGACGGGCCCGAGGGACTCACCTTCGTCTGTGTGCACGGGCTCGGCGGATCGCTGTTGAACTGGCTGGCCGTCGCCCCGCGACTCGCGGAGCGGGGCAGGGTGGTGGCGATCGACCTCGTCGGGTTCGGCAAGACGCCTCGCGAGGGGCGTAGCGCGGGGATCAAGGCCAACCGCCAACTGCTGTCGAGGTTCATGGACATCGAGACACGCGGGCCGGTGGTGCTCGTGGGGAACTCCATGGGCGGCGCGATCTCCGTGCTGCAGGCGGCACTGGAGCCGGGATCGGCGGAGGGCCTCCTGCTCACGAGCCCGGCGCTCCCGTGGGGCCGCGGCGGGCGTCCCGACCCCATGGTGGTCGCCGCCTTCGCCATGTACCAGCTTCCCGGCGTCGGCGAGCGGTTCATGCGGGAGCGGGCGAAGCGCCTGGGGCCGGAGCGCCTGGTGCGCGAGACGCTGGGGCTGTGCTGCGCGGATCCCTCGCGCGTCGACGAGGCGGTCGTCGAGGTGATGATCGAGGCGGCCACCGAACGCCAGGACGTCGAGGACGCCATCCCCTCGTTCCTGGAGGCGGCGCGCTCGTTGATCCGGCTCTCCCGGCGCGTGGCGTACGGACGTCAACTCCTCGACCGGGTGTCGTGCCCCGTCCTGCTCGTCCAGGGCAGCGAGGACCGGCTGGTGCGAGCGGCGACCGCCAGCTCGGCGGCGGAGGGGCGCGATGGGTGGCGGCTCCGGATGCTCGACGGCGTCGGTCACGTGGCGCAGCTCGAGGCCCCGGACCGGTGGCTCGCCGAGCTCACGGACTGGCTCGACACCGAGCCCAGGCTGGCCAGCCTCAGCGCCGTCTCCTGACGGCGGAGGTCGTCGTCTTCGTCAGCCGCGTTGGAGCCGCGCCGTCCCGTGGCGAACGGCCCATCGCCCGCCGGATGATTCCGCGCCGCTCTGCTTCAGCACGGTGTCGGCGAACCACCACTCCCCGACCACACGCTCCGGGGTGACGTCCACGACCACGTAGCCGTGGCTGTCGAGGTCGGCCCATCGTGTGTACGGCGACGCGGCCACCCAGGCCGCCTCCAGCCCGACCGACCGGGTTCGCGGCTCCCATCCCATCTTGTCGTCGAGGTTCTGCGAGGTGAGGCTGGTGGTGACGAACTCCACCGCCACCGGGTCCGCGTCGCGTGAGCGCTTGAGCTCGTTGGCCAGGGACACGTGCACGTCGCCGCTGAGGACCACGACGTTCCTCGGCCCCCGCTCCATGGTCTCGTAGATCGCGTCGCGCTCCAGCGGGTAGCCGTCCCACTGGTCGGGATCGGGCCCGTCGGCCGTGGGGTTCAGCATCTTCAGCTTGACCAACCCGGCGCGGGCGTCCTGCGGGATGGCCTCGTCCCAGATCTGGCTCATACAGGAGCCGTTGCCGACGATGCGCCATCTCGCCCGGGACGAGCCGAGCGCGTCGAGGAACCAGGACCGTTGTTCCGGTTGCAGCTGTGTGCGCGCCGGATCATCCATCCGCGGGCCGACGCCGGGGCCGTCGCGGCGCGATCGGGTGTCGATGAAGATCAGGTCGGCCAGGTCACCGAGCGACACGCTGCGGAAGACGCGCGTCGGATCGCCGGCGTCCAGCATCCGGTACGGCTGCCACTCCCAGCGAGCGCGGAACGCCGCGGCCTTGCGGTCTGCCCACGGGCCGTCGCGGTCCTCCCTGTGCTCGATGGATCCCTCGCGCCACGCGCCGTCCGCGAACTCGTGATCGTCGACCGTGGCCATGACGGGATGGGTGACGTGCAGGCGCTGCACGTCGGGGTCCGATCGGTAATGCGCGTAGCGGGCCCGGTAGTCCTCGAGGGTCACGCATTCGTGTTCCGGCATGTAAGGCCGCCCGATGTCCGCGGGCGGCGTCTGGCTCGGCGGCGGGTGGTTGCTCACCTCGTAGATGTAGTCGCCGAGGTGCACGACGAAGTCGAGGTCGGCGCGGTCGGCGATGCGCGCGTATCCGTTGAAGAACCCGGCCGCGTACTTGGCGCAGGACACCATGGCCAGGCGGAGGTGATCGGGGTCGGCGGGAAGCGTCCGGGTCCGGCCCACCGGAGAGTGCTCTCCCAGCACCTCGAACCCGTAGAAGTAGGTCGTGGCCTCGTCCAGGCCGGTCGCGTCGACGTGGACGGTGTGGTCGGCGTCGGCCGCGGCCACCGCCTCGCCACGGGCAACGACGTGGATCAGGTCCCGGTCGCTGGCCACCACCCACTGGACCGGGACATCGTCGGGACCCCCCGTCACCCGGGTCCACAGGATCACGGAGGACTGGGTCGGATCCCCGCTGGCCACCGCGTGGCGGAACACCTCCGGCACGCCGCGCATCATGCCAGTTTGGCGCAGCGGCATACGTGGTGTAATCTTGTAAGTGACCTTACACAGGAGGGCGTGGGATGAGGAAGCACGAGCACCACTTCAGCTTCGCGCAGGCGGCCAAGGCGGAGGCCGAGCTCAGCGGATGGTTCGCGGGGCGGGTTCCGGCCGAATGGTTCGATGGGGCCCCGGCGGTCACCGTCGACCGCGAGGAGGTCCTGATCGTCGGGACGCTGTCCGACGTCGACCTCGGATCCGACGCCGGCGAGGACGCCCTGGCGGGAGCTCGTTCCGGACGCGTCCAGGGGTTCCGGGAGGACACCCGCGAGGCGCGCATGCGGATCGCGCGCGAGGCGGAGCGGCGGTTCGACCGCAAGGTGTCGTGGGGCGTGCGCATCGGCGACCAGGAGCGGCTGTTCACGAACGCGAGCGTGCCGGTCATGACCCGGCTCAGGATGCCGGAGCGGCAGGTCCTCGACACCCTGATCGACGCCGGCGTCGCCCGCAGCCGAAGCGAGGCCCTCGCGTGGTGCGTGAAGCTGGTCGGCACGAAGCAGTCGGAGTGGATCGAGGAGCTCCGTCAGTCGCTCGAGCACGTGCAGCGCGCCAGGGAGGCCGGCCCCAACTTCGCGTAGGAACGGCCGGGGACGAGCCCCGGCCCCCGAGGCTTCGTCAGACGCCGGCGGCCTTGCCGAGCTCGGCGAGCGACTCCTCCACGTGGATCGCGAGGTCGTCGATGTCGGGGGTGGCGTCCCAGTCGCCGGTGAACCCGAATCCCATCACGCCGGCGAGGCTCGTGACCGCCACCGACAGCCCGACGTTCTCGGTGAGCGGCATCACCGGGTAGGACGCGATCATCCGGGCGCCCGCGATGTACATCGGCACCTGCGGCCCGGGCACGTTCGAGATCACGAGGTTGAACCAGCGTCCCCGGGCCATGAGACGGGCGGCGAGTGCGTGCAGCGTGGGCGGCGCCCACGTGCCGAGGTTCATGATGGCCTCCGCCGAGAGCGCCATCGTCGATTCCTTGATGTGCCTCGTCTGCTCCCGCACGAGCGCGAGCCGCTTCTCGGGCGGCATCGGTCCCACCGGGAGGTCGGTGAAGATCATCGACACGCGGTTGCCGAGTGCCATCTTCTCGGCGTCGCTGCGGACGGACACCGGGACCATGGCCCGGAGCCTGCGATCGCGCGTGGCCTCCCTCCGCCCTCGCAGGAGCTTGTGCAGCCCGCCCGAGACCACGGTCAGGACCACGTCGTTGACCGTCCCGCCCAGGGCATCCTTGATCTCCTTGAACCGGTAGACGGGCGCCTCCGTCATGGCGAAACGGCGACCCGATCCGATCTTCCGGTCGAAGGGCCCCCTCGGGGCGCGCCCCAGGCCGAACAGGTCGCGCACGCCGGACGCCACGGAACCCACTCCCTTCGCCGCGACGGCGGGCGCGCCGGCCACAGAGCGCGCCGCTGTGGCGATGGCCCCCACGGGGTTGGTCACCTGTTCGCGCACCGCCTCGGTGACGAGCGACATCGACGACGGCTCCGGCTCGGGTGACCAGACCTCCGGTCCCAGGATCGTCGGTTCCGGCGTGAAGTCGAACATCACCGTCGCGATGTCCATGCCGGAGATGCCGTCGATCATCGCGTGATGCACCTTCGACAGGATGGCCACCAGGCCGTCCTCGAGCCCCTCGATGAAGTAGATCTCCCACAGCGGCTTCTGGCGGTCCAGCGGACGCGCGTGCACGCGCTGCACGTAGTCGGCGAGCTCGCGGCGGCCCCCGGGGGGAGGGAGCGCCGCACGGCGGAGGTGGAACTCGACGTCGAAGTCCTCGTCGTCGATCCAGACCGGCCGCCCGAGGTTGCCCGGCACGAAGGCCACCTTCTGCCGGAACCGCGGCACGAGGTGCAGCCGGGAGGTGATGACCCCCACCAGGTCCTCGAAGCGCAGGCGCCCGTCCGGACGGGTCGACGGATCGAGTACGGAGAGGCCGGCGACGTGCATGTGCATGGTCGGCCGCTCCAGATAGAGGAACGCCGCATCCTGGGCGGAGAGGCGCGTCGGGGCCATGGCCCGGGAACCGTACGCTGGGAGCCGGCCCACGCTCAAGGCGTCCGGACGAAATGCAAGAATAGGGGCGATGCGCCGCGCCCCGATCCTCGCCGTGCTCGTCCTCCTCACCGGAGTGTTCCTGGGGGCATTCCCCGCGAGCGCTGCGCCCGGGGAGCTCGACCCCGGGTTCGGCGTGGCCGGCAAGGTCGTCACCGACTGCGCCCCGAAGAACTGCGCCGCCGCGGCTGTTGCGGTCGATCACACGGGCCGGATCGTGGTGGGGGGTTCCGTCGGCACCGACCTGGCTGTGTATCGGTACGAGAGCAACGGGGACCTCGATCAGGGGTTCGGGTCGGGCGGGTCCGGACAGGCTTCCGAGGCGTCGGCCCTCACCGTTGGCAAAGACAACCGGATCGTCGCAGCCGGCATCTCAGGACACGACGTGGTCCTGTTGCGCTTCAAGTCCAACGGCGACCTCGACACGCACTTCGGCGGAGGACCGATACCGGGGACCGTCAGCACGGCGGTGAAGGGATCTTCGGTCGCCGTCGCGGACGTCGAACTCCAGAGCGACGGCGGGATCGTGGTGCTCGCCACGGCGAGCTTCCGCCGCTTCGTGCTACTCCGCTTCGCCAGCCACGGGGCACTCGATCCGAGCTTCGATCACGACGGCCGGGTCTCGTTCACCTTCCCGAACGTGGGACACGATCCCGACTCCGGAACGGACGTTTCACTGGGGGCCGGGGGGATGGCCATCCAGGCGAACGGCAAGATCGTCGTCGCCGGCGGGCTCACGCCGGAGTGCTCGGCATCGAACATCCCGGACGGCCTGGTCCTGGCGCGCGTACGCCCCGACGGCTCGCTCGACCCGTCGTTCGACGGCGACGGTCGGGTCGTGACCCGCTTCAAGGGAGGAGACGGCCGCGCCTTCGACGTCGCGGTCCAGCCGGACGGACGGATCGTGACCGCCGGCTCTGTGCGCTTCACCGGGTGTGGGGGCAGCTCGCCGAACGACGACTCGCTGTTCGCGCTGACCCGGTACGAGAAGAACGGGAAGCTCGACAAGACGTTCGGCGGGGACGGGCGGGTCGTCGGCTCCGGCAAGGGGCAGCCGTACGACAGCTTCTCCGCGGTGGCGGTCCAGGGCGACGGGAAGATCGTCGCGGGCGGCGGCCGTTGCTGCACCGGCGGCGGCGACTCCGACTTCGCCGTCGCGAGATATCTGGCCGACGGCACGGCGGACCAGTCGTTCGGCGGGACCGGGATCGTGACGACGGACCTCGGCGGGGTGGACTTCGCGTACGGTCTGGCCATCGAGAACGACGGCAAGATCGTCGTGGCGGGCGCGACCGGCAAGAAGATCGGGTTGGTCCGCTACCTGCCCTAGCGCGTCACAGCGCGTCACAGCGCGTCACAGCGCGTCTCAGGGCGTCGGCGGCTCCGGAGCCGGGGTGGCACGCGCGAGCGTCGCCGCCACCGCTCCCACCAGGATCAACACCCCGCCGATCGCCGTGGCCGGGCGGATGCGCTCGTCGAGGATGAGCCACGCGAGGAGCGTCGTGGCGAGGGGCTCCGCGGCCGCGACGATCGATGTTCGGACCGGGCCCAGCCGCCGCAGCCCCACGAACAGGCACACGAACGCGCCGGCCGTGGCCAGGCCCATGCCGGCGAGCTCCGCCCAGCTCTTGCCGCCCGCTGTCGCCCACGACGAGCCCGACAACGCGGCCAGGACGGCGAGCGTCGCCGAAGCGGAACCCGCCACCCACATCGAGGTGACGTGGGGATCGGTGCGGCGGATCACGTGGTCGAGCACCAGGAGGTACGCGGTGAACGACACCGCGCATCCGATGGCGAACGCGACGCCGGCCGGGGTGATGGCGAGCTTGCCCGAGAAGGCGATCACGATGGCCGCACCCGCGAGCGCGCACACCAGCGATCCCATGATCAGCGGTCCGGGGACCCCACGCCCCAGGAGAACGGACGCCACGGCCACGAACACCGGGTAGGTGAAGAACAGGAGGGTCACCGCGGCAGCCTGACCGTGCCGGAGCGCGGTGAAGAACAGTGCGGACTCCACGGCGTACCCGATGACGCCGAGCCCGACGAGCCACAGGCGCTCGCCGCGGGCGGGGAGCAGCCCCTGCCGCAGCGACGCCCGCACCAGCGCGAGGACGAACGCGGCGATGGCGAAGCGCACCGCGAGCATCGCGTAGACCGAGAGGTCGCTCCGCTGGACGAGCTTGCCCAGCACGACCACCACGCCGAACTGCAGCGAGGCCATCGCGACGAGCCCGCCGCCGACGGCCTCCGCGGTGCGGCCGCGCGACGTCAACCCGGGAACGGCGCGACGCCGGCTCGGAACCGGGGATCGGCGGCCTCGAGGGCGCGGGCGGTGGCCAGCAGCATCGCCTCCGACCCGCGCGGCCCCACGAGCTGCACCCCGATCGGCATGCCCTCGGCCGTGCGCCCCGCGGGCAGGGCCACCCCCGGCAGCCCGGCGAGGTTGGCGGGACGCGTGAGGTTCGAGGGCCCGCCCACGTGCACGTTCACCCGCTCCCCGCTCCGGACCTCGATCTCCTCGTCGTCGGCGCGCGGCGCCGCGTAGGGCGTGGCCGGCAAGAGGATCGCGTCGTGGCGCTCGAACTGCCGATCGAACCACGCCGTGAGCGCGCGCACCTCCTCGTCGGCCTTCTCGCGCCGGTCCGGGGTCTGCGACCGACCGTACTCGAGGAACGCGCCGATGATGGGATGGACGCGATCGAGCCGCTCCGCGAGCACGGCGTGATCGCGGGCGAACTCGGGGGCGGCGATCTCGACCCAGACCTCCGGCGCGTCCGCGATCTCGTCCGGCACGCCGTCGATGTGGATCCCGAGCTCCTCGAGGGCCCCGGCCGTGGCCTGCACCGCGTCGTGGACGTCGTCGGTGCACCGGTCGATGTCGATCACGCCGACCCCGGCGGCGTGGCCGGCATCCGTACGCTCCCCGGACAAGACCTCCCATGCCAGCGTGAGGTCGGCGGCGCTGGCCGCGATGGGGCCGGGACAGTCGAGCGACGTCGACAGGGGCATGACCCCCGCCAGGGACAACCGCCCGTGGGTCGGCTTCAGCCCGAACACGCCGCAGAACGCCGCCGGGATGCGGATGGACCCGCCCGTGTCGGTGCCGAGCGCGATGGGAACGACGCCGGCGGCGACGGCAGCGGCCGACCCCCCGCTCGATCCACCGGGGATCCGTTCCGGGTCCCACGGATTGCGAACCGGGCCACACGCGGAGATGAGGTTCGTAGTGCCGAACGCGAGCTCGTGCTGATTGGTCTTGCCCACGATGACCGCGCCGGCGTCGCGGAGGGACCGAACGACGTCGGCGTCACCCGCCGCCACACTGCCCTGGTACGCCGCGCAACATCCCGTGGTCTCGTGCCCCGACATGTCGAAGAGGTCCTTGACCGCCACGGGGACCCCGGCCAGCGGGCCGTCGCCGTGAGCTCCCTCCTTCGCGACCGCCCTGGCCTCCTCGGCGAAGACCTGGCTGAACGCGTTCGTCACCGGCTGCCAGCGCTCCAGCCGCGCGAGCGCCTCCTCCACCGCGTCGGGGCCGGCCCGCTCCATCAGGCCAGGAACGCGCCCACGCGCTGCACGATGTCGGGGAGGGCCTCGAACATCTCGACATCGTCGCGGTAGCAGAGGAGCTCCGCGTTCGGCATGAGATCCACGAGGGTCCGCCCGAGCGCCGCCGGATGGATGGGGTCGCCCTCCCGGCAGATCAGGAGCACCGGTGTCTGCACCTTCCGCATGAGCTCACGATCGGGGACCGGGAAGTCCTCGATGACCCCGCGGATGGCCGCGGCCAGGGCGTGCATGTCGGCGTGATCCCACGTCTCGCGATCGAACTCGCGCATCCAGGGCTGCCGCGCGTAGGTCTCGAGCCGGTTCGGGTCGCCGAGGATGGCCTCGATGGCCTCGTCGCGCGGCTTCGACTCCAGGATCTCGGCGGTCTTGATGAAGTCCTCCTTGTGCCGGAAAGGGCGGTCGAGGCCCGCGGGCAGCAGGAAAACCAGCCGCTCGAAACGATCCGGGTTCTCGGAGAGGATCCTGCAGATGGCGCCGGCGCCGAGCGATGTCCCGAACGCCCGCGTCGCGCCGTACTCCGAGGCCACCGCCTCCAGGTCTCGAGCGAAATCCGCGAATCGGTAGCCCGTCTCGGGGGACGTCGACTGGCCGTGCCCCCGGAAGCAGAACCTGACCTTCGTGCCCTCGATCAGCGGCGTGAGCCGGGCCAGCTCGCGGCATGTGTTGGTGAGGCCGTGGGCCAGGACCGTGACGGGCTCGCCGGTGCCGTCCACCTCGACGTGCAGGCGCGCGTCACCGACGTCGACGAACGGCATGGGCCCGAGCGTACCGGATACGCTACGAGCCCATGGCAGACATCGGAGTTTCGAAGACGCACGAGAACGGCGACTCGTTCACGTTCGAGGTCACGATCGAGGCAGCGGGCTCTTCCAGCCGGCACGTGGTCACGCTGTCGAGCGCCGACTACGACGCGCAGGGCGATCGCTTCTCGGAACCCGGCGAGTTCGTCCGGCGCTGCATGGAGTACCTGCTCGAGCGGGAGCCGAAGGAATCGATCCTGCCGAACTTCGACGTCAGCGAGATCGGAACCTACTTCCCCGATTTCAAGCGCGACCTCTTGCATCCGGGGGGCTGATCTCGCAGCGGGCCGGAGCGCCAGCCCGGGTCGACGCGCTCGTGGTGGGCGGGGGCCTGGCCGGGCTGTACGCCGCACTGCACCTGCCGCCCGACTGGTCGGTGCTGGTCGTCGACAAGGGCACGGACACGAAGGCCGGCTCCTCGCCGCTCGCGCAGGGTGGGATGGCGGTGCCGATCGGGCCCGGTGACTCTCCGGCGCTGCACGCCGCCGACACTGTGCGAGTCGGCGCGGGCGCGTGTGTGGAGGACGCGGTTGCCGTGCTGACCGAGGAGGCGCCGGCCCAGCTCGAGGAGCTCGTGGCGCTCGGGTGTGAGTTCGATCGCGGCGCCGACGGCTCGCTCGACCTGAACCGCGAGGGCGGCCAGTCGGTCCCTCGATCGGTGCACGCGAAGGACGCCACCGGCAGGGAGCTGATGCGCGTGGTGGTCGACCGGGCCCGGACGCGAGCGACGCGGATGGTGGGAGCCGCGGTGGAGCTGCTGGTTCAGGAGGGCCGGTGCGTGGGCGCGCTGGTGAGGGAGCCGGACGGCTCGCTGGTGCCGGTGACGGCGCGTGCCGTGCTGCTCGCCACCGGGGGGTGCGGAGCGCTGTACGAGGCCACGACCAACACGAGCGCCTCGACCGGCGACGGCGTGGCCCTCGCGTACCTGGCCGGGGCGGCCGTGGCGGACGTCGAGTTCGTGCAGTTCCATCCGACGACCCTTGCGGCGGGCGACGGGCAGCGCGTGTTGATGACGGAGGCACTGCGTGGCGACGGTGCGTTCGTCGTCGACGCCGACGGCGAACGGTTCCTGCTGGGCGTCCATCCCGACGGCGAGCTGGCGCCCCGCGACGTCGTGGCCCGAGCGATCGCGGCGCGGGAGCGGGCGTTCCTCGACGCGCGGCACCTCGGCGCGGACGCCCTCGCTGAGCGTTTCCCGAACGTGCTCGCCGCCGTCCGGGAGTGCGGGTTCGACCTGGCCCGGGAAGTGGTCCCGGTGTCTCCCGCAGCGCACTACTTCCTTGGCGGCGTGGCGACCGATCTCGACGGCAGGACCTCGCTCCCGGGACTGTTCGCGGCCGGCGAGTGCGCGGCGACCGGCGTGCACGGCGCGAACCGGATGGCCGGGAACTCGCTGACGGAGGCCGTGGTGTACGGGCGGCGAGCCGCGATCGCCATGACCTCCTCGGCGGGGGAAAGTCCAGGCGCGTTCTCGTTCAGCGGGGGTGCGTCTCGGAACGACCCCGACGGCTGGCGGGAGGTGCGTCGCGCCATGACGGCCGGGGCGGGACTGTCGCGTACTGCGGAGTCGCTTGATTCCGCTCGCCGGGTGGCGGAGGACATCGCCGGACGTTCCCCGGACGCGGCACTCCGGCTCGCGGCGACGACGGCGTCGCTCATCTGTCGCGCCGCGACGTCACGCGAGGAGAGCCGTGGTGTGCACTTTCGGAGCGATCACCCGGATCGCTTGCCGCCCTGGGATGGGCGTCACATCGAGCTTGTGCGCTGAGCAAAACCCCAGCAGTGCCGGCCGATCCAGATTTTCTCGGTTTTCGTTCAATTTCTTGTCGGATTGTGAGCGCCGTCACAGTACTTCGTACTCCATTTGCATAGCATCGATTCACCATGAGTGCGGTGCTGACGGAACGTCCTTGTGATCCACCCCGAGAGGCAGAGCGGAAGCTCCGCGCGGCAGCCACGTTGCTCGAGGAGGCGAACGCCGAGCTCGAGCCGGCCGCGTTGACGTCGGTCGAGGCTCGCGGGTTGCTCGGTATGTACACGAAGGTGCAGCGGCTTGGCGCCTTCGGGGTGGCAACGCTCGCCCAGACCGCCGAGAACGCCACGGACCTGTCTCGGGCGGCGGGGACCTCTGTCGGCGAGGCCAAAGCGACGATGGAGACGGGAAGGGTTCTGCAAGAAGCTCCCGAGCTGAGGGAAGCCTTGCAGCACGGCGAGGTGTCCCTGCCCCAGGCGGCGGAGATCGCGAAGGCCGAGGCCGCGGCGCCTGGGGCGTCGCTGGAATTGCTGACGGTGGCGAAGGAGCAGTCCTTCCAGGTCCTCAAGGAGCAGGCGCGCAAGGTGAAGCTCGAGGCTGAGCAGCACCGAGGTTTGGCGGAGCGCCAGCACGAGGCCCGCTCCGCCCGAAGCCACACCGACGACCTGGGGATGGTGAACGTCCATCTGCGCCTCGAGCCTCACGTCGGGACGCCGATCGTGGCCCGAGCCGACGCGGAAGCGGAGCGACGGGCCCGCGCTGCCAAGCGCGCCGGCGAGGAGGATGGGCAGGAGCCGTTCGAACACCACCTCGCCGATGCCTACGCCGCGCTGCTCTCGGGAAAGGGGAAGGGCCGGGCCCGGCGCCCCGAGCTCGTGGTGCTCGTTAGCCGCGAGGTCGCGAAGCGCGGCTGGGAGGACGTTCGGAAAGGCGAGCTGTGCAAGATCCCGGGGGTGGGTCCGGTCGCTCCGCCAGTCGCTAAGGAGATCGCGAAGGACGCCTTCTTGAGCGGTGTCTTCTACGACGGCACGGACCTTCGCCACTTCAAGCGGTGGTCACGGCACATCCCGGTGGAGGTACAGGTGGCCCTCGAGCTGGGAGAAGCGCCTGAGTTCGAAGGCGTCGCATGCACCGATTGCGGGAGACGGTTTCGACCGGAGTTCGATCACCTCGTGCCGTGCGCGGCACAGGGCGAAACTTCACTCCCGAACCTCAACCCGCGTTGCTGGAGCTGCCACCGGGCGAAGGGCGATCGTGATCGGCGGGCCGGGAAGCTCGAGCGCGCCGGACCGTCAACAGCGTGAGCTCGGAGGGCGCGCCCTCAGTCGACGCGAAGCACCTCGCCGCCAGCCTCCCTCGACGCGAGTCGGCGCGACCATGCCCCGATCAACCCCGCCGCGCCGAGGAACACCGCGCCGCCCAGGACCTGCAGCAGCCGGGGGCTGAGGTGGCCCCACAGCGCCCACAACACGAGGGCGGGGACGATCCACGCCAGGTTGTAGGCCACGTCGAAGAAGCTGAACCCGCGCCCGCGGTACTTGTCGGCCAGGGCTTGCTGAACGATCGTGTCCGCACTGATCTTGCCGAGGAAGTACCCGAGCGACGCCACGAACGCCACGACGGCCAGCCCGAGCGCCGACACCACGCCGCCGAACGCCACCACCCCGGCCCCCGCGATCACCATAGCCGCGACGAGCAGGCGGCTGGGCCGGATGCGATCGCGCAGCCTCTCCGCGACCACGAACCCGAGCGCGGCACCGACCGCGGCGGCGATGCCCGCGATGATGATCCCCTTCTTGCTGGAGTTGTGCCCGAGGATCGATCGCACCTCGAGAGCGAAGACGAGTGCCACGTAGGACGCGAGCGTCCGGAGCGTGACGAACCCGGCGAGCCCCAGCCGTGCCGCAGCGCTGCGGCGAACCTCGCGGATGCCCTCGCCGATGTCGGCGAGCACCCTGCGGATCTCGTCCCAGAACCGGACCGATCGCCGCTCGGTCTCGAGCCGGCCGGTCTTCGATGCGGCAAACGCGCCGACGCCGTACACGATGGCGCCGACGATCACGACGATGCTGGCGTTCGTGGCCGCGGTCCCCACGAACGCGAGCCCCGCCCCGACGAGCTGCGAGATCGCGCTGCCGGCCTGGGAGATGGAGTTGCCCTGCATCAGGTTCTGGCCCTCGAGAACTGCGGGGATGCTCGCCGACTTCACCGCGAGGACGAGCCGCGTCGAAGCCAGGGTGAGGAGCAGCACCCCGATCAGCGCCGCATCCGGGAGGTGGCCCACCCCGGCCAGGCCGACGAGTACCACCACGCCGGCGCGCACCCCGTTGGCCAGGAAGAGCAGCGTCCGCCGGTCGAAGCGGTCGATGAGGACGCCCACGAACGGGCTCACGAACGTGTACGGCAGATACGTGAGCAACACGATGCCGAGGATGTCGCGTGCGGAGTGCGCGTTGGTCAGGTCGAAGCCCTTGTGTCCACCGAACGCGATGGTCTTGGCCAGCGCACCCTGCACGATGCCGTCCCCGAACACGGCGAGGAACACGGTGCCCATGAGGAACGCGAAACGCCGGTTGTCGAACAGCGACAGCGAGCGCCGGATGAACGGAACGACGGCGGCCTTCCCGGCAGCCCGACGGCGAGCGAGCAGGTCGAGCACGCCGCCGGCGAGCACCGCGAGCGCGAGCGCGGCGATGCCGTCGGCCATGCCGAACGGTTTGCGGTGCACGGCGATCACCAGCACCGCCGATGTCATCAGCATCGCCATGGAGAGTCCCGGCACGAGCGCCAGCCGAACCAGCCCGTCCTCCAGCTCGAACCACCTCGCAGCGAGCAGTCCCGGCAGGATCAGCATGAACGCGAGCACCAGGATCACGCGCAGCAGATGACCCGGATCGCTGAACAGCCCGGGCGGATCCGCCAGCGCGGCCGCCTCCCGCGCCCCCGCAGCCCGAGCGAGATCAACTCCGTGCTCATCGACCGGAGCCGCATGGGGTCCGGTGAGGACCGTGACATCGGACCCGATGGGATGGACCTGGAAGAAAATGTTCAGCTGGTCGGGCCCGCTGTTCAGATCCACCCATTGCTCGTTGAGGGTTCCCTGATTGAATCGGCGCATCAGGATGACCGTTGGCTCCCGGTCGTAGCGCGCGAGCCGGCTCTGCGTGTTCTGGAAGAACCCTCGCGACACGCGATTGAACACTCGGTCCTCCCCCTGGCTCGGGCGGAGGGCGAAGTAATCGTTGATGTTGCCGAAGTAGATGACCGAACGCAGGGCCTGGTCGCCGATCAAGCCCGCACGGGCCGCGTTGGAGTAGGTCTTGGCCCACCCCCATGCCTTGCGGTCGTCGCGGTAGTTCACGATGAACAGCACGGGTTGGTCGTCGGTTTGCGCGGCGACGTATGCGTCGACCGACGCCATCGCGGCCCGAGACGAGTCATCGAGCCAGCGCGCAGTGGGCGCCGTTGAGGTCCACGGGCCGAGCCCCGACGCCAGGATGAAGCCGAACCCCACGAAGATCGCGGCCACGCCGACGATCCCCGCCCCCCGGAACCGCCGCAGGAACCACCGCGCCGCCATCCACGCGCCCATCCCCGCGAGGATCATCACGGCGAGCGTGGTGTTCATGAACCGGTAGTAGGGATAGGTCAACCCCGCGACGAACCCGAAGCAACCCAGGTACGGCAGCAGCCACAGCAGGGACATACGGTCGTACTCGTCGGCCGGCTCGCGGCGCCGCCTCGCCGCGCCGACGATCCCAGCGATGGCAACCGCGATCAGCGGTCCGATCACGATCGGCTTCAGGCTCCCCACCCACTGCCAGAGGTTCGACTTGAACACGCTGGACGGGTACGGCGGCGGAAGCGCCGCGTCTGCGAACGGCGCCTTGACCCCCCACACGCCGATCTTCCACACGGCAAGCCCCGCCAGGACACCCACCGCCGCGGACACGAGCATCGGCGCGTCGGCCCGCAGCGTCTTCACGATCGAGAACCGGCTCGTCAGGAAGTGCAGTCCGGCGCCCGCCACGAGCACCAGCACGAAGATCGCGAGCGTCGTGGGATGCGTGAGCGTCGCGCAGAACATGAGCAGCGCGATCGCGCTCCGCGCCCCCCACGACCTCCTCGCCGGTTGGATGAACGGCAGGGTCATGGCCAGGATGAACAGGCACATGATGTTGTCCATGTAGCCGACGTAGACCGTCGTCAGGAACAGCGAGACGCCGGCGAACAGCGTCAGCAGGAACAGCAGCGGGTCGCGGCGGTGCCGGTACCCGAACGCGGCGAGCGCGAGCGACGCGAGGGTCGGTACGCCGACCATGATCAGGATGGCGAACGTGAATCGCGTCACGCCGGCGACGCGCATCAGGAACGCCCCGAGCACCGGCGTCGTCACCCGG